>JAFKGE010000084.1 GCA_017307865.1 Burkholderiales bacterium | reverse complement strand
AGCAGCCACCCGTTCCATGCTGATGGCGGACACTTCGGCTACGATTTGCTCGTCACTCAGGACACTCGCGCAGCGTGTCCGCCATCGCATGGAACGCTGTCCGCGATGGGAATGGAATCACTGTCCGCCATCAGTGGAATGCGCAGTGATGGCGTCAAGACCGGTCCCGACCACGGCGGCACCGACGGTGCCGATCAGGATCATCCCGGCCAGAAGCTTGAGGGTGGCGGTGTTGCTGTCGGTTTTCATGGATGAATCGAATGATCCTGGCTGACCGAACATCAGTCAAACGAATAGATTTGATATAGTCGATTCGTTTTTCGAAACTGCCACTGGTCACCTCCATCCTTCGGCCGATGTCCTCGAAAGATCTGCAGATCGACTGGCTTCGCGCCTTCCTGGCGGTGGTGGACACCGGCTCCATGACGGCCGCGGCCCAACAGGTGGCGCGCTCGCAGTCGGCCGTCAGCATGCAGATCAAGAAGCTGGAGGACAGCGTCGGCCGGCCGCTGCTGAACCGGGGCAGCGGCGCCATCACCCTCACGCCCGTCGGCTACGACCTGCTGGTGCATGCACGCCAGCTGATGGCCATCCATTCGGGTGCGTTGGCCGCCCTGCACCGCGGCGGGGTCGAAGGCCGCGTCACCGTCGGCGTTCCGGACGACTACGTCATGGTTTACCTCGCGCCCGCCCTGCGCGCCTTCTCCAGCCGCTTCAGCGAGGTGCAGGTGACGGTGGTGTGCGAGCCCTCGTCGGTGCTGGTGGCCCGGCTCGAGCGCGGCGAGATCGACTTGACGCTGGCCTCGCGCGACGGGCCGGGCGCCGGCGAATTCCTGTTCAAGGAAGACCTGATCTGGGTTGCGGCGCCGCAGCATGCCGCGTGGACGCGAAATCCGCTGCCCATCGCGGTGCACGGCCTGAGCAGCCAGCTGCGCGGCGCCATCCTGTCCGCGTTGGCCGCGCAGCAGCGCGAGTACCGCGTGGTCTACAACAGCCCGAACGTGACCGGGCAGCTGGCCATGGCCGAAAGCGGACTGGCGGTGGCCGTGATCACCCGTTGCACCCAGCCCGGCGGGCTCAGGGTGCTGGACGCCCGGCAAGGCCTGCCCGACCTGCCATCGGTCGACGTGGTGCTGCTGCGCAGCGAGCGATCCCGGCGATCCAGGGCCGTGGCGGCCATGCACGAGCACATCCGGGCATCGTTCGGCACGCGCAGCCCGTGCGCCGAATCAGCCAACCCGGAAGCGGGCGCGCGCCCTAAGTGAGAGCCCGCCGGCCCCGACCGATCGTTCGGCGGGCATCACGGAGGGAATGGGAGTGACCGGCGGGATGGTGGGACTGAAGGTGGGTAGAAAAACAAAAGCGGCCCGAAAGCCGCTTGTTTGCTGATGATCTGGCGGAGAGGGCGGGATTCGAACCCGCGGTGGGCTATTAACCCACACACGCTTTCCAGGCGTGCGACTTAAACCGCTCATCCACCTCTCCGCGAAGCCGTGCATTGTAGCGTGCGCGTGCGGCGCGACCGCCTCCGTCAGCCCTCGTTGCGCTGCTGCACCTGCACCATCTTCATGGCCGAGCTGATGAGGGTGGCCACTTCGGTCATGTTGCTGGGCACCACCAGGGTGGTGGTCGATTCCTGCGCCAGCTTGCTGTAGGCGTCGACGGCGAGTTCGGCCACCTTCAGCTGCACGGCTTCGCCGCCGCCGGGCTGGCGGATGGCAGTGCCCACGCGTGTCAGCGCCACGGCGGTGGCGTTGGCCACCTCGGTGATGGCGGCGGCCTGGCCCTGGGCGTTGTTGATGGCGGCCTGCTTTTCGCCTTCGGACTTGGCAATGGCGGCCTGCTTCTGGCCTTCGGCGAGGTTGATTTCTTCCTGGCGCTTGCCTTCGGAGGTGGCGATGACGGCGCGCTTTTCGCGCTCGGCGGTGATCTGCGCCTGCATGGCGCGCAGGATTTCGGCCGGCGGCGTCAGATCCTTGATCTCGTAGCGCAGCACCTTCACGCCCCAGTTCAGCGCCGCCTCGTCGATGGCCGCCACCACCTGGGCGTTGATCATGTCGCGCTCCTCGAAGGTCTTGTCCAGCTCCAGCTTGCCGATCACGCTGCGCAGCGTGGTCTGCGCCAGCTGGGTGATGGCGACGATGTAGTTGCTGGCACCGTAGCTGGCGCGCATGGGGTCGGTGACCTGGAAGTACAGCACGCCGTCCACCTGCAGCTGCGTGTTGTCGCGCGTGATGCAGACCTGGCTGGGCACGTCCAGCGGGATTTCCTTCAGCCCGTGCTTGTAGGCCACGCGGTCGACGAAGGGCACCAGAAAGTTCAGGCCCGGCGCCAGCGTGGCGTGGTACTTGCCCAGGCGTTCGACCACCCAGGCGTTTTGCTGCGGCACGACCTTGATCGAGCGGGTGATGAAGATGACGGCAATGATGACGACGATCAGCGCGATGGACATGGTGCGGTCTCCCGGGTGGCGTTGACGTGAGGGTTCAAGAAGAAGAGGGGGAGGGGACGGGCTCGACCAGCAGGCGGCTGCCTTCCAGCTCGACCACGCGGTGGCGGCCCGCCTGGGGCGCCGCGGCTCCGCGGTATACGGCCGTCCACTGCGCGCCGCGGTAGCGGATCTGCGCCGTGCCGTCGGCGTTCCAGTGCTCGATCTGCACCACCTCGCCGACGTCCAGGTTCACGCTGCGGTCGGCGCGTGGAGAAGGGTCGCCTGGCCGGCGCCGACGCACCCAGTAGCAGGCGAAGACGGCCGCCGCGCCGACCACGGCGGCGACGATCATCTGCGTGTACTGGTCGGTGCCGGCGTGGGCCGTCAGCGCGCCGGCCAGGCCGCCGATGGCCAGCATCAGCAGATAAAAAGTGCCGGTGGCCAGCTCGGCCGCCACCAGCAGGCCGGTGATGATCCACCACAGCGTCGAGTCCGCCATCGATTCCTCCTCTTGCGTCATCGGCCCGGGGCGAGCCACTGGGGCTATTGTGGGCCATCGCGCCGACGGCACCGGGATAAACCCGGATTTCCGTACACTTGCGCGCTGCATTGCGTTTATCGGCCGGAGGCCGCCCCATGAAATTCCGCTTTCCCATCGTCATCATCGACGAAGACTACCGCGCCGAGAACACCTCCGGCCTGGGCATCCGCGCGCTGGCCAAGGCGATCGAGGAGGAGGGCTTCGAGATCCTGGGCGTGACCAGCTATGGCGACCTGAGCCAGTTCGCCCAGCAGCAAAGCCGCGCCAGCGCCTTCATCCTGTCGATCGACGACGAGGAACTGGGGGGCGACCCGGAGGCCGACACCGCGGTGCAAAACCTGCGCAACTTCATTGCCGAGGTGCGGCGCAAGAACGAGGACGTGCCGATCTACCTACACGGCGAGACCAAGACCAGCCAGCACCTGCCCAACGACGTGCTGCGCGAGCTGCACGGCTTCATCCACATGTTCGAGGACACGCCCGAGTTCGTGGCCAAGCACATCGTGCGCGAGGCCAAGAGTTATCTGGAGGGCATCCAGCCGCCGTTTTTCAAGGCGCTGCTGGACTACGCCGAGGACGGCTCCTACAGCTGGCACTGCCCGGGGCATTCGGGCGGCGTGGCTTTCCTCAAGTCGCCCATCGGCCAGATGTACCACCAGTTTTACGGCGAGAACATGCTGCGCGCCGACGTCTGCAACGCGGTGGAAGAGCTGGGCCAGCTGTTGGACCACAACGGCGCCATCGGCGCCAGCGAGCGCAACGCGGCGCGCATCTTCAACGCCGACCACTGCTTTTTCGTCACCAACGGCACCTCGACCAGCAACAAGATCGTGTGGCACCACACCGTGGCGCCGGGCGACGTGGTGGTGATCGACCGCAACTGCCACAAGAGCAACCTGCACGCCATCATCATGACGGGGGCGATCCCGGTGTTTCTGCGCCCCACGCGCAACCACTTCGGCATCATCGGCCCGATCCACAAGAGCGAGTTCGAGCCCGAGGCCATCAAGGCCAAGATCCGCGCCAACCCGCTGCTGCGCCACGTGGACGCCGATACCGTCAAGCCGCGCATCATGACGCTCACGCAGTCCACCTACGACGGCGTGCTCTACAACACCGAAACCATCAAGCACCAGCTGGACGGCTACGTGGAGAACCTGCACTTCGACGAGGCCTGGCTGCCGCACGCGGCCTTCCACCCGTTCTACGGCACCTACCACGCCATGGGCAAGAAGCGCGCGCGGCCCCGGCAGTCGGTGGTGTATTCGACGCAGTCGATCCACAAGCTGCTGGCCGGCATCAGCCAGGCCAGCCACGTGCTGGTGCAGGACTCGCAAAACGTCAAGCTGGACCGCTACCTGTTCAACGAGGCGTACCTGATGCACACCTCGACCAGCCCGCAGTACAGCATCATCGCCAGCTGCGACGTGGCCGCCGCCATGATGGAGCCGCCCGGCGGCACGGCGATGGTCGAGGAAAGCCTGCTGGAGGCGATGGACTTTCGCCGCGCCATGCGCAAGGTGGAGGCCGACTACGGCGAGAACGACTGGTGGCTCAAGGTCTGGGGCCCCGAGAAGCTGACCCACCAGGGCATCGGCCGCGCCGACGACTGGATCATCAAGAACGGCACCGCCAAAAGCAAGAGCTGGCACGGCTTCGGCAAGCTGGCGCCGGGCTTCAACATGCTGGACCCGATCAAGGCGACCATCGTCACGCCGGGCCTCAACCTGGACGGCAAGTTCGACAAGACCGGCATCCCGGCGGCCATCGTCACCAAGTTCCTGGCCGAGCACGGCGTGGTGGTCGAAAAGACGGGCCTCTACAGCTTCTTCATCATGTTCACCATCGGCATCACCAAGGGCCGCTGGAACACCCTGCTGACCGCGCTGCAGCAGTTCAAGGACGACTACGACCGCAACCAGCCGCTGTGGCGCATCATGCCGGAGTTCTGCGCCCAGCACCGCCGCTACGAGCGCATGGGCCTGCGCGACCTGTGCCAGCACGTGCACGAGCTGTACGCGCGCTACGACATCGCGCGGCTGACCACCGACATGTATTTGTCCGAGCTCAAGCCCGCCATGATTCCGGCCGACGCCTACGCCTGCATCGCGCGCCGGCAGGTGCAGCGCGTGCCCATCGACGAACTGGAAGGCCGCGTGGCCACCAGCCTGATCACGCCGTACCCGCCGGGCATTCCGCTGCTCATCCCGGGCGAGGTGTTCAACCGCAAGATCGTCGACTACCTGAAGTTCGCGCGCGAGTTCGCGCTGCTGTGCCCCGGCTTCGAGACCGACATCCATGGTCTGGTCGAAGAGGAGGGCGAGGACGGGCGCATGCGCTTCTTCGCCGACTGCGTGGTCCAGTGATTCTCGTCGGGCCGTCTTGCGCCAGCCCGGCAACGCGCTACCATAGGATCGTCATCGTCAACCAAGCAAGGAGAACCGATGTTTCCTGAGTACCGCGACCTGATCACCCGCCTGAAGTCCGAGGGCAAGCACCAGCGATTTCTGCACCTGTTCGAGCGCCACAACCAGCTCGACCAACAGATCACCGAAATGGGCACGGCAGATGCCGGCCCCATGCACGCGGCCATCGAAGCGCTGAAGAAGGAAAAGCTGCACGTGAAGGACGAGCTCTACGCGCTGTTACGTCAGGAAGCAACAGCGACCGGCTGAAGGGCCGAGACCACTGAGCTGACCCGAACTGGTCAGCAATGAACGCCCGGTGCGCGATGTCCCGGGCGTTTGCGTTTCTGGAAGTGGCCTGCGGCAGCCGCGAGTTGCAACGATCAGCGGAAACCAGCCCAGCGGTAAGCCAACCAAAGGCCCAGCGTGATCAAGGCCCAGAACACGCTGATGGTCAGCCACCCGGCGCGCCTGGTCCGCCGCTGCTCTAGCCGCCGCATCAGCCCGTAGTAGTCGCGCTCCACGATTTGGCGCGCGCTTTCCCTCATGTAGAGGGTTGGCCGGGATTACGGTTTTTTTCGCCAAAATTAGATCAAGCCGCTGATTTAAAAGCATTTTTTCGACATTGGGGACGACAAATGGAAATTCTCGTCATCTCATCCGTTTCGGGCTCCTCACTTTCGGTTGTGAAACTCGTTTA
>JAFKGE010000083.1 GCA_017307865.1 Burkholderiales bacterium | reverse complement strand
CATGGCTTTGGGCAGTCGGGGGGCGGAAAAATGCTCGACTGCTTTGGCACTTGCAGCCGGGTCTCCGTCAAAGAAGCCGTGCTTCTTCCAGGCTTGCAGCCCTCCTTCAATTTGTGCGCGTGCGAGGGATCGGCGAGAGGGGCGGAGCCAATTCATTAGACCCATACTTAACTCCTCATTGACACCGGTATAGGTGTTGCAATTATTATTTCTTGACCATGTACAGCTAATATATTTATACTCATAGCTGCCAGGATTTTAAGAGTAGACATGTTGCTCCTTATTACTTTGCCGACTTCAATAACGAGACGATAGTCCAATGGAACCCCCAAACATCCATTTTTCTAAAGAAGGCTCCTATAATTATGGAAGTGTAAACCTAAAGAGCAGCGATGCCACCAGAATACCTGCCACCCAAAATGTTCTAAGGTGCTCCGCAATCCCTGCGTAGGCGGCGATAAATTGAGCAATGCCAAATGCGATAACCGCAAAAAATCCAAAAACGGCCATAGCGCCAAGACCTAAACTATGATAAATCCAGTAGTGACTCCATCGGATGAGTCGCAATGGATGCTAATGCAATGCGATGCCCTTGCATGCTTGGTCAGTTCATCACGCGTGCGGCATAAGAAGACTGGCTGCTTACATTCATTGCAGTAGCGCACTTGCCTCTCCCCTGCGATTTCTCTTAAATCTCCCCATTTTTTATCACATAGATTCCTAAATCTACAAACAACCAAGATGCCCTCTTCGGTAGTGATTTCGACTTCAGTCATTAGCTCTTAGTATTTCATTGGCAACGGTATCCATCAAGATAGTTGAAAAGTAGGAAGCGATGCCCCATAGGTGGGTTCGTTGCCTTTTTCGGTGCAGCTTCAGTCACTCAATTTTGCCACGCATCAAACTCATAGTGTGTGTACTCATAGTGTGAGAGCCGGAAGACTCCCGGCATGCCCAGCCGACTCCCCAAGGCCCCCTCCAAGGAAAAAGCGCAGGTGGTCTTTGGGGCCACGCTGCGCGGCTTTCGTGAGGCTCAGGCATTGACGCAGGAGGCTCTGGCAGAGAGGGCCGACCTGCATACGAACTACGTCAGTTCGGTGGAGCGCGGGGAGCGCAATCTATCGCTGCACAACATCGTTCGGCTGGCGTATGCGCTGGACATGGAGGTATCCGCGCTACTTCGCCCGCTGGATAAGCGTCAGCAACCGTAGGCGGCTATTGCGCAGCAAGCCATGTTTGGGCCGCTTCCAGCGTGGGCAGCAGCGGCACCGATAGGCCGGTTTCGGAGTTTGTGAGCACGCCCCCGGCGATGCAGCGCCCAGCCTCAAACAAGTCCCAGCCCGTCTTTTGCATGGGGATCGCAGAATGGACGGCATGCGGGCACGGCGTAAGGCAGCGGAACATTGCCGGGCGGGCTTGGCAGCAGCGGCCATTGGCGCGGATTTCCACCTCTTCAATCAATGGGCGGGCCATGGGCTGAAAGCGCCGGGGCGTGGCAGGGATGACGATTCCCTGATGCCGATGCCAATTTGCCAGCGATGCCGCCCGGCAAGGGCAGGATTGCTCGGGGCAGACCAGCGTCAGCAGCGTCTTGCGTTCCATCCTGACGCCGCGATAGCTGTAGCCCAGTCGGATGGCTCCACCTGGGCCGATACGCCCCAGCACTTCCAGCCGGTCGCCGTTAACGTGCATGACGGCGACAGCCCGCGTTTGGCCGTGCCTGCTGGATGCCAGTTCGTCGCGTACCTCGTCTTCCAGATGCTCAATCATCTTGCGCTGCCTTTCGATTCGTCAAAAGAAAGATCGCACCGCGTACCCAGCCAAAAGTGCCGGGACGGAGGGTGCGATCAACGAGCGTCTAGGTTCGCAAGTTCGTCTGCGCCGGTCAACGGGGAGCGTCGAGTGAAAACGACAAGGGGGATTGCATGGGCAGCGAGAGCCTGCTAGCAGTGCGGCGGCTGTGCATGGTGGCGATCAGGCCATCCTCTGCTACCATCCGCCCATCTCAACTCCGTGAACTCGACCGTGTAACACTGCACTGTAAGTTCGGGGTTTCTCCTCTGGAGATTGGTGGATTTCGGGCTGTCCCGCCCTCTCCGCCAGCATGAGATAAGCCCTTGATTTATCAGGGGCTTTTTTCTTTGCGGCGTGCCATAGGTGTCACAGACAGGTGTCTCACGTCGAAGCCGGTTGACCTCGCCTGCCCCGCTAAAAGCGAAGCACTCCGCCAGCGCTGGCGTCCAGCTTCAGCGCCGGAACGCCTGTGCCTGCACGCACCCCACAACAGCGAAGCGCGTGCAGGCACAGCCTCCTCGGGCCCTCAGTTCCAGCCCGCAGCCAATACCGGCGTCAACGCCGCTTGATAATTTGCCGCCAGCGTGGTTTCCCCCGCAGGCGGCGGTGCAAACGCCGCCATGGCATCCACCAGGGAAGCCATCTGGCTACTCAGCAGCAGTTTGCCATCCGCCGTCTTGAACTGCTCGATGTGGTATTCACTGCCAGAGTACCAGTTGCTGATCGTGCTCTTGTCCAAAGTGCCAATGATGCTCACCTCCAGATTCGAGCCAACGCGGCGGAACCACAACTGATCGGCAGACACACCTTCGCCAATGGACAGCACATCGGTATTGCCTGCGGTGGTGTCGTAGTCGGAAATGGTGTCGGCGCCGGAGTCTCTGCCAAACAGGTAAGTGTCGTTGCCCAGGCCGCCGTACAGGCTGTCGCTGCCCGCGCCGCCTTCGAGCCGGTCGTTACCGCCATAGCCATACAAGATGTCGTCGTCCAGACCGCCACTCAGGGTGCCGCCGTCTGCGTAGCCGTACAGCGTGTCATTGCCATCGGTACCTTGCTGGACCATGACTTTGACCTGCGCAAGATCCCAGCCCGTGCCGTCATCGAAGCGAATGAGGTCCAGCGCATAGCCCTGCGGCGACAGGCCATCGGCACTGAAGTAGCTCTGCACCGTGACCTGATCCGTGCTGCCGTTGATCTTGAGGATCAGGTTGTCGCCATCGCGGCTCAACGAAACGTCGCCTGCCTGGATACCGGCCTTGAACTGCAGCACGTCCTGCTTGCCCACCGTCGGGTCGGCCGAGCCATTCCAGGCATCGGTGCAGTTGTTGATCGCGTCCTGCCCATCGCCGCGCCCAAACAGGTAGGTCTGGCTGCCGAAGCCGCCCACCAGTTGGTCATTGCCGGCACCGCCGTCCAGAATGTCCACGGCACCCGCGCTGCCGCCACCATACTGGCCTGCCGCGTACAAGATGTCGTCGCCATCACCGCCCAGCAGCACGTCGCTGCCCGCGCCGCCATACAGGCGATCGTTGCCCGCGCCGCCGTCGAGCCGATCGTCGTCTTCATCTCCGGAGAGCACATCGTCGCCATCGCCACCCAGCAACTGGTCGTCGCCCTGGCCGCCGCTGAGGTAGTCCATACCGTCGCCACCGTCCAGAATGTCATCACCTGTACCGCCCTGATAGCTGTTGCCCGATGCGTCGCCCAGGTAGATGCCACCGCCCGCACTGCCCCCGGCTCCGCTCTGGTAAACGCCCAGCGCCTCCAGTTCGGAGCCGGTCAAGCTGCCAATGTTCTGCCGCAGCAGCCCAAGCCCGTCGAAACCGACCGCCTGCAGCGTGCCCTGGGCATACTTGTTCAACTCGATCAGGTCAATCAGTCCATTTCGAGCGTCGGACGACTGTGCCTGGTTCAGCAGTGCGGTCAACTGCGTTGTGTCGAAGTGAATGCCCGACTCGTCCACGACGATTTGGATGGCATCCAGATAGGGGCGCAGTCGAGTCTGCAGCACCAGCGCTTCATACACTGATTTGCGCAACAGCTCGTAGCTCTGGGTCAACAGATCGACCTGTGCCTGCGACAGCGGCCCGCTGAAGCGGATGGTGCCATCGTCCACCCCGCCGCTTCCGCCAGAGCCGCCACTGCCCGTGGAAGGCGCGCCCTGCGGCAGCCCGTCGTCTCCCCGGGGCGGAATCTCGATGAAACGCAGCCCATTGAACACCTCCAATATGTTCAGGCGCTGGAATAGTCGCACCCCTTCCGGTGTCAGTTCGTCGCCATTGCCGGACGACACTCCACTACCCCCACCACCACCCGAGCTGGAGCCGGCACCACCCGAGCCTGCGCCCCCGGCCGTCTGCACCATGCCCTCGGGGTTCAGCGTCACGAACGCACGGCGGCCCGTGCCGCCGCCAGTGACCCCGGTGGTGTAGTTGCCCTGCTCGTCCTGATGCAACTCGTATGTCCCGATCTCGTTCAGCTTCATGCCCGAGCTGTTGGCCCACTCCAGCAACAGATCGTCCAGCACCGCCAGCTGCGCGTCGCGCGTGCTGGCGGCCGCGAACGCCTGCACCTGTGTCAAAAGCTCTGCGCCGGCAGTGGTACTCATGGCCTCGCGCAGATCGCGGACCCACCCGCTGCCGCCCATCTGCGGCAATGCCAGGGCCGCCTGGCTCAGCGGCGGGTCGTCGGAGAAGTCCCGGTAGAAGTTGTTGCTGGCCAGCAGCAGGCTGCCCGACAGCTCGGCAATGCCGCTGGTGCCGGTACTACCGTCGGTACGGCTGAAGCTGCCACTCAGCGGCATGCTGTTGCCGCCTCCCAGGTCCACGTTCGCTTGCGTGCCAGCCACCCCGATGCTGGCGACACCCAACTGGCCAAGCGTTTGCAGTTCATTGGCCTGGCTGACGCCGTCCTGGTTGAGGTCGCGCCACACGCGCAACTGGCCGTAAATGGCGTCCTGGGGATTGATGGCGCCATCCCCGTTGGTGTCGTATGCGGCCAGCGCGGCGTAGCCGTTGGCGTGGAAGGGGCTGGCGCCAATTTGCGCCGGCGGTCCACTCCGCAGCGTCTGGTCGCCGAACATTTCCCGGCCGGAGTCGATGCGGCCGTTGCCGTTGAGGTCGAGCACCACAAACCCATCGTCGGGTTTGATCCAGCCGGTACCTGTGCGCGTGCCGTCCGCGTCGTGATCGAACAGGATGGGATTGCTACCCGTGATGCCTACCGTCTCGATGCCGTCGCCGTCCAGATCAAGGACAAGAGGATCGCGAGGTGGTTGCCAAGTGCGGGCCTGCTGAAAAAGCTCATTAATCTGAATACTCAAGTATTGTGTATATGGATTCCATATTATGGTCTCCAGCAAATCATCGAGCAAACTATCCGGCCACATATTTGGCGAAACAATCGCAGGTATACCCGCCTCAATCAACCCTTTCATTGCCCAGGTGGCGCATTGAGACCCATAAGGCAAATAATATGGAGGAGGATTTTCTATTGATTTCGAAATATAATCCATCAATTTATTATATTCCTCGACACTCAACTCCATTTTTCCAGTTGTTGAACTATACTCATGCATAGTGTCATCGTAAATCCAACCGGCTCCCGTTAGTGCTCCCCCTTTTACTGGTGCAAAACCATACCCGTGCTCCACTCCATCAGGGCCGACAACTACTAAAAAAGCGTGAGGAATCCAGTCACTCCCACCCACATCAACACGATATTCGACAGACAACATTTTACCCCCCAAATTCAATAATCATATAAGGCTTTTCAGAACCAAAGATTTTTTTAACCGAGGTGGTTTTTGATTTTATATATGCCGAAAACTTTATTTTAATTTCACCATTCTTTTCGACAAATAACTTGGTGCAGGTATTAATAATTCTTTCTATTACTGTTTTTTTTAACCCTCCCCAAACCTCAATAGAAACACCACCGGAATATGGGCTTGCAAAGAAAAATTGTCCTTCTTGACATTCAGCGACATTTTTACAGATACCTTCTTCATGCAATATTATTTCTATATCCTGTACCATCTTTAGTCGCTCGCTCTCAAAACGCCTATCCTCACCCCCTGCAAGGGCATCAATGCAAACCACAAACACAAAACAACCCAGTAAATGCAAAAATAATTTCTTCATGATGCAGCTGGAAGATAAAGTTATATGGAAGGTCTGCAAAACCTCCCCGTCTGATCCTCCCCAGCGCCAAGCATCCAAGACAATGGCGCCATGGATCAATACACCCTGGGTCTGGACCCACTGCCCAAGAAGACCCGCAAGGAGGTCTTTCTCGATGAGATGAACCAGGTGGTGCCCTGGGCAACTCTGGTGGCCCTCATTGCCCCGTTCGCCCGGGGCGCGCACCAGGCTCTGGGTGGTCGCCCACCGTTCCCCATCGAGACCATGCTGCGCATCCACTGCCTGCAGCTGTGGTGGAACCTGAGCGATCCTGCCATGGAAGAAGAACTGCACGAGCGGCCCCTGTACCGCCGCTTTGCCGGCCTCGATGGTGCAGCGCGCATGCCCGATGAGACCACTATCCTGCGCTTTCGCCACCTGCTGGAGAAGCATCAACTGGCTCCTCAGGTGCTGGCTGCCATCAACACCGGATTGGCCCAGCAGGGCCTGATGCTCAAGACCGGCACTATCGTGGATGCCACCATCATCGCGGCGTCCAGCTCGACCAAGAACAAGGAAGGTGAGCGAGACCCCGAGATGCACCAGACCAAGAAAGGCAACCAGTGGCACTTCGGAATGAAGGCGCACATTGGCGTGGATGCCGACTCAGGACTGGTGCATACCGTCATCGGCACGGCCGCCAACGTCAACGACGTGACGCAGGCAGCAGGCCTGCTGCATGGCAAAGAGAAGCATGCTTGGGGTGATGCGGGCTACCAGGGAGTGGACAAGCGCCAGGAGATGCAAGGGTGCAAGGCCAGGTGGCACGTGGCTATGCGCCCGGGCAAACGCAAGGCGCTCGATGCCAATCGGGCGCTGCACAAACTGCTGGAGAAGGTCGAGCGCCTGAAGGCCAGTGTGCGAGCCAAAGTGGAGCACCCGTTCCGAGTGATCAAGCAGCAATTTGGGTATGCCAAGCTGCGTTACAGGGGCCTCCAAAAGAACACGGCACGGCTGACGATGCTGTTTGCGCTGGGCAATCTGTGGATGGCCAGGAAGCGGATCATGGCGCTGCAGGGGTAGGTGCGTCTGCGGGGTGCCGAGGTGGCACCGCAAGGGCTGAAACGGGCCTGTAAACCGTGCCAATCGGGCCTAAGCAGCGGATTGCGCAGGAATCAGGCGACCTTCCGTTCAACATCAGGCTGTGTTGGGCTGGCGAATGGGGTTTTGCAGACCTTCCCTA
>JAFKGE010000041.1 GCA_017307865.1 Burkholderiales bacterium | reverse complement strand
CGTTTGGGTCACTCAGAACACCCTCAGGTGTCCGCCATCAAAATGGAATGCTGTCCGCCATCACCGTGGAACGGTGTCCGCCATGACGGTGGAACTCTGTCCGCCATCAGCGTGGAATCGTGTCCGCCATCGCGTGGAATACGCACGTGCTGGCTCCAGCAAGTCCTGGGCGCCTTCCGCGGCCGCCCTGGAGGCGGCGCAGGTGGAAGGCTGGCGTCGGCGCGCTCAGCGCCCCGACCTTCAGCCACGCAGCACCAAGGCGGTGCGTGGCTGAAGCCTTTTCATTATATTTTGTTTCGTATGAAAGTCAATAAAAATTGACGAAAAAAGCATGAAAACCCGTTGGTCCAAGGGTGTCGTTCGCCTGGCAGATTCGATGTTTGTACGGGGAAGCTTGCCTTCAGACGGACACGATCGCCCGCAATCTGGACCCGGATGCGGGTTGGGAAGGTGGGGCAAGAATCTTGGTGCCGATGCCGAGCTTCTATCCAAGCCCGATCGGCTGGGGGGCTTCGCGAACAATCCGGCTGAAGAGTTCAGCGAACACCCCCTCGGCGGGATGGTGTCCTGTCAGCGGATCCCGGTTTGACGTGAATGCCGCGTCGATCTCGACCCAGTCTTCGGTTGACAAGTGTTGAAGCGCGGACGGAAAGATGGCACTTTCCTCGAGCTCCATGTGGGCCAGGTAAGCCCGCTTGTAGTTTTCGAATGCCGTCACAAAACCGAGCCGCTCAGACTCTCCAAGAAACTCCCAGCCCAACAGTTGGAGCTGAAGTTGACGCACAGCCAGTTCGCTCGCCTCGTGGTCGTGGTCGAGTTCGCTCACTGCCTCGGCTACACCTGTGTCCTTCTCCCGGACCTTCGGAAACAGCAGTTCAGTCTCCTTCGGGTGATGCAAGCGCTCGGGATACCGATCGATGTAGAACAGCATGGCGCGAAGAGACCGAAAGAAGGACGTCTCGTTCTCGCCTGGCCCTTGTTGAATCAGCAGATGCAGGGACTGCAGGATGGCCTTCAGCGCGCGATGCTCTTCGCGGATGACGCGCAAGGTTGTCGGCATGCTCATCGAAGTCTCCAGATCGGTCGCTGGCGCGCGTCAGTGTGCAGCAGGTGCCACCGCGGTTTCACGCATGACGGCATCCACGGTGCGGTACTTCTCGGCCATGGCACGCTCTTCTTCCGTGCGAAGCTGGGCTTGCATATAGGCGCCCAGTGCACGGGCATGGCCGACGATGAAGCGACCGAACTCGCTGCGCTCGCCTTGGTAGCCTTGCAGCGCCGCCTGAATGCTTTCGTGTGCATTTAAGTGGCGCACAAGATCGCGTGCATCCGCTCCTGCCTTGGTGACCCCCATGCCGCAGTGGGGGCGTGCCACGAAGGCCGCATCACCAAGCAGAGCCACGCGGCCGAACGCCAGTTGCGGGCTTTCCAGATCGAAGATCGGTTGAAAGAACAGGTTCTCGGTCTTCTCGACCACCTCGGCGAACTGGGGTGCCAAGACCTCGCGGGCAGCCTGTCGCGCCTGATTGAGCACTTCTGCCCGGATCAGAGGCGGCGGGATGCCGTCACTCCATACCTTGCCCGACGCGTCGGTCAGGAGATCACGCAGGGTGGTTGCCTCGTCGGCCGGGCGGTACCAGACGAAATTGAAGCGACGCTTGCCGACAGCCGTGCTGTTGCTGCTACCGGCGACGGGATAGGCAATGAATTGTTCGCGTGGCGGCAAACCGAACGCGAAGTAGGGGAATGCTTCGGCACGTGCGCGATCACTCAATGCCGACTCATCGACCAGGCCACGCCAACCGATGTAACCCGCGTACTGAGGCGTCGCTTCCGGCAGCAACATATGGCGAACGGTCGAACGAATGCCGTCGGCGCCCACCAGCAGGTCCGCGTGAACGCTGGTGCCGTTCTCGAAGACTGCAGTCACGCTATCGTTGTCTTGAGACAACGAAGACAGCTTCATGCCGTTGTGATACCGCTCAGCCGGGAATGCCTGCTTGAGATCGTGAAACAGGCGGGACCAGGCGGTCAGGACCTGCGGCAACGCGAGGCGACCGGCCACGCTTCCATCTCGCGCGAGCGTGACCCGCTCTTGCACGGAAACACCGATGCTCGCGTCGGTCGAAACCTCGCACGCCTCGAGAACCTCGAGCAGTTCGGCATGGGTCACGATGCCGGCGCCGCGGCCTTCCAACTCTTCGGCAACCCGTTCATAGACGTTGACATCCCAGCCCTGGCGATGCAACAGGTTGGCGACGAGCAACCCACCCAGTGAGCCGCCCACGATGATTGCTTTGCGCATATTGGTCTCCTTGGCCCATTGGCCGGTGCGTGGGGTGCCTGTCCCGATCAGTTCGACAGTGACGCTGCTTCGGCGGCTGGAAAGTTGAGTTCGACAGTCACGCCCGAAGGGTCTTCCAGGAACACCTGGTGCAAGCCCAAATCGGGCACCGTGCGTTCACGATACGGCACACCCTCTTGCTGCAGGCTCAGGCGCATCGCACGAAGGTCGGTGGCCATGAAGGCCACATGGTCGACCGCGCCACTTCCCCGCAGGCTTTTGGTGTCCTTGTCGCCGAGGTAGTCAACCAGTCCACTCGGATCGTTGAGGTCGATGCCGATCAGATGGATGACGCCGTAGTCCGATTCATCGCCGCCCCGGTAGAGCCATGCCCCGGGAAACTTGAATGCGGGGCGGAAGCCTTCCTTGAAGCCCAGAACCCTGGTGTAAAACCCTCGCGACGCCTCGAGATTGGGGGTTCGGATCGAAAAGTGAGCCAACTTGCTGATCGCCATGATGTTCGGTCTTGAGTATCGTAATTATCAATTGATAAAATAATAACGTACTCCACGACTGATCGCAAGCGCCACGCAAGCTCGGCCTCAGGTGCCAGGTGTCTTGCGCTGGTTTCGCAGGACGTTGGGTGCACCCTCGAGGAAGGCGTCGACCCGCAACTCGATGTGGTGATCGATGTTGCGAGGGATCGATTCCTCATAGATCCACTTGCGGACCCCGAAGTAAAAGACTCCCGAGTGCATGGACCAGACCAACTCGATTTCATCCTCCTCGTCGGCGGCACCACGCGGCTCAGGTATCCCGTAGCTATGACGTAGTTCGCGCGCGATCACGGCAAAGTGTCGTTCGCGCAACCGATTCAGGTACTTCTGGTTGATGCCACCACGGGTCAGGCCGGCGTAAATGAAGATGCGAACCCACTCGTTCCTGAGAACGAACTTCGCATAGTCCTTCAGATAGTGGCACAGGCGTTCGCGCAGCGGGTGGGTGCGATCGGCCAGCCACTCCTCCCATTCTGGGTTCCAACGGCTCGAGAACACCTCGTCATAGACACGGTCGATAAGGACCTCCTTGCTGGGAAAGTAGCGGTACAGCAGCGGTTGCGTGATGCCAAGTGCCTTGGCCAGGTCACGAGTGCTGACTTGAAACCCTTGCCGGGCAAAGACGGTGACGGCCTTCTGCACGATGTCGTGCTCCCGCTCCTGCGGCGCCAGCCTGCGACGAGGCGGAGCATCGGTCTTCACTGGGGACGCTTGATTGTTCATCGGGATAACCCTTGTTATTGATCGTTTGACAAAACATCTATCGATCGTGTAAATTATCAATTGATCATCAATGCTATCTGACTTGGTGAGCTGCCACCACCCCTTTTATGCAAGGAGACTCCTCATGAATCTTGCCTCTCTTCTTTCAAAATCCGTGGCCAAGGCGGCGTGCGTTCCGTTGCTGTTCGTGGCTGTCGGGTCAGTGTCGCTGGCGCAGGCCCAGAACATCAAGATCGGCTTGCCGGTACCCCTCACGGGCCCGTACGGTACCGAGGCGCAAGATCAGGCACGCAATGCGGAACTGGCTGTAGCGGAGTTCAACAACGCGGGTGGCCTGAACGGTCAGAAGGCCGAACTGCTGGTCCGCGACGACAAGCTCAATCCGGGCGAGGCGGCAACGCGGGCCTTGGAGTTGATCGAGAAGGATAAGGTGAACTTCATCGTGGGTGGCCTGTCGGCCGCCACGCAGTTGTCGATCAACAACGTGACGAAGCAGCGCAAGGTCCTGTACATCAGCATCAGCCAGTCCGACGCGATCAACGAGGCAGCGGATGCAAGTCCCTACACGTTTCACGAGGCGCTCAATCCGCATATGACCACGCAGGCAGTGGGTCGGTATGTGTTCAAGAAAGGGACCCGCGTGGCCTTTCTGACGGCCGACTACGCCTATGGTCACGAGATGACACGCGGCTTTACGCAAGTGGCTAAAGAACTCGGCGCTGAAGTCGTGGGCGAAGTCAAGCATCCGCTGGGAGCCCAGGACTATTCGACGTTCCTGCCTCGTATTCGGGCGATGAACCCCGATGTGCTGATTTTCAACAACTTTGGCAGCGACAACCGAATTTCGATTAAGCAGGCGGGTGACTTTGGAATGAAGAAAAGCGCCAAGTTCGTCACCCCCATCCTGACCTACTCAGCGCGTGTTGCAGGCGGCGCCGGCACGTACGAGGGTGTCATCGGGGGCACGCAGTACTACTGGGAACTCGAGACCACCATTCCCTCGGCGAAGGCATTCAACGCCGCCTTCGCCGCCGCGAACAAAGGGCGTCATCCGTCGGACTATGGGGCCATGGCCTACTCTGCCGTCAAGTCGCTGCTGATGGCCATCAAGCAGGCCGGCACCACGGACACCGACAAGGTCGCGCAGACGCTCAAGGGATTGAAGTACGACACCTACAAAGGGCCGCAGTACTACCGCGCATGCGATCAGCAGTCCGTTCAGTCCGTGCTGGTGATCGAATCGAACAGCAAGGAGTCGACGAGCCCCGATGATGTGTTCAAGGTTCTGCACGTGGAACCCGCCAGCGAGAAGCTTCTGCGCACCTGCCAGGAACTTGGATTCAAAGGCTAAGCGACTCGCGTGACAACGCTGGCGAATCGTTGCCAGCGTTTGCCGATGGCCTCATTCGGCTCCTTGCTGCCCGACCATGAACTTGTCTTTCGATCTGTTGGCACTCCAGCTGTTTACGGGGTTGGCCCTTGGTGCCATATACATACTGCTGGCGGTCGGGCTCTCGCTCATCTTCGGCATGTTGACCGTCGTGAACTTTGCTCACGGGGCGTTCTACATGCTGGGTGCGTACGTGGGCCTGCTCGTGTATCGGTACACAGGAAGCTTCTGGCTCTCGATGCTGCTTGCGCCGGTGATGACCGGCTTGTTCGGCATGATTTGCGAGCGCTGGCTGATCCGGCCGCTCTATGGGCGTGGTATCGACTATCCGTTGTTGCTGACCTTCGGATTGGCGTACATGATGGTTGAAGGCGTGCGCATGGTGTTCGGCAAGTCGGGAATTCCCTTTGACACGCCGGAATTGCTCCAAGGGGCGACCAATCTGGGCTTCGCAGATTTTCCGACCTACCGGTTGTTCGTGATTGGCGTCGTCGCCGTGATACTGCTTGCTCTTTGGCTGCTGATTGAGAAGACATCGTTCGGACTGATCGTGCGAGCCGGTGCGCGCGATCCGGTAATCGTGCGCGTGCTGGGCATCGATGTCTCGCGCGTCTGGCTGATCGTGTTTGGAGTCGGCACGGGTCTGGCGGCGCTGGCAGGCGTGCTTTCCGCGCCGTTGCAGGGTGTCGCCCCGGAAATGGGGACCGCAGTGCTGATCGTTGCCTTCGTCGTTACCGTCGTCGGCGGCATGGGATCGCTGACAGGCGCCATCGTCGCTGGGTTGATCATCGGCGTGGTCGAAAGCATGGCCGTGCTGTTCTTTCCCGAAGCGGCGCAGGTCTCGATGTTCGTGATCATGGCCGCCGTGCTGCTTGTCCGGCCGCAGGGGCTGTTCGGCCGCCCAGGACTGATGGCCTGAGGGAGAGACTGATGAACGCAACTCCGGAACTGGCGGCGCGACCGGGCACGACCGCTGCTGTCCCCTGGCTTGAGCAACTGGCACGCCATCGTGTGCTCGCCACCCTGCTGTTTTTCGCGGCTGTGCCGTGGATACTGCCTTACCACTCGCTGGCCATCAACATTCTCATCTTCGGCCTGTACGCGGTGGGTTTCAATCTGCTGTTCGGATACACCGGGATGCTGTCGTTCGGGCACGCCGCGTTTCTGGGCGTCGGTGCGTATGCCGCAGGCATACTGATCGCGCAACATGGCGTGCCGTGGTGGCTGGCCATCCTGATGGCAATCGGCATCACCGCCCTGGTGGCGTTGGTCATTGGCATGTTGGCCATTCGTACGCGCGGCATCTACTTTGCCATGGTGACGCTCGCACTGGCCCAGTGCGTCTACTTCATCGTCTACCAGATGCCGGCATCTGGCGGGGAAAACGGCCTGCGTGGGGTGAACGTCACCGAGGTGTCGCTGCTGGGATTGAAGTTGAATCTGCTGGACCCGATGCAGAAGTACTACTTCATTCTCGTGTTTGTCGGGATCTCGATGGCCTTGCTTTCCCGAATCCTGGCGTCGCCATTTGGTGGTGTCATCGAAGCGATTCGCGAAAACGAAGCTCGAGCGCGTGCGTGTGGCTTCAACATCGAGAGGTCGAAGCTGTTGTCGTTCGTTCTTTCAGCGATCTTCTGTGGACTTGCTGGGGCGCTGAACGCGATACATCTTTCGACCGTGCCGATTGAAACCTTGCACTATTCGATGTCCGGCATGGTCGTGATGCTTTGCTTGCTGGGCGGTATGGGTACGTATTTCGGCCCGTTCGTCGGAACGGCGCTCTTCTTGCTCGTTCAGGATGTGCTCTCGCTGTACACGGAGAACTGGCAGTTCTATGTGGGCGCCATCTTTGTGTTCTTCGTGCTGTTCTTTCCGAAGGGCGTGTGGGGCACCCTGTTAGAGAGGATTCGTCGTGAGCGTTGACGCAATCATCGAAACGCGCCATGTGGACAAGCAGTTCGGCGACTTCGTTGCGCTGAAGGATGTCAGCGTCAAGATTCCCAAAGGAAAGCTGACATCCATCATTGGTCCCAACGGAGCGGGCAAGAGCACCTACTTCAACGTGCTCTCGGGTGCGTTTCCACCGACCCGGGGGACGGTCCTGTTTGAGGGCAAGGACATCACTGGCCTCAAGCCCCACGAGTACGCGCACCTGGGCATTGCCAAGTCGTTCCAGATCACCAACCTGTTCCCCAACTTCACGGTCTTGGAGAACGTGCGCATCGCGTTGCAAGCGCATGTGTCCCGCTACTCGTTGTGGCGCAAGCGCGAGAGCCTGCAGGGACTGCGCGAACAAGCACTCGAATTGCTCTCGCTGGTCGGGTTGGCCGACCGTTCCGGAGGTCTTGCGCGAGAACTCGCACATGGCCAACAGCGGGCACTCGAGATCGCGGTCGCCCTGGCCGCCAAGCCCAAATTGTTGCTGATGGATGAGCCAACCGCCGGCATGAGTCCCGAGGAGACCAAGACCATGATGGGGCTGATTCTGGATTTGGTGAAAGACCGAACGGTGGTCCTTGTAGAACACAAGATGAAGATGGTGATGGGCATCTCCGATCACGTGGTGGTGTTGCACCATGGCCAGTTGCTCGCTGAAGGATCGCCCGACGAGATTCGCGACAACGAAACCGTGAAAGCCGTCTACCTCGGTCAAGGGCACTGATCGCGCTGTCGAAAGAAGGGTATGAGATCGTGCTAAAGATCGAAAATCTCCATGCTTGGTATGGCGCAAGCCACGTCTTGCAGGGCATCAACCTCGAAGTGCAGCGTGGCGAACTGGTTTGCCTGGTGGGCCGCAATGGTGCAGGCAAGACGACGACCGTGAAGAGCGTTGCGGGCCTGATCCCCAAGGTGCAGGGCCTTGTTGAGTTCGAGGGCGAATCCATCTTGGGTCTGCCGGCGCATGCGCGCTATGAACGGGGACTGGCCTATGTTCCGGAAGAACGGCGTATCGTGCCTGGGCTGACGGTGCGTGAAAACATTCGCCTGGGTTTGCTGGCGTCGCCGCTGCGCCACAAAGAGGCGCAGGTGATCGAGGAGATCGCGGAGACATTCCCCCGCATCCGAGAGCGGCTCGATCAGCAGGCGATCACCATGTCAGGCGGCGAACAGCAAATGCTGGCGATCGCGCGGGCTGTCGCGTCGAAACCCAAGCTGGTGATGCTGGATGAACCATCGGAGGGCATCATGCCGCTCTTGGTGGAAGAGATGTTTCGCTACTTTACCCAGCTCAAGGAAAACGGTGTGACGATTCTGCTGATCGAGCAGAACGTCGATTTGGCATTGCGCATCGCGGACAGGGCATACATCCTCGATCAAGGCGAGGTCGTCTATCACGGAACGGCGGAGGAAATGCTCGCTGACCAAGCCATCCAAGAGCGCTACTGCTCCGTTTGACGGGAAGACTCGCGCCGTGCGTCCTCAGGATGCCGGCGCCGGCACGCTGTGCAGCAGCACCGGCAGCTCGCCGCCTTCGCCCACGCTTTCGATCTGCACGCCGAAGCCCCACAGGCGCGCCACGTGCTTGAGCACCTCCTTGGCGTCGTCGGCCAGCGGGCGGCCCTGCACTTGGGTGTGGCGCAGCGTGAGGCAGCGGTCGCCGCGCAGGTTCACGTTCCAGACCTCGATGTTGGGCTCGCGCACGCCCAGGTCGTACTGGCGCGACAGCAGCTGGCGCAGCTCGCGGTAGCCGTCCTCGTCGTGGATGGCGCTCACCAGCAGCTCGCGCTCGCGCGCGTCGTCGTGGATGGCGAACAGGCGCAGGTGGCGGATCAGCGCGGGGCTCAGGTACTGGCCGACGAAGCTCTCGTCCTTGTAGTTGCGCATGGCGTGGTGCAGCGCCGGCAGCCAGGGCGTGCCGGCCAGGTCTGGAAACCAGCGCCGGTCCTCCTCGGTGGGGCTTTCGCAGATGCGCCGGATGTCGCGGTACATGGCAAAGCCCAGCGCGTAGGGGTTGATGCCGCTGTAGGCCGGGTGCTCCACCGGCGGCTGGTAGATGACGTTGGTGTGCGAGGCCAGCCACTCGATCATCACGCCGTCGGTCAGCCAGCCCTCGTCGTACATCGTGTTGAGCAGGGTGTGGTGCCAGAAGGTGGCCCAGCCCTCGTTCATCACCTGGGTCTGGCGCTGCGGATAGAAGTACTGGGCGATCTTGCGCACGATGCGCACGATTTCTCTCTGCCAGGGCTCCAGCAGCGGGGCGTTCTTTTCGATGAAGTAGAGGATGTTTTCCTCCGGCTCCTTGGGAAAGCGCTCGTTCTCGGGCGCCGCGGCGCTGTCCTTGCCGGGGCGCGTGGGCAGGGTGCTCCACAGCACGTTGACCTGCTGCTGGGCGTAGGCCTCGCGCTGCTCGTGCTCGGCGAGCTCGCGCGCCAGGCTTTTCTTGGACGGGCGGCGGTAGCGGTCGACGCCGAAGCTGGCCAGCGCGTGGCACGAGTCCAGCAGCTGCTCCACCGCGTCCAGGCCGTGGCGCTCCTCGCACTGCGCCACGTAGTCGCGCGCGTAGATCAGGTAGTCGATGATGCTGCCGGCATCCGTCCACATGCCGAACAGGTAGTTGCCCTTGAAGAAGCTGTTGTGCCCGTAGGCGGCATGCGCGATCACCAGCGCCTGCATGGCGGTGGAGTTTTCCTCCATCAGGTAGCTGATGCAGGGGTTGGCGTTGATCACCATCTCGTAGGCCAGGCCCATCTGCCCGCGCCGGTAGCGCCGCTCGACAGCCAGAAAAGCCTTGCCGTAGCTCCAATGGCGGTAGCCCACCGGCATGCCTAGGCTGGCGTAGGCGTCCATCATCTGCTCGGCGCTGATGACCTCGAGCTGATTGGGGTAGGTGTCCAGGCCGAAACGCTCGGCGGTGGCGGCAATGGCGCCGTGGTAGCGCTCGATCAACTCGAAGCTCCAGTCGCTCGGGTCGGGCAGCGGGTGCGACGGGCGCTTGCCGGCCGGCAGCGGGTCGGTCGGCACGCCGCGCGGGCCGCGCTCGCCGGCGCCGCCCGGCTTGCGGTGGTGGTGGCCGCTGCGCCGCTCCAGCACGGGGTACATCGAGAGGATCATGAAGTGGCCCCCTCTTTCTTGAACAGCTCGCGAAACACCGGGTAGATCTCGCTCGCATCGTCCACCTTGCGCATCGCGAACCAGGGAAACAGCGGCGGCAGCTGGGCGTATTCCTGCCACAGGTTCTGCTCCTCGGGCGCCACTTGCACGTAGGCGAAGTAGCGCACCAGCGGCAGGATCTTGTCGGTCAGCAGCTTGCGGCAGGTGGCGCTGTCGTCGCCGTAGTCGTCGCCGTCGCTGGCCTGGGCGACGTAGATGTTCCAGTCCTGCGCCGGGTAGCGCGCGCGCATGATCTGCTCGAGCAGCAGCAGCGCGCTGGAGACCACCGTGCCGCCGCTCTCCTGCGAGTGGAAGAAGGTGTCCTCGTCCACCTCGTCGGCCTGCGCGTGGTGGCGGATGAAGACCAGCTCGATCTTCTCGTAGTGGCGCGTGAGAAACAGGTACAGCAGGATGAAAAAGCGTTTGGCCAGGTCCTTGCGCTGCTCGTCCATCGAGCCCGACACGTCCATCAGGCAGAACATCACGGCCTGGCTGCTGGGCACCGGCACGCGCGTGAGGTTGCGAAAGCGCAGGTCGATCGGATCGAGAAACGCCACCTTGCCGACGCGCGCGCGCAGCGCCTCGATGTGCTGCTGCAGCTCGGCCACCGCCTCGCTGGTGCCGTCGTCCTGCGCCAGCAGTTCGTCCAGCTCGCGCTGCAGCGCCTGCAGCTCGCGGCTGGCCGGCTTGCCCAGGGCGATGCGCCGGCCCAGGGCGCCGCGCATGGTGCGCAGCACCGCCAGGTTGTGCGGCGTGCCGTCGTGACTGAAGCCGGCGCGGCGCGTCTTGTACTGCGGCGTCTCGCCGATGTGGGTGCGCAGCAGGCGCGGCAGCGCCAGGTCCTCGAAGAAGAGCTGCATGAACTCTTCCTTGCTCAGGGTGAAGGTGAAGTCGTCCTCGCCTTCGCCGCTGTCGCTGGGGCGCCCGCCGCCGCCTTGGCCGGCGCCACCCTCGGGCCGTGCGATGCGGTCGCCGCGCACATGGTCGACGTTGCCGGGGTGTACCGTGTCGCGCACGCCGCCCGCGCCGTGGCGGAAGATCGGCTCGTGAATGTCCTTCTTGGGGATGGTGATGTTCTCGGCCTGCTCGATGTGGCGGATGTCGCGCTGCGCCACGGCACGCCGCACCGCGTCGGCGATCTGCTGCTTGTAGCGGCGCAGAAAGCGCTCGCGGTTGCCCACCGACTTGTTCTTGCCGGCCAGGCGGCGGTCGATGATGTGCAAGGCCATCGCAAGCGGTCCTCGGGCGCTTTCTACGAACTCTTGTGCACGCGCAGGTACCACTCGCACAGCAGGCGCACCTGCTTGGGCGTGTAGCCCTTGGATTCCATGCGGGTGACGAAGTCCTCGTGCTTCTTGGCCTCGTCGGCGCTGGCCTTGGCGTTGAAGCTGATGACGGGCAGCAGCTCCTCGGTGTTGGAGAACATCTTTTTCTCGATCACCACGCGCAGCTTCTCGTAGCTGGTCCAGCTCGGGTTCTTGCCCTGGTTGTTGGCGCGCGCGCGCAGCACGAAGTTGACGATCTCGTTGCGGAAGTCCTTGGGGTTGGCGATGCCGGCGGGCTTCTCGATCTTTTCCAGCTCGGCGTTCAGCGCGTTGCGGTCGAACACCTCGCCGGTGTCGGTGTCGCGGTACTCGCTGTCCTGGATCCAGTAGTCGGCGTAGGTGACGTAGCGGTCGAAGATGTTCTGGCCGTACTCGCTGTAGCTTTCCAGGTAGGCGGTCTGGATTTCCTTGCCGATGAACTCGGCGTAGCGCGGCGACAGGTATTCCTTGATGAAGCCGGTGTAGCGCGTCTCCAGGTCGGCCGGAAACTGCTCGCGCTCGATCTGCTGCTCCAGCACGTACATCAGGTGCACCGGGTTGGCCGCCACCTCGGTGCTGTCGTAGTTGAACACCTTGGACAAGATCTTGAAGGCAAAGCGGGTGGAGATGCCGCTCATGCCCTCGTCCACGCCGGCGTAGTCGCGGTACTCGGGGTAGCTCTTGGCGTGCGGGTCGGTGTCCTTCAGGCTCTCGCCGTCGTACACCTGCATCTTGCTGAAGATGCTGGAGTTCTCGGGCTCTTTCAGGCGCGTCAGCACGGCAAACTGCGCCATCATCTTGAGCGTGCCGGGCGCGCACACGGCGTCGGCCAGCGAGGACTCGCGGATCAGCTTCTCGTAGATCTTGACCTCCTCGGACACGCGCAGGCAGTACGGCACTTTGACGATGTAGATGCGGTCCAGGAAGGCCTCGTTGTTGCGGTTGTTGCGAAACGCCTTCCATTCGCTCTCGTTGCTGTGCGCCAGCACCAGGCCGTCGAACGGAATGGCGCCGAAACCCTCGGTGCCCTTGTAGTTGCCCTCCTGCGTGGCCGTCAGCAGCGGGTGCAGCACCTTGATCGGCGCCTTGAACATCTCGACAAATTCGAGCAACCCCTGGTTGGCCAGGCACAGGCCGCCCGAATAGCTGTAGGCGTCGGTGTCGTCCTGGGCAAAGTTCTCCAGCTTGCGGATGTCGACCTTGCCCACCAGGCTGGAGATGTCCTGGTTGTTCTCGTCGCCCGGCTCGGTTTTCGAGATCGCGATCTGGCGCAGGATGCTGGGATAGCGCTTGACGACGCGAAACTGGCGGATGTCGCCGCCGTACTCCTCCAGGCGCTTGACGGCCCAGGGCGACAGCACGTGCTGCAGGCAGCGCCGGGGGATGCCGAACTGCTCCTCCAGCATCGGGCCGTCCTCGGCCGGGTCGAACAGGCCCAGCGGCGACTCGTTGACCGGCGAGCCCTTGAGCGCATAGAAGGGCACCTTCTGCATCAGGTACTTCAGGCGCTCGGCGATCGAGCTTTTGCCGCCGCCCACCGGGCCCAGCAGGTACAGGATCTGCTTGCGCTCTTCCAGCGCCTGCGCCGCGTGGCGAAAAAAGCTCACCACCTGGTCGATCGAGTCGTCCATGCCGTAGAACTCGGCAAAGGCCGGATAGCGGCGGATCACCTTGTTGGCGAACAGGCGCGACAGGTGCGGGTCCTTGCGCGTGTCCACCATCTCGGGCTCGCCGATGGCCACCAGCATGCGCTGCGCGGCGCTGGCGTAGGCCATGGGGTCGCTCTGGCACAGCGCGAGGTACTCGTCGATCGACAGTTCCTCTTCGCGCAGGCGCGCGTGACGCGCGGCGGAGTTGCTGATGACATCCATGCGAACTCTCCCATTGCGGCCGGCCCGCGAGCGAACCGCGCCGCGAAGTTGCGGTGCCTGGGCTGCCGCGTCATGCGGTGGCAGCACCAAGCTTGCGCTTTGCACAGCATACGTCGGGTGGCCACGCGCTGCTGGTCGGATCGCGCCAAGTCCATGGCGCGGGTGCTGCTCAGCCGTGCGCGCCGCCCGGGCGCTGGCAGGCATTCGACGGCAAACGGGGCGGCAGGTTCAATCCAATCCGCGCACCAGTGCGATCGCCTCGTCCACGCGCTCGACGGCGTGAATGGTGAGGCCCTCCAGCGCGCGGTCGGCCTTGCGCGGCGCGTTGGCCTTGGGCACCACGGCCACCGAAAAGCCCAGCTTGGCCGCCTCGCGCAGGCGCTCCTGGCCGCGCGGGGCGGGCCGCACCTCGCCCGCCAGGCCGACCTCGCCAAAGGCGATGAAGCCCTTGGGCAGCGGCCGGGCGCGCAGGCTGCCGGTGATGGCCAGCAGCACCGCCAGGTCGGCGGCGGGCTCGCTGATGCGCACGCCGCCCACCGCGTTGACGAACACGTCCTGGTCGCCCGTGGCCACGCCGCCGTGGCGATGCAGCACCGCCAGCAGCATGGCCAGGCGGTCGCGCTCCAGCCCCACCGACAGGCGCCGCGGGCTGATGCCACCCGCATCGACCAGCGCCTGGATCTCCACCAGCATCGGTCGCGTGCCCTCCAGCGTGACCAGTACGCAGCTGCCCGGCACCGGCTCGGCGTGCTGGCTCAAGAAAATCGCGCTCGGGTTGCTGACGCCCTTGAGGCCCTGCTCGGTCATGGCGAACACGCCGATCTCGTTGACGGCGCCGAAGCGGTTCTTGATGGCGCGGATCAGGCGAAAGCTGCTGTGCGTGTCGCCCTCGAAGTACAGCACCGTGTCCACCATGTGCTCCAGCACGCGCGGGCCGGCCAGCTGGCCGTCCTTGGTCACGTGGCCCACCAGCACGATGGCGCAGCCGCTGGCCTTGGCCCAGCGCGTCAGGTGCGCCGCGCACTCGCGCACCTGCGCCACGCTGCCGGGCGCGCTGGTGAGCTGGTCGCTGTAGACGGTCTGGATCGAGTCGATGACGGCCACGGCCGGCTGCTGCGCGCCCAGCGTGGCGAGGATTTTTTCCAGCTGGATCTCGGCCAGCACCGCCACCTGTGAGCCGGTGATGCCCAGACGCCTGGCGCGCAGCGCCACCTGCGCACCGCTTTCCTCGCCCGTGACGTAGAGCGTCGGCAGGCTGGCGCGCTGCAGCGCATCCAGCGCCTGCAGCAGCAGCGTCGACTTGCCGATGCCCGGATCGCCGCCGATCAGCACCACGCCGCCTTCGACGATGCCGCCGCCCAGCACGCGGTCCAGCTCGGCCTGGCCGGTGGGCGTGCGCGCCACGTCCACCGCCTCGATGGCCGCCAGCGGCTGCACGGCGGCGCTCGGCGCCAGCGCGCTGAAGGCGCCGCCCAGGCGGTTCTTGCCGGCGGCCGGCGCCTCGGCCACGCTCTCCACCAGCGCGTTCCAGGCGCCGCAGGCGGGGCACTTGCCCAGCCAGCGCGGGCTGGTCGCGCCGCATTCGTTGCAGGTGTAGACGGTCTTGGGTTGGGCCATGGGCGAGCATGGTAGCGAGGCAGGCGGACAATGCCCGGCCGTGACCTCCCTGACTGCGTCTTCCCCCTTGGCCCCCATCGGCGTGTTCGACAGCGGCGTCGGCGGCCTGAGCGTGCTGCGCGCGCTGCAGGCCGAATTGCCGCATGAGCGCTTCGTCTACCTGGCCGATGCCGGCCACGCGCCCTATGGCGAGCGCGGCGAGGCCTTCGTGGTCGAGCGTGCGCTGGCCATCACCGACTGGCTGCGGCGCGCGCACGGCATCAAGGCGCTGGTGGTGGCCTGCAACACCGCGACGGCGGCAGCCATCGGCCGGCTGCGCCGGCAGCACCCGGGCCTGATCGTGGTGGGGGTGGAGCCCGCGCTCAAGCCCGCCGTGGCGGTCACGCGCACGGGGTACGTCGGCGTCTTCGCCACGCGCGGCACGCTGGCCAGCGGCAAGTTCGCGCGCCTGCTGCAGTCGCTGCAGGGGCCGACGCGCTTTGCGCTGCAGCCCTGCGACGGCCTGGCCGACGCCATCGAGCGCGCCGCCGCCGAGCCGGCGCCGGGCGGCGCGTGGACTATCAAAATGAAAGCACTGTGCGAACACTACACGGGCGCTGCAGGCCCATTTGGCACCGAATCCGGGCAGATCGACACGCTGGTGCTGGGCTGCACGCACTACGTGTTTGCGCGGGACGTGCTGCGCGCCCTGGTGGGGCCGGATGTGCAACTGGTCGAAACCGGCGCCCCCGTGGCACGCCACACGCGCCAGCTGCTGCAGCGCGCCGGTGGCCTGGCGCCGGGCAGTGGCGCCACCGACTTGCAACTGTTCAGCACGGGCGATCCGCAAGCCCTGCAGGCCGCGGCGGCGCGCTGGCTGGCGCCGCCGGCGCGGCCCGCTCGGGCGGTCGATGTGCCCGGCGCGTAGCGGCCCGGCGCGCGCATATCGCCTGTGGTCATGTGCTCACAACCATTGACCATTTCCATCGCGCGCCGCATCGGCGTATGCTGATTCGCGTCTGCGGCCGCCCCGCGCGATGCGGGGCGCCGGCCGGTGTTGATGCCGGCTGGCTGGCGCCCTTTGCGGCGGCGTGCAGGCGCGATACGCACGGGCATAGCACTGCAACAAGGCCATCACCATGAGCTTGCAACTGGGCGAGACCGCCCCCGACTTCACCCTCGACTCCACCCAGGGGTCGATCCACTTCAGCGACTACGCGGCCGGCCACTGGGTCGTGTTCTTCTCGCACCCCAAGGACTTCACGCCGATCTGCACCACCGAGCTGGGCGCCTTCGCGCGCCGCAAGGCCGAGTTCGACCAGCGCGGCACCAAGCTGCTGGGCCTGTCGGTCGACCCGGTGGCCGAGCACGTCAAGTGGGCCAAGGACGTGGCCGAGGTCGGCGGTGCGCCGGTCGGCTACCCGATCCTGGCCGACCCCGACCTCAAGGTGGCCAAGGAATACGGCATGTTCCACCCCAAGGCCGACGCCTTGGTGACCGTGCGCTCGGTGTTCTTCATCGACCCCAAGCGCGTGGTGCGCACCGTGCTGACCTACCCGCCCAGCGTGGGCCGCAGCGTGGACGAAATCCTGCGCACGCTGGACGCCCTGCAGGTGACCGACAAGAACCCGGTGGCCACGCCGGTGGAGTGGAAGCCCGGTGACGAGGTCGTGGTGTCGCCCAAGCTGTCCGACGCCGACGCCGAAAAGCAGTTCGGCAGCTTCCGCAAGGTCAAGCCCTACCTGCGCTTCACCAAGGCGCCCAAGGCCTGATCCTCAGTCCCAGCCCGCCGCCAGTGCGCGCGTGATGTCCGCTGCCGGCGCGGCACGGCAGCCGCTGGCGTTCTGCCCGCTCCAGAAGTGGGTGAAGTCCAGCCGGCCCTGTTTTTCGGCCTGCGCGCGCAGGTAGGCCATGGCGGCCGTGGCCAGCGGAAAGGCCGAGGGCGCATCGCTCATCGGCCCCAGTTCGCGCATCACGCGGTTGACGATGCCGCGCGCCGGCCGGCCCGTGACCAGGTTGGTGATGACGGTGTGGCGTGCGGCTTCGCTTTGCAGCGCGGCGCGGTGCGCCGGTGTGGTCAGCGCCTCGTCGGCGCACAGAAAGGCGGTGCCCACCTGCACGCCCGCGGCACCCAGCGCCCGCGCCGCGCGCACGCCGTCGGCGCTGGCGATGCCGCCGGCGGCGATCACCGGCAGCTTCACCGCCTGCACCACCTGCGGCAGCAGCGCGAAGGTGCCCATTTGCTCGCTCAAGTCGTCACTGAGGAAGTGCCCGCGATGCCCGCCGGCCTCCAGCCCCTGGGCGATGATGGCGTCCGCGCCGTGCTCCTCAAGCCATAGCGCCTCGCGCACGGTGGTGGCCGACGACAGCACGAAAGCGCCCCAGGACTTGACGCGCGCCAGCAGCGCCGGCGCGGGCAGGCCATAGTGAAAGCTGAGCACCGGCGGCTTGAACTCGGCCATGGTCTCGGCCGCCTCGGCGCTGAAGGGCGCGCGGCCCGGGCCGGCCGGCACGGCGTCGACGTCCAGGCCCAGCTCGTCGAAGTAAGGCTTCAGCGCCGCGCGCCAGGCCGCCTCGCGCGCGGCGTCGGGCACCGGCGGCGTGTGGCAGAACCAGTTGACGTTGTAGGGCCGGCCGCTGGCGGCCATGACGGCCAGCTCGCGCCGCAGCGCATCGGGCGCCAGCAGGGCGCAGGGCAGGGCGCCCAGCGCGCCGGCGCCGCCGACGGCCAGCGCCAGGGCACTGGCCTGCGCACCGGCCATGGGCGCCTGCAACAGGGGCCAGCGCAGGCCCAGGCGGTCTTGAAGCGAGGATGAGGACATACCCTGATTGTGAGCGGCTTGCGTTGCCGGCAGAAATTTAATATATTAAATAAATGCCCCGCACCGCCGCGTTCGCCCACCGCAACCTGCCCCTGCTGCTGCTGCAGGCGCGCGAGGCGCTGATGCAGCACCGCCGGCCGGCCCTGCGCGCGCATGGGCTGTCGGACCAGCAGTGGCGCGTGTTGCGCGTGCTGCGCGAGCACGCCGAGGACGGGCTGGAGACGGGCCAGCTGGCCGAGCGCGCCTACATCCTGGGCCCCAGCCTGACGGGCATGCTGGCGCGCATGGAGCGCGACGGCCTGGTCACGCGCCAGCGCAGCGCCGAGGACGCGCGGCGCAGCCTGGTCTGGGCCACGGACGAGGGGCTGACGGTGGCCGATGGGCTGTCGAACTCGATCGAGTCGCAGTACGAGGACCTGGCGGCGCACCTGGGCCCCGCGCGCCTGACGCAGCTCTACGCGCTGCTGGACGAGCTGATTGCGCTGCCGCCGCACGCGCTGGCCGAGGCGGCCGAAGAAGAGGAGAGCGTGCGATGAGCCTGCATGCACCCTGGCTGCCGCGCGGCACCGTCTACGGCACCTTGCTGAACTTCCGCCGCGAGTGGGATCGGTGGGCGCCCAAGATGAGCCAGGCGCCCTACAAGGCCGCACCGCGCGCGCCCGTGCTCTACGTCAAGACCGCCAACAGCTTCGCGCCCACGGGCGCGGCGGTGCCCGTGACGGGCGCGGTCGAGCTGGGCGCCACGCTGGGGCTGGTGATCGGTGATTTTGAGACAAATGCGGCTGCAGCCCGCTCCAGTAAAGCGCAAGCAGCTATCAAGTTTGAACTGGATGGACTGGCCCGCGTGGCCGGCTGCGTGCTGCTGGACGACCTGAGCCTGCCGCACGCCAGCTACTACCGGCCGGCCATCCGCTATCGCAACCGCGACGGCTTTCTGGTCTGCGCACCGGCCGTCACGCCGCTGCGCGAGGTGGACCTGAAGGCCTTGCGGATCGAGGCGCGCGTCAACGGCGCGCTGGTGCAGACGGTGGATTTGTCCACCCTGGTGCGCGACGCCGCCACCCTGCTGGCCGACGTCGGCGCCTTCATGACCCTGCAACCGGGCGACGTGCTGCTGCTGGGCACGGACTGCCTCGCAGACGGCACGCGGCCGCGCGTGCGGGCGGGTGACCGGGTCGAGATCAGCGCGCCCGGACTGGCGCCGCTGGTGCACACCTTGGCTCAGGAGGCCGCATGAAGCATGCCCGCATCGCCTGGGCCGGCGCGATCCATGACGCCATCGAGCAGGGCGGCCAGCTCGAACTGCTGACGCCGGCGTTCCAGGGCCGTCGGCTGTCCTTCGACGAGGTCGTCTGGCTGCCGCCGCTGGCACCCGTGCCGCGCGCGCGCAGCGTGCTGGCCCTCGGCCTGAACTATGCCGACCACGCGCGCGAGCTGGCCTTCAAGCCGCCCGAGGAGCCGCTGGCCTTTGCCAAGGGCGAGGCGTCGTTCATCGGCCACCGCGGGCACACCGTGCGCCCCGACGATGTGCAGAACATGCACTACGAATGCGAGCTGGCGGTGGTGATCGGCCGCGAAGCCAAACATGTACGCAAGGCCGACGCCTACGACTTCGTGCGCGGCTACACCGTGGCCAACGACTACGCCGTGCGCGACTACCTGGAAAACTGGTACCGCCCCAACCTGCGCGTGAAAAACCGCGACACCGGCACGCCCATCGGCCCCTGGCTGGTCGATGCGTCCGACATCGCCGATCCGATGAATCTGAAGCTGCGCACCACGGTGAACGGCAGCGTCACGCAGCAGGGCACGACCGCCGACATGGTGTTCGACGTGCCGACGCTGATCGAGTACTTCAGCAGCTTCATGACGCTGAACCCGGGCGACGTGATCCTGACCGGCACGCCCGACGGCGTGGTGGACTGCCCGGTGGGCAGCGTGGTGGTGTGCGAGATCGAGGGCATCGGCGCGCTGGAAAACACCATCGTCGAAAGCCCGAGCAGCCGAACGCAGAGGGCGCAGAAACTCGCAGAGGGCGCAGAAAAGACCTCGTGAGATTCTGTCTTTTTTGCGTCCTTTGCGAAACCTTTGCGTCCTCTGCGTCCGGTATTCGTTCACGTTGAACTTGAACAAGGCCTCCCATGAAAATTGATCACCTCATCGACGGCAAGGCGGTGGCCGGCCACGACTATTTCGAGACCGTCAACCCTGCCACCCAAGCCGTGCTGGCCGAAGTCGCCTCGGGCGGTGAAGCCGAGGTGCACGCCGCCGTGGCCGCCGCCAAGGCGGCCTTCCCCAAGTGGGCCGGCCTGCCCGCACCCGAGCGCGCCAAGAAGATCCGCGCCCTGGGCGCGCTGATCGCCAAGCACGTGCCCGAGCTGTCGACGACCGAGACCGACGACACCGGCCAGACCATCGGCCAGACCGGCAAGCAGCTGGTGCCGCGCGCGGCCGACAATTTCAGCTACTTCGCCGAGATGTGCGTGCGCGTCGACGGCCACACCTACCCCACGCCCACGCACCTGAACTACACGCTGTTCCACCCGGTCGGCGTGTGCGCGCTGATCAGCCCCTGGAACGTGCCCTTCATGACGGCGACGTGGAAGGTCGCGCCCTGCCTGGCCTTCGGCAACACGGCGGTGCTGAAGATGAGCGAGCTGTCGCCCCTCACGGCCGCGCGCCTGGGCGAGCTGGCGCTGGAAGCCGGCATTCCGGCCGGCGTGCTGAACGTGGTGCACGGCTTCGGCAAGGAGGCCGGCGAGCCGCTGTGCGCGCACCCCGACGTGCGGGCGATCAGCTTCACCGGCTCGACCGCCACCGGCAACCGCATCGTGCGCAGCGCGGGCCTGAAGAAGTTCAGCATGGAGCTGGGCGGCAAGAGCCCCTTCGTGGTGTTTGAAGACGCCGACCTGGACCGCGCGCTGGACGCCGCCGTGTTCATGATCTTCAGCAACAACGGCGAGCGCTGCACCGCCGGCAGCCGCATCCTGGTGCAGGCCAGCATCTACGCCGACTTCGCGCTGCGGTTTGCCGAGCGTGCCAAGAAAATCACCGTGGGCGACCCGCAGGACGAGAACACCATCGTCGGCCCGATGATCAGCCAGAACCACCTGGCCAAGGTGCGCCACTACATCGAGCTGGGCCCGCGCGAGGGCGCCACCCTGCTGTGCGGCGGCACCGGCCGCCCCAGCTACGCGCCCGAGCTGCCGGCGCGCGTGGCCCAGGGCAACTACGTCTGGCCGACGGTGTTCGCCGACGTCGACAACCGCATGAAGATCGCGCAGGAAGAAATCTTCGGCCCGGTGGCCTGCCTGATTCCGTTCAAGGACGAGGCGCACGCCATCGAACTGGCCAACGACATCCAGTACGGCCTGTCGAGCTACGTGTGGAGCGAGAACATCGGCCGCGCGCACCGCGTGGCCGCCGCCATCGAGGCCGGCATGTGCTTCGTCAACAGCCAGAACGTGCGCGATCTGCGCCAGCCCTTCGGCGGCACCAAGGCCAGCGGCACGGGACGCGAGGGCGGCACCTGGAGCTATGAGGTTTTTCTGGAGCCCAAGAACATCGCGGTGTCGATGGGCAGTCATCACATTCCACACTGGGGAACTTGAAATCATGCAACGTCGTCATCTCATCCAGGCCGCCGCCGCGGCCGCCGTCCTTCCGCTGGCCGCACGCGCCCAGGCCTGGCCGACCAAACCGCTGCGCTGGGTGGTGCCCTTTCCGCCCGGCGGCACCACCGACTACGTCACGCGCCTGGTCGCGGCCGAGCTCGGCAAGTCGCTGGGGCAGACCGTGGTGGTCGAAAACCGCCCCGGCGCCGGCACCGTGATCGGCGTGGACAACGTGGCCAAGTCGGCGCCCGACGGATACAGCTTCGTCACCGTGGCCAACAGCTTTTGCGTCAACCAGACGCTCATCAAGAAGCTGCCCTACGATGGCGCGCGCGACCTGCGCCCGGTGGCGCTGATGGGCCTGTCCGAGCACGTGTTGGCCACGCACCCCGGCAGCGGGCTGAAGACGGTGGCGGACATCGCCGCGCAGGTCAAGGCGGGCCAACCGCTCAGCTACGCCTCGTTCGGCAATGGCACCTCGGCGCACCTGGCCGGCGAGATGCTCAAGGCCGCCTTGAATGCGCCGAACATCGTGCACGTGCCCTACAAGGGTCAGGCCCCCGCGCTGGCCGATCTGCTGGGCGGGCAGGTGTCGATGATGTTCGGCAACTGGCCCGAGTTTCGCGGCCACGTGGGCTCGGGCAAGCTGGTGGCCATCGGCATGGCCACGGCCCAACGCTCGCAGTACGCGCCCGACATCCCCACGCTGGCCGAGCAGGGCGCCAAGGTCGAGTCCAACTCCTGGAACGGCATGCTGGCGCCCGCCGGCGTGCCCGACGACATCGTGCAGCGCGTGAACGCGGCGGTGAACCAGGCGCTCAAGGCGCCGGCCGTGGCCGAGGCGCTGAACAAGGGCGGCATCGCCGACAAGTCGGGCACGCCGGCGCAGTTCGGCGCCTTCATCCAGAGCGAGATCGCGCGCTACGCCGAGGTGATCCGCAAGGCCGGCATCACGCAGGAAGGCTGACCTCCGTCCACACCACCGACGCCACCGCGCGAGGAGACAAACCATGGGCAAGCTCGCCTTGGCCGCCAAGATCACCCACGTGCCCAGCATGTACCTGAGCGAGTTGCCGGGCGAGCGCCACGGCACGCGCGCCGACGCCATCGAGGGCCACCGCGAAATCGGCCGGCGCTGCCGCGCGCTGGGGGTGGACACGCTGGTGGTGTTCGACACCCACTGGCTGGTCAACGCCAACTATCACCTCAACTGCGCGCCGCGCTGGGCCGGCACCTACACCAGCAACGAGCTGCCGCACTTCATCAGCAACATGGCCTACGCCTTCAACGGCAACCCTGAGCTCGGGCGGCTGCTGGCGCGGGTGTGCAACGAGCAGGGCGTGGAAACGCTGGCGCACGACGCCACCACGCTGCAGCCCGAGTACGGCACCCTGGTGCCCATGCGCTACATGAACGAGGACGAGCACTTCAAGGTGGTGTCGGTGTCGGCGCTGTGCACCAGCCACTACCTCAACGACAGCGCGCGCCTGGGCTGGGCCATGCGCGAGGCGGTCGAAAAGCACTACGACGGCACGGTAGCTTTCCTGGCCAGCGGCTCGCTGTCGCACCGCTTTGCGCAAAACGGGCTGGCGCCCGAGTTCGCCTTCAAGATCTGGAGTCCCTTTCTGGGGCGGCTGGACCACCACGTGATCGACATGTGGCAGGCCGGCGAATGGGCCGATTTTTGTGCCATGCTGCCGGAGTACGCGAGCAAGGGCCACGGCGAGGGCTTCATGCACGACACGGCGATGCTGCTGGGCGCCTTGGGCTGGTCGGCCTACGACGGCCGGGCCGAGGTCATCACGCCCTATTTCGCCGCCTCGGGCACGGGCCAGATCAACGCGGTGTTTCCCGTCACGCCCCAGGATGGGGCGGCGGTGCCGCCGCCCGAGGCCTCGCGTGCGACGAGCTTCAGGTCCAGCGCGAGATTGTGAGAAAAACATGCCCCATCTGGTGATTCTTTATTCCGGCAACCTCGACGCCATCGTCGACATGCCCCTTTTGTGCCGCGACGCCGCCGACGCCATGCTGGCCGTGCGCGACGAGGCCGGCGCCCAGGTCTTTCCCCACGGCGGCACGCGCGTGCTGGCCTACCCGGCGCCGCACTTCGCGCTGGCCGACGGCGGCGCCGCCGGGCGCGCCGCGGGCGCCGGCAAGACCGGCATCAGCGGCCCCGACCCGGGCGAATACGCCTTCATGTACGCCAACCTGCGCATGGCGCGCGGGCGCAGCGCGGCCACGCAGCAGCGCGCCGGCGAGGCCGTGACGGCCGCCCTGCGCGGGCGGCTCGACCCCGTGATGGCCACGCGCCACATCGGCCTGACGGTGCAGGTGGACGAGGGCGCCGAGGTGTTCGACGCCAAGCACAGCACGCTGCATCCGCTGTTCAAGAAGATTCCATCGTGAAGGATGCGCCGCAGCCCCTCACCCCAGCCCTCTCCCCAGAGGGGCGAGGGGGTCGGGCCGCGCCGGTTTTTACTCCCTCCCCCTCTGGGAGAGGGCAGGGGTGAGGGCAACGGCGCATCACCCTGCACCGCAGATTGAAGAAATAGCATGCTGACCGAAGACCAGATCCAGACCCTCGCCGCCGAACTGCAGGCCAGCGAAAAATCCCGCGTGCCCGTCGAGCACTTTTCCAAGCGCTTTTCCGCCATGACGGTGGAGGACGGCTACCGCATCGGCCGCGCCTGGGTGGCGCTGCAGCTGGCCGAGGGGCGCCAGGTGATCGGCCACAAGATCGGCCTGACCTCGCGCGCCATGCAGATCAGCAGCCAGATCGACGAGCCCGACTACGGCACCCTGCTCGACTCGATGCGCTACACCTGCACGCCGGGCCAGGTGCTCGAGATTCCGGTCTCGCGCTTCATCGCGCCGCGCGTCGAGGTGGAACTGGCCTTCGTCCTCAAGTCCGACCTGAAAGGGCCTGAGATCGGCGTGGAGCAAGTGCTGGCTGCTACCGAATATGTCACGCCGGCAATCGAGATCATCGACGCGCGCATCGAGCAGTTCGACCGCCACACGCGCGTCATGCGCAAGGTGTTCGACACCATCAGCGACAACGCGGCCAACGCCGGCATCGTCATCGGCGCCGGCCGGGCCGACGCGCGCGCCATCGACCGCGCCTGGGTCGGCGCCATCCTGCGGCAAAACGGGGCGGTCGAAGAAACCGGCCTGGCCGCCGGCGTGCAGGGCGACCCGGCCATCGGCATCGCCTGGCTGGCGGGCAAGCTGGCGCGCTGGGGCGAGACGCTCAAAGCCGGCCAGATCGTGCTGGCCGGCTCGTTCACGCGGCCGGTGGCGGCGCGCGCGGGCGACGTGTTCGAGGCCGACTACGGGCCGCTGGGCAAGCTGGCGTTTGCGTTTGTCTGAGGCAGAACAGCCGAACAGCCGAACAGCCGAACGCAGAGGGCGCAAAGGATTCGCAAAGGGCGCAAAAAAGACAAACAAAAAATGCTTCTAAAACAATAGCTGTTGGCGCTTTTTGCACAAGGCATTGAAAGGAATTCAATAAAAATTTTGAATCCTTCTGCGCCCTTTGTGACTACTTTGCGTCTTCTGCGTTCAAAGGTTTTCCTCGATCCACCAAGGCTCACCATGCAAACCCCTCCCAACCTGTTCAAGCAGGCGCTGCTCGAGAAGCGCCCCCAGATCGGCTACTGGCTCAACCTGCCCAACACGCTGACGGGCGAGATCGCCGCCGGTGCGGGCTTCGACTGGCTGCTGATCGATGGCGAGCACACCTCGCACAGCCTGCAAAGCATCCTCTACCAGCTGCAGGCGCTGGCCGCCTATCCGGCGGTGCACCCCATCACGCGCCTGCCCATGGGCCTGGGCCACGTGGGCGAGATGCTGATCAAGCAGTACCTGGACCTGGGCGTGCAGACCCTGCTGGTGCCCATGGTCGACACGGCCGAGCAGGCGGCGGCCATCGTGCGTGCCGCGCGCTATCCCGAGGCGGACGGCAGCGGCGGCATTCGTGGCGTGGCCGGCGGGCGCGCCGCGCGCTGGGGGCGCCGCCCGCGCTACGTGCACGAGGCCAACGACCGCCTGTGCGTGCTGGTGCAGGCCGAGACGCGCACGGCCATCGACAACCTGGAGGCCATTGCCGCGGTGGACGGCGTGGACGGCATCTTCATCGGTCCGGCCGACCTGTCGGCCTCGATGGGCCACCGCGGCGAGCCCGGCCACCCCGAGATGCTGGCGCTGTTCGAAAGCGCCACGCGCCGCATCGTCGCCACCGGCAAGGCCGCCGGCACGCTGGCGGTGGACGAGGCCGTGGCGCACCGCTACCTGGAGTGGGGCGCCACCTTCGTCGCCGTGGGCCTGGACACCGTCAGCCTGGCGCGCGAAACCACGCGCCTGGCCAAGGTCTTCAAGGGCCAGGCATGAGCGCCGCCGACGTCCCTCTGCGCAACCTGCTGGGCCGCGTGCACGCCGACGAATGGGCCGCGCGCGTGCAGCTGGCCGCCTGCTACCGCGTGTTTGCGCTGCTCGGCTGGACCGAGATGATCTACAACCACATCACCCTGCGCGTGCCCGCAAGCGCCAGCGGGGGCGACAAGCACTTTCTCATCAACCCCTTCGGCCTGCACTACAGCGAGGTCACGGCCAGCAACCTGGTCAAGATCGACCTGGCGGGCAACATCCTCGACGGGTCGAAACACCCCATCAATCCCGCCGGCTACGTGCTGCACAGCTGCATCCATGACGGGGTGCAAGGCGCGCATTGCGTGATGCACACGCACACCACCGCCGGCGTGGCCGTGGCCTCGCTGGCCTCGGGCCTGTCGCAAAGCAACTTCTACAGCGCGCAGCTGCACGGCATGGTGGCCTATCACGACTTCGAGGGCATCACCATTCGCGCCAACGAAGGCCCGCGCGTGGTGGCCAGCATTGGTGATCGAAAAGCCGTCATCCTGCGCAACCACGGCCTGCTGAGCTGGGGCGAGACCCTGCCGCTGGCCTTTGCCGTGCTGTGGACCTTGCAACGCGCCTGCGAGGTGCAGCTGGCCACGCAAAGCATGGGCGCGCCGCTGCCCGTGCCCGAGGCGATCGCCGCGCAGTGCACGCGCGACTCCTTCCAGTTCGACCCGAGCAAGGGCGCCGGGCAGGACGTGTTCGACGCGCTGGTGCGGCAGGTCGATCGCATCGACCCGAGCTACAAGAACTGAGCAAGCCGGGCGGCAATGGATTGATTTTGCATTCAAAACGGATTCATAATGAATCCGTCGATCCATTCACACCCGGCAAGCCCATGACCACGCTGACCATCAAGGACGTTCCCGAGCCCCTGGCCGAGCACCTGCGCCAGCGCGCCGCGCGAAACCACCGCTCGCTGCAGGGCGAACTGATGAGCATCATCGAGCAGGCGGCGCAGGCCGACGCAGGGGGCGTCCCCACAACCCCCGCGCATGTCACCTCCGCCATCGGCAGCCGCACCGCCGGTGGCGCCACCGTGGTCGGCTACGACCGGCGCGGCCAGCCCATCACGCGCCAAGGCTGGAAAACCATCGAGCAAATTCACGCCGAACTCAAGGCCAAGTATCCCGAACCCATCGACAGCGGCCCTTCCAGCATCGAGCTGATCCGCGCCGACCGGGATTCGCGATGAGTGCCGCGCAGCCCGTCCTGCATGTGGCAGAGCCGGCTGCCAGCTATCACCTCAAACCCGCGCTGGTGGTGGATTGCAGCGTTCTGGCCGGGGTGCTGTTTCAAGAGCCCTGGAATGACCAAGCCCAGGCGCACATAGCCAACCGCACACTGTTTGCGCCCCGGCTGCTGGCCTATGAAATCTGCAACGTGGCCCTGAAGAAGGCGCGCAAGGGCGCCAGCCTGGCCGCTACCGAGGGGCTGATTCAGTGGCAAGACATGGATATCGACCTGGGCGATGTCGATCCAACGCAGACTTTCGCGCTGGCCCAGCGCTACCAACTCACCGTCTACGACGCGGCCTACCTGTGGCTGGCCGCCGAGCTCAAATGCCCGCTGGCCACCTTCGATGAAACGCTGGCGCAGGCGGCTCGCGCGCATCTGGCGGGATTGGGCTGACCCGACGCGCCGGACCCGTGCCCAAGCATCCATGTCACTATCAATTCAGAAGCTGCCCGCGCTTTAGGGGCGGGCGTCGGAGCCGAATATGACTCAAAAAATCTGCATCTACGGCGTCGGCGCCATCGGCGGCTGGCTGGGCGCGCGCCTGGCGGCGCAGGGCGCGCAGGTCGGCTGCGTGGCACGCGGCGCCACGCTGGCGGCGCTGCGCGAGCACGGCCTGCGCCTGATCGAGGCGGGTGCCGATGGGCAACCGACGGAACGCGCCTTTGCCGTGCAGGCCGCTGCCGACCCGGCCGAGCTGGGCGTGCAGGACGTGGTCATCGTCGCCGTCAAGGCGCCGGCCATGGCCGAGGTGGCGCGTCACATCGGTCCGCTGCTGGGGCCCGATACCGTCGTGCTGACGGCGATGAACGGCGTGCCCTGGTGGTTTTTGCAGGGCTTTGGCGGCGCGCTGGCCGGCACGCGCCTGGCTTCGGTCGACGCCGACGGCGCGATCGAGCGCGCCATCCCGGCGCGCCAGGTGATCGGCTGCGTGGTGCACGCCAGCTGCTCGCTCGATGCGCCGGGTGTGGTGCGCCGCCACTTCGGCAACGGCCTGATCGTGGGCGAGCCGGCGGGGGGCGATTCGCCGCGCCTGACGGCGCTGGCGGCGCTGCTGCGCGCGGCCGGCTTCGATGTCACGGTGTCGCCGCAGATCCAGAAGGACGTCTGGTACAAGCTGTGGGGCAACATGACGATCAACCCCATCAGCGCCTTCACCGGCGCCACCGCCGACCGCATCATGGACGACGAGCTGGCGCGCGGCTTTGTCAGCGCCGTGATGCTGGAAGCGCGCGAAATCGGCGCGCGCATCGGCGTGCCGATCGCCGAGACGCCCGAGGACCGCCATCGCGTCACGCGCAAGCTGGGCGTGTTCACGCCCTCGATGCTGCAGGACGTGCGCGCCGGCAAACCGGTCGAGATCGACGCCCTGGTCGGCTCGGTGCGCGAGTTGGGCCAACTCACCGGCGTGGCCACGCCCTTCACCGACGCGCTGCTGGGCCTGGCGCGCTTGCACGCGCGCCAGCTGGGCCTGTATTGATGGCGCCGCGCGGCCCCGGTTGGGCCGGGTTTCTCGCGCTGCTGCTGATCGCCCTGCTGATGGCCAGCAACCACGTGGCCGCGCGGCTGGCGTTCGATCACGGCGTGACGGTGGCCACGGCGGTGGCGTTTCGCAGCACGGGCACGGCACTGGCCGTCGGTGCGCTGCTGATCTTGCAGCGCGTGCCGGTGGCCCTGACGGCGCGCGAGCGCCGCGCACTGCCCGCCATCGGCGTGCTGATCGGCGTGCAAAGCCTGTGCCTGTACGCGGCCGTGGCGCGCCTGCCGGTGGTGCTGGCGCTCTTGGTGTTCAACGCCTTTCCGCTGATGACGGCGCTGTGGGCGCGCCTGCTGTACGGCCACCGGCCCGAGCGCACGGTGCTGCTGGCCATGCCGATCATTCTGCTCGGCCTGGTGCTGGCGCTCGACGTGCTGGGCGCCGCCTCGGGCCTGGGCGCGGCCGGGCAGTGGCGCGCCATCGGTGCCGGCGTGGGCTTTGCGCTGGTGGCCGCCGCGCTGTTCGGCCTGGCCCTGGTGCTCACCCAGCACGAAGCCGGGCGGCTGGACGGCCGCGTGCGCACCTTCGGCTCGATCGCCGTCGCCGCGCTGGTGGCCGTGGCCGCCGCGCTGGCGCAGGGCGGCTTTGCCCTGCCCACGGCGCCGGTGGGCTGGCTGGGCCTCGTCCTGCTGATGCTGCTGTACGGCACCGGCATCACGCTGCTGTTCACCGTGCTGCCGCGCCTGGGCGTGGTGGGCAATTCGCCGGTGCTCAACGTCGAGCCGGTGTTCGCCCTGGTGCTGGGCTGGCTGATCCTGGGCCAGTCCGTGGCGCCGCTGCAGGTGCTGGGCGCGCTGATCGTGGTGGGTGCGGTGATGGGCCTGGGGCTGCGCCGGCGCCGGGTGTGAACGCCGGCGCGGTTACGATGGCCGGATTTGATTGCAGGCCTTCCCATGACCCCAGCCGACACGCCGCCCGAAACGCTCGACCCTGACGACGAAGACCCCGTCGGCGCCACGCTGGGCGCGCTGGAAGGCGCGCTCGACACCGTGCGCGAGCGCCACCCCGAGGACACGCCGCAGTGGGAATACTGCGAGGGCGTGCTGACGGCGCTGCTGTGCACGCGCCGCGCCGTGCCGCCCGACGAGTGGCTGCCCATGCTGTTCGGCCGCGATGAAGAGGCGGTGTTCGCCAGCGAGGGCGAGCGCACGCACTTCATGATGCACTGGCTGGCGCGCGAGGCGCAGCTGCGCGCCGGTCTGCAGTCGGCCGTCGACGACCTGAACGACGAGCGCGCGCTGGACCCCGGCGTGCTGGACTGGCGCGGCCTGCTGGCCAGCCTGCCCGAGCCCGAGCGCAGCGAGGCCGCCAAGGGCGGCGAGCCCCCGCCCTTCGCCCAGGTGTGGGCGGCCGGCTTTCTGGACGCCACCGAATACTGGGCCGACGACTGGGCACCGCCGCGCGACAAGGAAGTCGCCGAGGCCATGGCCGACGCGCTGGACTGCTTTGTCGACCTGCTGGAAGACGAGCGTGAGCCGCCCGCCGTCAACCTGTTCGAGGAGGCCGGCCCGCCCAGCGTCAGCCAGGCGCGCTTCGACGCCTTCGGCGAGGCCATCTGGGCCGTCTACGACCTGTACGCCATCGCGCGCAGCCTGGGCCCGCGCGTGGCGCCCGCCCACAGCGACAAGGTGGGCCGCAACGACCCCTGTCCTTGCGGCAGCGGCAAAAAATACAAAAAATGCCACGGGGCGTGACGGGATGGCTGCCCCCTCTCCCGCGCGCGGGAGAGGGCGTAAGACCGGAGCCCGCGTTGGTTCTCAACTACGTCTGGCTCGGCTTCTTCCTCAGCGCCTTTGTCGCGGCGCTGGTGCAGACTTTGGGGGGCGACCTGGGCGCCTTTCCGCGCCAGCTGGAGGCGCTGTTCGGCGCCGCCAAGACGGGTTTCGAGATCTCGCTGGGCCTGACGGGCATGATGGCGCTGTGGCTGGGCCTGATGCGCATCGGCGAGCAGGCCGGCATGATCGATCACTTCGCGCGCGCGGTGCGGCCGGTGATGCGCCAGATCTTTCCCGGCGTGCCGGCCGGCCACCCGGCGCACGGCGCGATGACGCTCAACATCAGCGCCAACCTGCTGGGCCTGGACAACGCCGCCACGCCGCTGGGCCTGAAGGCGATGCAGGAGCTGCAGTCGCTCAACCCGCAGCCCGACACCGCCACCAACGCGCAGATCATGTTCCTGGTGCTCAACACCGCCGGGCTGACGCTGATTCCCACCTCGGTCATCGCCATCCGCCAGACCTTGGCGGTCAAACAGGGCGTGGCGCACTTCAACGCCGCCGACATCTTCCTGCCCACGCTGGTGGTCACCGCCATCACCTTGCTGGTGGCGCTGCTGGCCGTCGCCTGGGTGCAGCGCATCGCGCTGTGGCGCGCCAGCCTGCTGGCGCCGCTGGCGGGCTTTGCCGCCGTCACCGGCGCGCTGGTGTGGTGGCTCTCGCGCCTGCCGCCCGAGCAGGCCGCGCAGTGGATGGGCGTGATCGGCGCCGGCGCCATCCTCGCCATCGTGGCGCTGTTCATGGGCGCGGGCCTGGTCAAGCGCGTGGACGTCTATTCGGCCTTTGTCGACGGCGCCAAGGACGGCTTCGTCGTTGCCGTGCAGATCATTCCCTACCTGGTGGCCATGCTGGCGGCCATTGCCGTGTTTCGCGCCGCCGGCTTGCTCGACTGGCTGATGGGCGGCATTGCCTGGGCCGTGGCGGCCTTGGGCTGGCCCACCGACTTTCTGCCTGCCGTGCCGGTGGGCCTGATGAAGGTGCTGTCGGGCTCGGGCGCGCGCGGGCTGATGGTGGACGTGATGCAGACCTACGGCGTGGCGTCCTTCCCCGGCCAGCTGGCCGCCATCATCCAGGGCTCGACCGAGACCACCTTCTACGTGCTGGCGGTGTACTTCGGCAGCGTGGGCGTCAAGCACACGCGCCACGCGCTGCCCTGCGCGCTGCTGGCCGACGGGGTGGGGCTGGTGGTGGCGGTGTTGGTGGGCTACGCCTTCTTCCACTGATCGACTATCGAATGCATAGCTGATCGCGCTTGTCCCATGCCGGCTAGAGCCGGTTTTGATTTAAATTTCTCCGCCATCGCGCTGCGCCAGTGCCTGCTGGTACAGCGCATTGCGCGGCGCGCCGGTGATCTCGGCGGCCAGCTTGACGGCGGTTTTTAGGGGCAATTCGGCCAGCAGCAGGCGCAGCACGCGCTCGGCGTCGCCGTCTTGAGCACCGGTGGGCGCCGGGTGCAACACCAGCACGAATTCGCCGCGCTGGCGCTGCGCATCCTGCGCCAGCCAGGTGGGCAGCTGGGCGCAGGCCACGGTGGCGATCTGCTCGAACTGCTTGCTCAGCTCGCGCGCCACGGTGAGGGGGCGCCCACCCAGCGCCGCCAGCGCGGGCGCCAGCGCGCCGATGCGGTGCGGCGCCTCCAGCAGCACCACGGCGCGCGGCTCCTGCGCCAGCGCCTGCACGGCGGCGTCGCGCTCGCCGGCCTTGGCGGGCAGAAAGCCCTGGAACACGAAGGCGCCGTCGCCCGCCAGCCCGGCGGCGCTGAGCGCGGTGGTCACGCTGCTGGCGCCGGGCAGCGGCACCACGCGCAGGCCGGCCTGGGCGCAGGCGGCGGCCAGGCGCGCGCCGGGGTCGCTGATGGCCGGCGTGCCGGCGTCGCTCACGTAGGCCACGCGCTGGCCGGCCTGCAGGCGTTCGATCACGCCCTGCGCGGCCGCGGCCTCGTTGTGCTGGTGCAGGGCGATCAGCGGCCGGCCGTCGATGTCGTAGGCGCGCAGCAGCTGCTGGGTGTGGCGCGTGTCCTCGCAGGCAATGGCGTCTGCCAGGCCCAGCACGTGCAGCGCGCGCAGCGTGATGTCGGCCAGGTTGCCGATCGGGGTGGCCACCACGTACAGCGCCCCGACCGGATAATGCTGCGCACCGGCGGCGGCCGTGGCGGCGGCCCGCGCGGGGCGAAAGTCGGCCTTGCCGACGGGGGCGGAGTCGGACATGGGGGCGGTCACGTGGTCATGGGCTGGATGAATCGGGGCGCGGCGGCGGGCGGCACCACGCGCGTGCGCGGCGCCGCCGCCGAGGACCTGGCGCTGGCCCACCTGCAGCGCGCCGGCCTGCGCCTGGTCGAGCGCAATTATCGAACCCCCGGCCGCGGCGGCGGCGAGATCGACCTGATCGTGCGCGAGCCGGACGGCACCCTGGTCTTCGTCGAGGTGCGCGCCCGCGCCAGCCGCAGCCAGGGCGGGGCGGCGGCCAGCGTGGGCGCCGTCAAGCAGCGGCGCCTTGTTTTTGCCGCGCGGCACTACCTGCTGCGCTGGCCGGCGCCGCCGCCCTGCCGCTTCGACGTGGTGGCGATCGAGGGCGATCACATCGAATGGCTGCGCGCAGCCTTCGACGCCGGTGGGTGAAGTCATCGATCAGGGTTCACCCTAGATCAGAAAAAGTGCAACCTTGGTCAGAATCCGGGCCATTCCCCATCCCGAGGTTCGCTCATGTCCACCACCATCGGCATCAAGGTCGACGACGCCCTGCGCGAGCGCATCCGCGCCAGCGCCCAGCAGCTGGGCCGCACGCCGCACTGGCTGCTCAAGCAGGCGGTGGTGCAGTACGTCGACGCCCTGGAGCGCGGCGCCAGCCACATCCCGCTGACGCCGGCCGGCGCGGCGGCGGACGATTCGGCGCTGGACGTGGTGCAACCCACGGCCGGGCACGAGGTGCAACCTTTCCTGGCCTTTGCCCAGTCGGTGCTGCCGCAGACCCCGCTGCGCGCCGCCATCACCGCCGCCTGGCATCGGCCCGAGACGGAATGCCTGCCGGCGCTGCTGCCGCTGGCGCGCACGCCCGACGAGGCCCAGGCCGCCCAGGTCGAGGCGCTGGCCACGCGCCTGGTGCAGGGCCTGCGCGATGCGCCCGTGACCAGCGGCGTGGCGGCACTGGTGCAGGAGTTCTCGCTGTCCAGCCAGGAAGGCGTGGCGCTGATGTGCCTGGCCGAGGCCCTGCTGCGCATCCCGGACAAGGCCACGCGCGACGCGCTGATCCGCGACAAGATCAGCCACGGCGACTGGCGCGCGCACGTGGGGCGCTCGCCGTCGCTCTTTGTCAACGCCGCCGCCTGGGGCCTGGTGCTGACGGGCAAGCTGACCAGTACCAGCAGCGAGAAAAACCTGTCCTCGGCGCTGACGCGCGTGATCGGCAAGGGCGGCGAGCCGCTGATCCGCCAGGGCGTGCACCGCGCCATGAAGCTGATGGGCGAGCAGTTCGTCACCGGCCAGCACATTGCCGAGGCGCTGGCCAACAGCCGCAAGTACGAGGCCCAGGGCTTTCGCTACAGCTACGACATGCTGGGCGAGGCCGCCACCACCGAGCAGGACGCGCAGCGCTACCTCCAGGCCTACGAGCAGGCCATCCACGCCATCGGCGCCGCCTCGGCGGGGCGCGGCATCTTCGAGGGGCCGGGCATTTCCATCAAGCTGTCGGCCCTGCACCCGCGCTACTGCCGCGCGCAGTACGAGCGCGTGATGCAGGAGTTGCTGCCGCGCGTGCTGCACCTGGCCGAGCTGGCCAAGCACTACGACATCGGCATGAACATCGACGCCGAGGAGGCCGACCGGCTGGAGCTGTCGCTCGATCTGCTGGAAGCCCTGTGCGCCGCGCCCAGCCTGCGCGGCTGGAACGGCATCGGCTTCGTCGTGCAGGCCTATCAAAAGCGCTGCCCGCAGGTGATCGACTACCTGGTGGATCTGGCGCGGCGCAGCCGCCGCCGCCTGATGGTGCGCCTGGTCAAGGGCGCCTACTGGGACAGCGAGATCAAGCGCGCGCAGCTCGATGGCCTGGCCGGCTACCCGGTCTACACGCGCAAGGTCTACACCGACGTGAGCTACCTGGCCTGCGCGCGCAAGCTGCTGGAGGCGCCCGATGCGGTGTATCCGCAGTTCGCCACCCACAACGCGCAAACGCTGTCGGCCCTCTATCACCTGGCGCAGGGTGTGGGCGGCAGCTACTACAGCGGGCAGTACGAGTTTCAGTGCCTGCACGGCATGGGCGAGCCGCTGTACGCGCAGGTCACCGGCGCCACGGCCGAAGGCAAGCTGGCGCGGCCCTGCCGCATCTACGCGCCCGTGGGCAGCCACGAGACCCTGCTGGCCTACCTGGTGCGCCGCCTGCTGGAAAACGGCGCCAACACCTCCTTCGTCAACCGCATCGGCGACGCCAAGGTGCCGGTGGCCGAACTGGTGCAAGACCCCGTGGCCCAGGTGCTGGAGCTGGGCCGCCAGGAAGGCCGCCTGGGCGCCCCGCACCCATGCATCGCCCTGCCGGCCGACTTGTTCGCCCAGCTCGGCGCTCAGGCGCGCGTCAATTCGCAGGGCCTGAACCTGGCCCACGAGCAGCAACTGGCCTCGCTGGCCGCCGCCCTGCTGCACAGCACGCGCCAGCCGCACGCCGCCGCCCCCACCGGCGTCGAGCCGCCGGCCGACCCGGCCCAGGCCGAAGGCTGGCAGCCGCTGCGCAACCCGGCCGAGCGGGCCGACGTGGTGGGCTGGGTGCGCGAAGCCAGCACCGAAGAAGCGCAGGCCGCCGCCACGCGCGCCGCGCAGGCCGCGCCGATCTGGGCCGGCACGCCGCCGGCGGCGCGCGCCGACGTGCTGGCGCGCGCGGCCGACCTGCTGGAGCAGCGCAGCCAGCCGCTGATGGGCCTGATCGTGCGCGAGGCCGGCAAGACCCTGGCCAATGCCGTGGGCGAAATCCGCGAGGCGGTGGACTTCATGCGCTACTACGGGGCGCAGGTGGCGGCGCAGTTCGACAACGCGCGCCAGCGCCCGCTGGGGGTGGTGCTGGCCATCAGCCCGTGGAATTTTCCGCTGTCGATTTTTTGCGGCCAGGTCGCCGCCGCGCTGGCCGCCGGCAACGCCGTGCTGGCCAAGCCGGCCGAGCAGACGCCGCTCACGGCCGCCGCCATGGTGGCCATCCTGCACGAGGCCGGCGTGCCGCCGGGCGCGCTGCAACTGATGCCCGGCCAAGGCGAAAGCGTGGGCGCCACGCTGGTGGTGCAGCCGCAGGTGGCGGGCGTGATGTTCACCGGCTCGACCGAGGTGGCACGCGGCATCGCGCGCCAGTTGGCGCGGCGCCTGTCGGCCAGCGGCCACCCCATCCCGCTGATCGCCGAGACCGGCGGGCAGAACGCCATGGTGGTCGATTCGTCGGCGCTGGCCGAGCAGGTGGTGGGCGACGTGCTGGCCTCGGCCTTCGACTCGGCCGGCCAGCGCTGCTCGGCGCTGCGCCTGCTGTGCCTGCAGGAGGACGTGGCCGAGCGCCAGCTGACCATGCTGCGCGACGCACTGCAGGAATGGCAGATGGGCAACCCCGACCAGCTCGACACCGACGTCGGCCCCGTCATCGACGAGGCCGCGCGCGCGCAGATCGAGGCGCATATCGAGCGCATGCAGGCGGCGGGCCAGAAGGTGACGCGCGTCGAACGCGAAGCGTCGGGTCGGGGCGGCGCGCTGAACGGCCACTTCGTCGCCCCGACGATCATTGAAATCGATAGCGTCTCGCGCTTGACCCGCGAGGTGTTCGGCCCGGTTTTGCATGTGGTTCGCTTTCAGCGCGAGCAGCTCGACCGCCTGATCGAGGACATCAACGCCACCGGCTACGGCCTGACTTTTGGCGTGCACAGCCGCATCGACGAGACCATCGCCCACCTGAGCGAGCGCGTGCAGGCCGGCAACGTCTACGTCAACCGCAACGTCATCGGCGCCGTGGTGGGCGTGCAGCCCTTCGGCGGCATGGGCCTGTCGGGCACCGGGCCCAAGGCCGGCGGCCCGCTGTACCTGCACCGGCTGGTGCAGGGCCCGCCGCAGGCCGCGCTGGCGCCGTTGCCGCCCGCCGCCGAAGCGGCGCCCGCGCAGGCCCTGCTGCAGCGCCTGCGCCAGGCCTGCCTGCCGCTGCCCGAGGCCGAGCGGGCACCTGCGCGCGCCGCCATCGACGCCGCGCTGGCCGCCGCGCGCGTCGGCGCCAGCTGGTCGATGCCCGGCCCCACGGGCGAAGCCAACCGCTACCGCCTGCTGCCGCGCGGCCCGGTGTGGGCGCTGCCACGCACGCCGCTGGGCCTGCTGCAGCAGGTGGTCGCCAGCCTGGCCAGCGGCAACCCCTGCCATGTGGTGCTGCCGGCGGTCGATACGGGCTGCGCCACCCTGTGGCAGGCGCTGCGCGCGGCGGCCGGCGACGAGGCCAAGGTCTGGCTGCACGAGGCGCCCGATGCCGGCCTGGACGACGGCGCGTGCGCCATGGCGGCCGTGCTGTTCGAGGGCGACGGCGACGCGCTGCTGGCGCTCACCGCCCGCGTGGCGGCGCGCGAGGGCGCCATCGTGCGCATCGAAAGCCGCAGCAGCGACGAGCTGCTGGCGGGCCAGGGCTACGAGCTGGCGGCGCTGGTGCACGAGCAGTCGATCAGCACCAACACCGCGGCGGCCGGCGGCAACGCGCAGTTGATGACCATGGCGTGACGGCGCGGCTTCGGCGCGCGGTCGCACTTGCTGACAATCGTCCCGCGTCGCTTCACGCGGCGCTGCTATCATTTCTATCAATGCACGAGCAACGCATCCATCAGCGCTTCATCGACGGCGCCGACCTGCACTACCAGTGGGCCGAGGCGCTGGCGCGGCCGATTGCCGAGGCCTCGCAGGCGGTGCTGGCCTGCGTCACCGGCGGCGGCAAGGTGCTGGCCTGCGGCAACGGTGCCTCGGGCGCGCTGGCGCAGGTGCTGGTGGCGTTGCTGGTGGGCGGCTTCGGCCGCCCGCGGCCCGAGCTGCCGGCGCTCGCCCTGGGCGCCGACGCCGCCACGCTGAGCGCCGCGGCGGCGCGCGCGGGTGGCTACGACGACGCCCTGGCCGCGCAGGTGCGCGCGCTGGGCAGCGCGGGCGATCTGCTGCTGGTGCTGTCCACCAACGGCCAGGCCGCCAACCTGCTGCGCGCCACCGAGGCCGCGCACGAGCGCGACATGAGCGTGGTGGCGCTGACCGGCGCCGGCGGCGGCGAGCTGGGCCGCCTGCTGCGCGACACCGACGTGCAGGTCTGCGTGCCCGGCGAGCACGCGGCGCGCATTCACGAGGCCCACCTGCTGGTGCTGCACTGCCTGTGCGACGGCCTGGATCAACAACTGCTTGGCGACGAGGAGAGTGCCGCATGACGAACCGAATGCAACGATGGATGGCCCTGGGCCTGGTGCTGGGCACGCTGGCGCTGGGCGGCTGCGCCGTGGCCGTGGTGGGCGGCGCCGCTGCCGCGGGCGGCCTGGTGGCCACCGACCGGCGCAGCACCGCCACCCAGCTGGCCGACCAGAGCATCGAGCTGCGCGCCTCCAGCCGCGTCAACGACGCGCTGGGCGAACGCCGTGGCCACGTCAGCATCACCAGCTACTTTCGCAAGGTGCTGATCACCGGCGAGGTGGCCACCGCGCAAGACCGTCAGCTGGCGGCCGAGGCGGTGCGCGGCACGCCGGACGTGGTGGGCGTCATCAACGAGCTGGCGGTGATGCCCGACACCAGCATCGCGCAGCGCTCGGAGGACACGGTGCTGACCGGCAAGGTCAAGGCCAAGCTGATCGACGCCAACGGCGTGCCGGCCAACAGCATCAAGGTGCTGACCGAGCGCGGCACGGTCTACCTGATGGGCCGCCTGACCCAGCGCGAGGAGGCGCTGGCCACCGAGGTGGCGCGCACCGTGCCCGGCGTGCAGCGGGTGGTGCGCATCATCGACAACATCAGCGAACAGGCGGCGCTGCACCCGGCCGACTCGACCGGCACGACACCGCCGCCGGCGCCCGTCACCACGGTGCCGTCCAGCGGCGCCGGTGCGGCGCCCGCTGCCGCGCCGGCGGTCGAGGTGCATCCGGTGAGCCAGCCGACGGTGATCCAGCAGCCGCCGGTCGAGGTACGGCCGCTGCCGCCAGCAAAGTAGGTTTCGGTCTTTACTTCAGCCGCTTGATGAGGGCGGAGGTGTCCCAGCGCCCGCCGCCCATGGCCTGCACGTCGGCGTAGAACTGGTCGATCAGGGCCGTCACCGGCAGGCGCGCGCCGTTGCGCTGGGCCTCGCCCAGCACCAGGCCCAGGTCCTTGCGCATCCAGTCGACGGCAAAGCCGAAGTCGAACCGGTCCTGCACCATGGTCGGGCCGCGGTTGTCCATCTGCCAGCTTTGCGCGGCGCCCTTGCCGATCACGGCCAGCACCTGGTTCATGTCCAGCCCGGCGCGCTGGCCGAACGCAATGGCCTCGGCCAGGCCCTGAACCACGCTGGCCACGCAGATCTGGTTGACCATCTTGCTCAGCTGGCCGGCGCCGCTGGGCCCCAGCAGCGTGACGGCGCGGGCAAAGGCCATGGCCACCGGCCGGGCCTGCTCGAAGGCGGCCGCCTCGCCGCCGCACATCACCGTCAGCACGCCGTTTTGCGCACCGGCCTCGCCGCCCGACACCGGCGCGTCGACGAAGTGCAGGCCGCGCGCCCGCGCCGCTGCGGCCAGCTCGCGCGCGACGTCGGCCGAGGCGGTGGTGTGGTCGACCAAAACGGCGCCCGGCTTCATGCCGGCCAGCGCGCCGCTGTCGCCCAGCACCACCTGCCGCAGGTCGTCGTCGTTGCCGACGCAGCTGAACACGAAGTCGGCGCCCGCCGCCGCGGCGGCGGGTGTGGCGGCGTGGCGCGTGCCCGCGAACTGGGCGCAAAACGCCGTCGCCTTGGCGGCGGTGCGGTTGTAGACCGTGACCGTGTGCCCCACGCGGGCCAGGTGGCCGGCCATCGGGGCGCCCATCACGCCCAGGCCCAGGAAGGCCACGGTGCGCGGCGGGCAGGGTTCGTAGGTTTTGGTGGCGACAGTGATGCTCATCCGGCGATTGTAGGAAGCCGGATGGCGCCGTGGCCGGGGTCAGACGATTTGAAGGTGCTCGGTGCCGGCGGCCAGGTCCAGCGTCTTGGCGCGCTTGCTGGTCAGCTTGATCTGCAGGCGCAGGTCGTTGGCCGAGTCGGCGTTGCGCAGCGCGTCTTCGTAGGTGATGAGGTTGGCCTCGAAGGCGTCGAACAGCGCCTGGTCGAAGGTCTGCATGCCCAGCTCGCGGCTTTTCTTCATCGCCTCCTTGATCTCGCCGACCTCGCCCTTGAAGATCAGGTCGGAGATGAACGGCGAGTTGATCATGATCTCGATCACCGCCGTGCGGCCCTTGCCGTCCTGCTTGCCGATCAGGCGCTGCGAGATCAGGGCGCGCAGGTTGAGCGACAGGTCCATCAGCAGCTGGGCGCGCCGCTCTTCGGGGAAGAAGTTGATGATGCGGTCGAGCGCCTGGTTGGCCGAGTTGGCGTGCAGCGTGGCCAGGCACAGGTGGCCGGTCTCGGCAAAGGCCACGGCGTGCTCCATGGTCTCGCGGTCGCGGATCTCGCCCATCAGGATGACGTCGGGCGCCTGGCGCAGGCTGTTTTTCAGCGCCGCTTCCCAGTCGTCGGTGTCCAGGCCGACCTCGCGCTGCGTGACGATGCAGTTCTTGTGCGGGTGCACGAACTCGACCGGGTCTTCCACCGTGATGATGTGGCCGTAGCTGTGGATGTTGCGCCAGTCGACCATGGCCGCCAGCGAGGTCGACTTGCCCGAGCCCGTGGCGCCCACCATGATGGCCAGGCCGCGCTTGCTCATGGCCACGTCCTTCAGGATCTTGGGCAGGCCCAGGCCGTCGATGGTGGGCAGCTCGGCCGGGATCACGCGCAGCACCATGCCCACGTTGCCCTGCTGCACGAAGGCGTTGACGCGAAAGCGCCCGATGCCGGCCGGCGCGATGGCGAAGTTGCATTCCTTGGTGCGCTCGAACTCGGCCGCCTGCTTGTCGTTCATCACCGCGCGCACCAGCGCCAGCGTGTGCGCCGGCGTCAGGTTTTGCGGCGACACCTTGGCGATCTTGCCGTCCACCTTGATGGCGGGCGGAAAGTCGGCCGTGATGAACAGGTCGCTGCCCTGGCGCGTGAGCATCAGCTTGAGCAGGTCGTTGATGAATTTGCTGGCCTGGTCGCGTTCCATGTGAACTCCTGAATCAATAGCTGTTTGCGCTTGATTGGTATGGGCTGGAGGTCGATTCAGCTCAAAAAATCAGTTGGGGAAGTTCTCGGGGATCTTGGCCTTGCCGCGCGCCTCGGCCGAGCTGATGACGTTGCGGCGCACCAGGTCGGTCAGCGTCTGGTCCAGCGTCTGCATGCCCATGCCCTGGCCGGTCTGGATGGCCGAGTACATCTGCGCCACCTTGGCCTCGCGGATCAGGTTGCGGATGGCGGGCGTGCCGATCATGATCTCGTGCGCCGCCACGCGGCCCGAGCCGTCCTTCAGCTTGCACAGCGTCTGCGAGACGACGGCCTGCAGCGACTCGGACAGCATGGCGCGCACCATTTCCTTCTCTTCGGCCGGAAAGACGTCGATGATGCGGTCGATGGTCTTGGCCGCGCTGGAGGTGTGCAGCGTGCCGAACACCAGGTGTCCGGTCTCGGCCGCAGTCATGGCCAGGCGGATGGTCTCCAGGTCGCGCATTTCGCCCACCAGGATGGCGTCGGGGTCCTCGCGCAGGGCCGAGCGCAGCGCGTTGGCGAAGCTGTGGGTCATCGGCCCCACCTCGCGCTGGTTGATCAGGCATTTCTTGGACTCGTGCACGAACTCGATCGGGTCTTCCACCGTCAGCACGTGGCCGTATTCCATCTCGTTCAGGTGGTTGACCATGGCCGCCAGGGTGGTCGATTTGCCCGAGCCCGTGGGGCCGGTCACCAGCACCAGGCCGCGCGGCTTCAGGGCCAGCTCGCCGAAGATCTTGGGCGCGCCCAGCTGCTCCAGCGTCAGGATCTTGCTGGGAATGGTGCGCAGCACGCCGGCGGCGCCGCGGTTCTGGTTGAAGGCGTTGACGCGAAAGCGCGCCAGGCCCTCGATCTCGAACGAAAAGTCCACCTCCAGGTTTTCCTCGTACACCTTGCGCTGGGTGTCGTTCATGATGTCGTAGAGCATCGCGAACACCTTCTTGTGGTCCAGCGGCTCCACGTTCAGGCGCCGCACGTCGCCGTGCACGCGGATCATGGGCGGCAGGCCGGCCGACAGGTGCAGGTCGGAGGCGTTGTTCTTGACGCTGAAAGCCAGCAGTTGGGTGATGTCCACGGGGCCTCTCGCTCGGTTGGGGGTAGCGGGTGGTTGCAGTTTGATACGTTGACGGATTATGACGAGGATCGACGCCAATCTCCAACCGGCGCGTACCCGAATCGCAACGGCCGGCCCGGCTGCGGCGCCCAGCGTGCAGGATGTCACGCGCCGCCCGCTGCAAGCGCTCTTGATTCGGGAGCTGTCAGCGCAATCTGCATGCGGCCTGAAACCGCTTTTGACCCCTGATGAGTCGGCGCCGCCTCAGCGAAACACCACCGTGCGCTGCCCCGACAGCAGCACCCGATGCTCGCTGTGCCACTTCACGGCGCGCGCCAGCACCTGGCTTTCGGTGTCGCGGCCGATGGCGGTCAGGTCTTCCACCGTCTTGCTGTGGTCCACCCGCGCCACGTCCTGCTCGATGATCGGGCCTTCGTCCAGGTCGGCCGTCACGTAGTGGGCGGTGGCGCCGATCAGCTTGACGCCGCGCGCATGCGCCTGGTAATACGGCTTGGCACCCTTGAAACTGGGCAGAAAGCTGTGATGGATGTTGATGGCGCGCCCGGCCAAGCGTTGGCACAGCTCGTCGGACAGGATCTGCATGTAGCGCGCCAGCACCACCAGCTCGGCGCCCTCGCTCTCGATGATCTCCAGTTGCCTTGCTTCGGCCTGCGCCTTGTTGGCCTTGCCGACGGCGATGTGATGAAAGGGCACGTTGTAGCCGGCCGCCAGCTGGTAGAAATCGCGGTGGTTGCTGACGATGGCGCGGATGTCGAGTGGCAGCAGGCCCGACTTCCAGCGAAACAGCAGGTCGTTGAGGCAGTGGCCCTCGCGGCTGACGAAGATCACGGTGCGCATGGGCTGGCTGGCCGGGTGCAGTTGCCAGCGCATGCCGAAGCGCTCGGCCAGCCCGCCCAGGCCCTCGCGCAGGGCGTCGGGGCTGCCGGGCGCGCACGAGAACTGCACGCGCATGAAGAACAGGCCGTTGCCGGCGTCGTTGAACTGCGCCGCTTCCTCGATGTTGCCGCCGTGCTCCAGCAAAAAGCCCGAGACGGCATGCACGATGCCCGGTCGGTCCGGGCAGGACAGGGTGAGAATGTAGGTGTCTTGCATCGGCGCCGATTGTCGCAGGGGCCTCGCGGGCCTGCCGGCTCATTCTTTTGCACGGCTTTGCCTGCGGTTTACGGCCGCGATGCGCTTCATGCGTTGAAATGGGGGCCGATTCGTTCAAGAGGAGATCCCACCATGTTGCGCACCCTGGTCAAACCCGCCCTGCTGTCCACCGCCGTGCTGGCGGCCTCGATCGGCGCCCTGGCGCTGCCCACCGCGGCGCAGGCCCAGGCCTACATCTCGGTGCAGATCGGCCCGCCCCCGCCGCCACGCCCCGAGGCGATGCCGATGGCGCGCCCCGGCTACGTCTGGGCACCGGGGCATTATGAATGGGCGCATGGCAACTACGTCTGGCGCCGGGGCTACTGGCTGGCGGCGCGGCCGGGCTACGCCTACGTGGCGCCGGCGTGGGTGGCCGAGGGCCCGCGCTGGGTGTACCGGCCGCAGCGCTGGGAGCGGCGCCCGGTGCATGCCGGCCCGCCCCACTGGCGCGAGCGCGAATGGCGCGACCGCGACCACGACCGCGGGCGCGGCCACGATCGCGCGCGCCATCGCCGCGACCGCGATCGGGACGGCGTGCCCGACCGCTACGACCGGCGGCCCAACAACCCGTATCGTCACTGAGCGAAGGCCGGCGCCGACGAATTTGTCGCGCCCGATGGAACTCCGATGCGCAGGCGGCACTCGCACGAGGTGCTGTCGCCAAATGCCCTGACCACGTCCATGGGTTTGATGCCAAGCGCAGAACTGGCCATACTGTTTCCCGGCAGCACCATGATCGCAGCGATGGCCGACTGGGCGGGCTGACAGCAGGGCGGTGGCCATGACCGCACGCGGCTGGATGGGCTCGGTGACCACCGATACCAACATCCGCCGAGGATCGGGCCATGGGACAGTTTCTGGAGCGTCTGCGTTACTTCACGCGTGAGCGCGAGCCGTTCGCCGCCGGCTGGGGCGAGTTGCGCACCGAGGCCCGCCAGTGGGAAGACGGCTATCGCAACCGCTGGTCGCACGACAAGGTGGTGCGTTCCACCCACGGCGTCAACTGCACCGGCTCCTGCGGCTGGAAGATCCACGTCAAGCAGGGCGTGGTCACCTGGGAGATCCAGCAGACCGACTACCCGCGCACGCGCGAGGGTGTGCCCAACCACGAGCCGCGCGGCTGCGCGCGCGGCGCCTCGTACTCGTGGTACCTCTACAGCGCCAACCGCCTGAAATACCCGATGGTGCGCGGCCGCCTGATCAAGCGCTGGCGCGAGCTGCGCCAGACGCTGGCGCCGGTCGAGGCCTGGGCCGCGCTGATGAACCAGGCCGAGGGCCCCGAATACAAGGCCATGCGCGGGCTGGGCGGCTTCGTGCGCGCCCGGTGGGACGAGGCGCTGGAGCTGGTGGCGGCGGCCAACATCCACACCATCGAGCAGTACGGGCCCGACCGCATTGCCGGCTTCACGCCGATTCCGGCCATGTCCATGGTGTCCTACGCCGCGGGCGCGCGCTACATCAGCCTGATCGGCGGCAGCATGCTCTCGTTTTACGACTGGTACTGCGACCTGCCGGCGGCCAGCCCGCAGGTCTGGGGCGACCAGACCGACGTGCCCGAGTCGGCCGACTGGTTCAACTCGGGCTTCATCATGGCCTGGGGCTCCAACGTGCCGCAGACGCGCACGCCCGACGCGCATTTCTTCGTCGAGGCGCGCTACAACGGCACGCGCATCGTCGGCGTCAGCCCCGATTACTCCGAGGTCGCCAAGCTGTCCGACATCTGGCTGCACCCCAAGCAGGGCACCGACGGCGCGATGGCCATGGCCATGGTGCACGTGATCCTGCGCGAGTTCTTCATCGACCGCCGGGTGCCGTATTTCCAGGACTATGGCCGCCGCTTCACCGACCTGCCGATGCTGGTCACCCTGCGCCGCGACGGCGCGCGCTGGGTGCCCGACCGCTATCTGCGCGCCAGCGACTTCGAGGGCGCGCTGGGCACGCCCGAGCATGCCGACTGGAAGACGGTGGCGCTGGATGCCGACGGCCGGCCGGTGGCGCCGCGCGGCTCGATGGGCTTTCATTGGGCCGACCCTCACGGCGCCGACCACGGCAAGTGGAACCTCGACGAAAAGGCCGCCGATGGGCGCGACATCACGCTGTCGCTGACCGAGATCGAGCGCAGCGACGCGGTGCTGGACGTCGCCTTTCCCTACTTCGGCGGCGTGGCCAACGAGCACTACCCCGCCAACGCGCAGGACGAGGTGCTGCTGCGCAAGCTGCCCGCGCGCAAGCTGGCGACCCGGGCCGGCGACGTGATGGTCGCCACCGTGTTCGACCTGCTGTGCGCGCACCACGGGGTCGACCGCGGCTTGGGCGGCGCCTGCGCCAAAGACTACGCAGACAACGTGCCCTACACGCCCGCGTGGCAGGAGCGCATCACCGGCACGCCGGCCGCGCAGGTGATCGAGGTGGCGCGCGGCTTTGCCGACAACGCCGAGAAGACCCGGGGCCGTTCGATGGTCATCATCGGCTCGGGCATGAACCACTGGTTCCACCAGGACGTGGCCTATCGCGCCATCATCAACATGCTGATGCTGTGCGGCACCGTGGGGCAAAGCGGCGGCGGCTGGGCGCACTACACGGGACAGGAGGCGGTGCGCCCGGAGGTCGGCTGGTCCACGCTGGCCTTCGCGCTGGACTGGGTGCGTCCGCCGCGCCAGATGGCGGGCACCGATTTTTTCTACCTGCACTCCGACCAGTGGCGCTATGAAACCGTGGGCATGGCCGACCTGCTCTCGCCGCTGGCCGACCGCAGCCGGCAGACCGGCTCGCTGGTCGACTGCAGCGTGCGCGCGCAGCGCATGGGCTGGCTGCCCTCGGCGCCGCAGCTGGGCAAGAACCCGCTGCAGGTGGCGCGCGATGCCGCGGCCGCCGGTGTCGACGCCAAGGCCTACGTGGTCGAGGCCCTGCAGTCGGGCCGCCTGGCACTGGCCTGCGAGGACCCCGACCACCCGGCCAACTTTCCGCGCAACCTGTTCGTGTGGCGCTCCAACCTGCTGGGTTCATCCGGCAAGGGCCACGAGTATTTCCTCAAGCACTTCCTGGGCACGCGCGACGGCCTGCAGGGGCAGGACCTCGGCGCGCAGGGTGGCCAAAAGCCGCTGGAAGTGCGCTGGCGCGACCCGGCGCCCGAGGGCAAGCTGGACCTGGTGGTGACGCTGGACTTTCGCATGTCCACCACCGCGCTGTATTCCGACGTGGTGCTGCCCACCGCCTCGTGGTACGAGAAGCAGGACCTCTCGTCCACCGACATGCATCCCTTCATCAACCCGTTCACCGCCGCCGTCGATCCGGTGTACGAGTCGCGCAGCGACTGGGAGATCTACAAGGCCATCGCCAAGAAATTTTCCGAACTGGCCGTGGGCCGGCTGGGCCGCGAGCAGGACGTGGTGCTGCGCCCCATCCTGCACGACAGCGCGGGCGAGATGGCGCAGCCCTTCGAGGTGGCCGACTGGAAGAAGGGCCAATGCGCGCTGGTGCCCGGCGTGACGGGCCCCGACGTGGTGGTGGTGGAGCGCGACTACCCCGCCACCTACGACCGCTTCACCGCGCTCGGCCCGCTGCTGGACAGACTCGGCTCCGGCAGCCACGGCCTGCAGTGGGACAACGCGCCCGAGGTGGCGGCGCTGGCCGCGCTCAACCAGACGGTGGCCGCCGGCCCGGCCCAGGGGCGCCCGCGCATCGACAGCGACATCGACGCCTGCGAGACCATCCTCATGCTCGATCCGATCAGCAACGGCGAGCTGTCGGTGCGTGGCTTCGAGGCGCTGTCGACCCACACCGGGCGCGCGCACGCGCACCTGGCCGCCGATCGCGCGCGCGAGAAGTTCCGCTTTCGCGACCTGCAGGCGCAGCCCAAGAAGGCCATCACCGCGCCCACCTGGTCGGGCCTGATGAGCGAGGAGGTCAGCTACAGCGGCCACTACATCCACGTGCACGAAAGCGTGCCCTGGCACACCCTGACGGGGCGCCAGCACTTCTACCTCGACCACCCCTGGATTCGCGACTACGGCGAGGCCTTCGCGCTGTACCGCCCGCCGCTGGACACGCGCTCGGTCAAGGCGGTGCTGGGGCTCAAGTCCAATGGCAACCCCGAGATCGCGCTCAACTTTCTCACCCCGCACCAGAAGTGGGGCATTCACAGCACCTACACCGACAACCTCATCATGCTGACGCTGTCGCGCGGCGGCCCCATCGTGTGGCTGTCCGAGGTCGACGCCCAAAAGGTCGGCATCGCGGACAACGACTGGATCGAGTGCTTCAACGCCAACGGGGCGCTCACCGCGCGCGCGGTGGTCAGCCAGCGCGTGCAGGAAGGCATGTGCATGATGTACCACGCGCAAGAAAAAATCGTGAACGTGCCGGGCTCGGAGATCACCGGCATGCGCGGCGGCATCCACAACTCGGTCACGCGCATCCTGGTCAAGCCCACGCAGATGATCGGTGGCTGCGCCCAACTGTCCTGGAAGTTCAACTACTACGGCCCGGTCGGCAACGACCGCGACGGCTTCGTGGTGGTGCGCAAGATGGCCCGCATCGACTGGATGGACCACGTGCAGCGCGCCGCACGCGAGCGGGAACTGGGCGCCGCACCCCAAGGAGCACGGGCATGAAGATACGCGCGCAAGTCGCCATGGTGCTGAACCTGGACAAGTGCATCGGCTGCCACACCTGCTCGGTCACCTGCAAGAACGTATGGACCTCGCGCAAGGGCATGGAGTACGCCTGGTTCAACAACGTCGAGACCAAGCCCGGCATCGGCTACCCCAAGGACTGGGAAAACCAGGACAAGTGGAACGGTGGCTGGACGCGCACCGCCAAGGGCAAGCTGATGCTCAAGCAGGGCGGGCGCCTGGGCGTGCTGGCGCGCATCTTCGCCAACCCCAACCTGCCCGAGGTGGACGACTACTACGAGCCCTTCACCTTCGACTACGAAAACCTGCAGACCGCGCCCGAGCTGCCGACGGCGCCGGTGGCGCGCCCGATCTCGCTGGTATCGGGCCGCACCATGGACAAGATCGAATGGGGACCCAACTGGGAAGAAATCCTGGGCGGCGAATTTGCCAAGCGCAGCCAGGACTACAACTTCGAGGCGGTGCAAAAGGACATCTACGGGCAGTTTGAAAACACCTTCATGATGTACTTGCCGCGCCTGTGCGAGCACTGCCTGAACCCGGCCTGCGTCGCTTCGTGCCCCTCGGGCTCGATCTACAAACGCGAGGAAGACGGCATCGTGCTGATCGACCAGGACAAGTGCCGCGGCTGGCGCATGTGCGTGTCGGGCTGCCCGTACAAGAAGATCTACTACAACTGGGTCAGCGGCAAGGCCGAGAAATGCACCTTCTGCTACCCGCGCATCGAGGCCGGCCAGCCCACCGTGTGCTCGGAGACCTGCGTCGGGCGCATCCGCTACCTGGGCGTGCTGCTGTACGACGCCGACCGCATCGGCGCGGCAGCGGCCACCGAGGACGAGCACGAGCTGTACCAGGCGCAGCTCGATCTGTTTCTCGACCCGCACGATCCCGACGTGCAGCGCCAGGCCCTGCTCGATGGCGTGCCCGCGGCCTGGATCGAGGCGGCGCAGAACTCGCCCACCTACAAGATGGCGGTCGACTGGAGGATCGCCTTTCCGCTGCACCCCGAGTACCGCACCCTGCCCATGGTGTGGTACGTGCCACCGCTTTCGCCCATCAGCGCGCATGCCAACGCCGGCACCGTGGGCAGCGACGACATCGGCCTGCCCGACGTCGATTCGCTGCGCATTCCGGTGCGCTACCTGGCCAACCTGCTGACTGCCGGCAACGAAGCGCCGGTGGCCGGCGCGCTCAAGCGCATGCTGGCCATGCGCGCCTGGTTTCGCGCGCGCCAGTTGGGCGAGCCGCAGGACCCGGCCCTGCTGGCCCGCGTGGGCCTGGATGCGGCCACGGTCGAGGACATGCACCGCTACCTGGCCATCGCCAATTACGAGGACCGCTTCGTGATCCCCACCTCGCACCGCGAGGAGGTCGAAAACGCGTACCAGCTGCGCGGCGGCTGCGGTTTCACCTTTGGCAACGGCTGCGACGGCATCGACGCCAAGGCGGGCCTGTTTGGCGGCAAGATGGGCCGGCGCAAGATGATTCCGATCCGCCTGGTCGACGAGGACAGCTGATGGCCCGCGCCCGCACCCACGCCACTACCCTGCGCGCACTCGCCGCGCTGCTGGCCTACCCCGACGAGGAGCAGCGCGAGGCGCTGCCCGAAGTGGCCCAGGCCCTGGACGCCGAGCGCCGCCTCGACGCGCGGCGACGCAGCGAGCTGCTGGCGCTGGTCGATGAGCTCGCGCGCGGCGATCTGCTGGACACGCAGGCGCACTACGTCGAGTTGTTCGACCGTGGCCGCGCCACGTCGCTCAACCTGTTCGAGCACGTGCACGGCGACGGCGGCCAGCGCGGGCCCGCCATGCTCGAGCTGATGCAGCGCTACCAGCGCGTGGGCCTGCAGTTGCGCAGCGCCGAGCTGCCCGACCATCTGCCCGTGGTGCTGGAATACCTGAGTTGCTGCGAGCCCGCCGAAGCGCCGCGTCTGCTGGGCGAATGCGCCCACGTTCTGCGCGCGCTGGGCGAGGCGCTGGCGCAACGCGGCAGCCGCTACGCGGCCGTGCCGGCCGCGCTGCTGGCGCTGGCGGGCCAGCCGGCGCTGGCCGTTGCGCTCACACCGGCGCCGCTGCCCGAGGATCCGGACCGCGACTGGGAAGAGCGCCCCGCCTTCGAGCCGCCCGCCAGCCGGCCGCCGGGCGTGTCGGTGCACCGCGTCAAACAAGCCGCTCAATGAACTGGAGCCGCCCATGACCTTGCCTGCCTCGCTCAACGCCTTCCTGTTCGGCCTTTACCCCTACATCTGCCTGGTCGTGCTGCTCGTCGGCAGCCTGGTGCGCTTTGACCGCGAGCCTTACTCGTGGAAGAGCGACTCCTCGCAAATCCTGCGCAACGGCCAGCTCAAGCTGGGCAGCAACCTGTTTCACTACGGCGTGCTGATGGTGATCCTGGGACACTTCGTCGGCTTCCTGATGCCCGAGCCGCTGGTGATGTGGATGATGAGCCCCGCGCAACACCAGCTGCTGGCCATGGTGGTGGGCGGCATTTCGGGGCTTGTCGCCCTCATCGGCGCCACCCTGCTGGTGCACCGGCGCCTGTCGGACGAGCGCATCCGGGGCAACAGCCGCAGGTGGGACATTGCCGTCATCGCCATGCTCTGGCTGCAGCTTGCCCTGGGCGTGGCCACCGTTGCGCTGTCGGCCCGGCACATGGACGGCGTGCTGTTCGAGCGCCTGGTGGCCTACGTGAAGGGCGTCGTGCTGCTGCGTGGCGACAACGCGCTGCTGATGCAGGGCGTGCCCTGGGTGTACCAGCTGCACATCCTGCTGGGCTTCACCATCTTCCTGGTGTCGCCGTTCACGCGCATGGTTCACATCTGGAGCGGGGTGGGAACGCTGGCCTATCTGGTGCGCCCGCACCAGATCGTGCGCCGGCGCGGCGGGAGCCTGAACTGATGGACCTCGCCGTCAACGGCGTCCCGGTCGACCCGGCCAGCTGGCCCAGCCCGCAGCTGGCGGCCGTGCACGAGTTGCTGCGCCAGCGGGCGCAGGCTTTGCAGTTGCTGGCCGAGGGCGCTGACGCCCAGGCCGTCGCGCAGGCGATCGAGCAGCTGCTGCTGCGCGAAGTGGCCGTGCCCGAGCCCACACCCGCCGAATGCCGGCGCTGGTATGACGCCCACCTGGCGCGCTACCGCAGCGGCGAGCTGGTGCACGCGCGCCATATCCTGTTTCAGGTCACGCCGGGCACGCCGGTGCCGGCCGTGCGCGCGCAGGCCGAGCGCACGCTCAAGGAGCTGATGGCGCAGCCCGCCTTGTTTGGCGAGCGCGCGCGCACCCAGTCCAACTGCCCCTCGGGCGCGCAGGGCGGCCAGCTGGGCCAGTTGCAACGCGGCGCCACCGTGCCCGAGTTCGAGCAGGCCTTGTTCAGTGGCACTCAATTGGGCGTGCTGCCGGGACTGGTCAACACGCGCTACGGCTTTCACATCGTCGCGGTCGACCAGCGCGTGCCGGGCGAGCAGCTGCCTTTCGAAGCCGTGCACGAACGGGTGGCGGCCGAGCTGCGCAACGCCGCCGAGCGCCGCGCGCTCGGCCAGTACGTGCGCGTGCTGGCGGGCCAGGCCGAGCTGGACGGCGTGGCGCTGGACGCCGCGGCCTCGCCGCTGGTGCAATAGCCCTCGGCGCCGCGCCTATCGGGCCGCGTCGGCGGGCTTGAAGTGCTGGCGCAATTCGGCGCAGGGGTCGCGTGGCGGCAGCGGGGGCGTGGGCCAGACCTGGTCGGCACCGGCCTCGACCTGGATCGCCGAATCTCCTGAATTGATAGCTGCTTGCGCTTGCTCTGCCTGGGCCGAAACCACTTTTGACTGGATATTCTGGGGCAGATATTCCGGAATGCCGAGGCCGCGTTGCACATGGCCGTTGCCGGCCACCAGCAGCACGGTGCGGCCCGGCTGCAGCGCGCGCACCGCGGTCTCGGCCATGGCTCGGTCGCGCGCGATCTGGATGCGCGTCATGGGCACGATCTGGCCTTCGGGCAGCAGGTCGCAGTGGCCTTCGCGGATGCGGCGCTGCTGCTCGGCCCAGGCGGCGGGCGGCAGGCGCGTGTCCAGGCTGGCGTCCTGCATTGCCTGGCGCATGTCGGCGCGCGGCAGGTTGGCGCCCCACACCGGCACGCCGGCGCGCACCGCCGCCATCACCACCGGGCCGTAGGTGTCCCAGGGCCAGCCGGCCTCGTCCCAGGCCAGCGCGCGGCGCACCTGGGCCTGGCTGGCGCTGCGCGGCAGGCCGGCCGTGTCGTGGCCCTGCTCGGCCATCTCCAGCACCAGCGCCGCCAGCCGCCCGCGCGCGGCCAGCCATTGCACCGTGGCGCGCTCCAGCCGGTGGTGCTCGGGCGCGTCGTGCTGCTCGCCCAGCAGCAGCACGTCGGTGGGCAGCAGGGCGTTCAGGCGGGCGTCCAGCCGGGCCTGGTCGGCCGGGCTCAGCCGTGCCGGCGTGGCGCAGGCGGCCAGCAGCAGGGCGGCCAGGGCAGCGGTGGCGAGCAGGGTGAAGCGGCGCATCACGCCATACTAAGCCGATGGCGGAGATGCATCACGAGGCGGTGAGGCGCTGGCTGCGCGTCGGCCTGACGCTGGCGCTGGCCAGCGGGGCCGCTCTGCTGGCGGTGCGCGCCCGCGTGCCGGTGCCGTGGATGATCGGCCCGCTGCTGGTCACGGCGGCGGCGCGCATGGCCGGGCTGCCCGCGGTCAGCAGCACCCGGCTGCGCAACGCCGGGCAATGGGTCATCGGCGCGGCGCTGGGCCTGTACTTCACGCCGCAGGTGACGGCGCTGGTGCTGGGCCTGTGGTGGGCGGTGGCGCTGGCGGTGCTGTTCGCGCTGGGGCTGGGGGTGCTGTTCGGCGGCTGGATGGACCGGGCGCTGGGCGCGGCCGGCGCCGAGCTGACGCCCGCGCAGCGGCGCGCCACGGCCTGGTTCGCCAGCTCGGTCGGCGGCGCGTCGGAGATGACGCTGCTGGCCGAGCGCGCCGGCGCCCGCGCCGACCTGGTGGCCGCCGCGCACAGCGTGCGCATGACGGTGGTGGTGCTGGTGCTGCCCTTTGCCATGCAGTGGGCGCGCCAGCACTGGCAACTGCCGGCGCTGGACGCCACGCCGCCCGGCCGCGCCGCCGCCGAATGGCCGGGCCTGCTGTGGCTGGGCCTGGCCACCGGCGCCGGCGCCTGGTTGATGGGCCGCACGCGCCGCGCCAACCCCTGGTTCATCGGCCCGCTGCTGGTGACCATGGCCCTGACCATGGCCGACGTGCATGCCTCGGCCGTGCCCAAGGCGCTGACCAATGCGGCGCAGCTGGTGATCGGCGTCAGCCTGGGCGTGCGCTTTTCGCGCCCGTTCCTGCGCACCGCGCCGCGCTGGCTGGCGGCCGCCGCCCTCGGCACGCTGGGCATGATCGCGCTGTGCGCCGGCTTTGCCGCGCTGCTGGCGGGGCTGACCGGCCTGCACCCGGTGACGCTGATGCTGGCCACCGCGCCCGGCGGCATCGCCGAGATGGCGATCACCGCGCAGGTGCTGCAACTGGGCGTGGCGGTGGTCACCGCCTTTCAGGTGTGCCGGCTGGTGGCCGTGCTGCTGCTGGCCGAGCCCCTGTTCGGCTGGCTGGAGCGGCGACGGGCGGCGCCGGTGCATGAAAAAGGGGCCTGATGCGGCCCCTTCTTTGGTTGTGCCCAGCCCGGGCGGGCGTCAATGCAGCACGACCGGGTTTTGCGCCAGTTCGGCGTAGCCTTCCAGCGTGTCTTCCACCTCTTCCTGTGTGGGGGTGTTTTGCTGCCACTCGGTGATGCGGCGCTGAAACAGCTCGGCCCACAAGCCGTCCAGGTACACCTCCTTGCCCGAGCGCTTGTCCACGATCTCGAAGCCGTGGCGCGCCAGCGTGGGCTCGCCCGCGTCGTCGTCGGCGCGCGCAGGCTCGTCGGGCAGCAGGTGCACCACCACGAAGCTGTCGGAGTCGTAGAGCGTGTTCATGGATTTTGCGTGGGCCTTTCAGGAAGTGGATGCACCAGTGTGCCCCATGCAGATAAGAACGAACCAGCGGTTTTCAAGGCCGACAGGGTTTGGCAGGGTTTATCCCCGTTCACCAGAGCCTACACTCGCAGCCCATGAAATTGGCAACGTACAAGGACGGCTCGCGCGACGGGCAGCTGGTGGTGGTGTCGCGCGACCTGGGCACGGCGCATTACGCCACCGGCATCGCCAGCCGGCTGCAGCAGGCGCTGGACGACTGGAACTTCATCGCGCCGCAGCTGCAGGACTTGTCCGACGCGCTCAACCACGGCCGCGCGCGCCACCCCTTCGCGTTCGACGCGGCCCAGTGCATGGCGCCGCTGCCGCGCGCCTATCAGTGGCTGGACGGCTCGGCTTATCTGAACCACGTCGAGCTGGTGCGCGCCGCCGGCCGCAGCGACGTGCCCGAGCGCTTTTACACCGAGCCGCTGATGTACCAGGGCGGCAGCGACGACTTTCTGGGCCCTTGCGATGCCATCGTGGTGCCCGACGAGGCCATGGGCATCGACTTCGAGGCCGAGCTGGCGGTCATCACCGCCGATGTGCCCATGGCCGCCACGCCCGAGCAGGGGCTGGACGCCATTCGCCTCATCATGCTGGCCAACGACGTCAGCCTGCGCCACCTGATCGCCGGCGAGGTCGAAACCCGCCTGGGCCTGGTGCAGGGCAAGCCGGCCACCGCCTTCAGCCCGGTGGCCGTCACGCCCGACGAGCTGGGCGAAGCCTGGCAGGGCGGGCGCGTGCACCTGGCCCTGCAGACCAGCTGGAACGGCCGCAAGGTGGGCCTGTGCGAGGCCGGGCCCGACATGCGCTTTCACTTCGGCCAGCTGATCCAGCATGCCGCGCGCACGCGCCGCCTGCGCGCCGGCAGCATCGTCGGCAGCGGCACCGTCAGCAATCCGGGGGTGGAGCAAAACGGCCGCCGCGAATGGCCCCGGGGCTATGGCTGCATCGCCGAAAAGCGCGCCATGGAAACCCTGCAGGACGGCGCGCCCAAGACCGAGTACATGCGCTTTGGCGACCGCGTGCGCATCGAGATGAAGGGCAAGGGCGGCCAGTCGGTGTTCGGCGCCATCGACCAGCAGGTCAGCCCGCTGGCGCCCTGACGGTCCCTTCGATTTTTCGTTTACCACCACAAACCACAAGCAAGGAGACAAGCTGATGCACCGCCGACACTTCATTTCACTGGCCCCCGCCGCGCTGGCCGCGCCCTGGGCGCGCGCGCAGGGCGGCTGGCCCGCGCAGCAGATTCGCTGGGTGGTGCCCTATCCGGCCGGCGGCGGCACCGACGCGCTGGCGCGCGTGATCTCCGAGGCCATGCGGCCCGGTCTGAACCAGCAGGTGATCGTGGTCGACAACCGCCCCGGCGCCTCGACCAACATCGCCGGCGAGCTGGTGGCCACGGCCAAGCCCGACGGCTACACCGTCATGTCGGCCGACAACGCCATCCTGGCCTACAACGAGCACCTGTTTTCCAAGCTGCGCTTCGACCCCGCCAAGAGCTTCACCTACATCGGCGCGTTCGGCCGCTTTCCGCTGGCGCTGGTGGTCACGCCGAAGTTTCCGGCCCAGACGCTGAAAGAATTTCTGGCCTACGTGCGCGCGCATCCGGGCAAGGTCAACTACGCCTCGCCGGGCAATGGCTCGCCGCACCACCTGGCGATGGAGCTGTTCAAGAACCGCACCGGCACCTTCGTCACCCACATCCCCTACCGCGGCGCGGCGCCGGCCATGCAGGACGTGATGAGCGGGCAGGTCGACTGCATGTTCCTCGACCTGCCCGCGGGCCTGCCCACCATCGAAAGCGGCAAGGTGCGCGCGCTCGCCATCGGCTCGGCCCAGCGGGTGCCGCAACTGCCCAACCTGCCCACGCTGACCGAAAGCGGCGTGAAGGACAGCGAGGTCTACGCCTTCCAGGGCCTGCTGGGCCCGGCCGGCATGCCGGCCGACGTGGTGGCCAAGCTCAACGGCGCCCTCAACGCCGCGCTGAAGGCGCCGGTGGTCGTGCAGCGCATGCACGACTACGGCATGGAGGCCCAGCCTGGCACGCCGCAGCAGTTCTTCGACATGTCGCGCGCCGAGGCCAAGCGCTGGGGGCCGGTCATCAAGTCGGCGGGCGTCAAGCTGAATTGACGCCGACGGTCAGAGTTGCGGCGCGAGCGACTTGAGGCCGCGCAGCAGCATCTCGACCGCCACCGCCACCAGGATCAGGCCCATCAGCCGCTCGAAGGCCTGCAGCACGCGCGCGCCCACCCAGCGCTGGATGCGCTCGGACAGCACCAGCACCAGCGCGCACACGGCCATGGTCACGCTGAGCGCGGCCACCCATTCCCAGCGCCGCTCGGGCGCCTGGCTGACCAGCAGCAGCACGGTGGCCAGCGCCGACGGCCCGGCCAGCGCGGGCACCGCCAGCGGCACGATCAGGGGCTCGGCGGCGGCCTCCTCGTCCGGCACCGGCGGCGGCGGAAACACCATGCGCAGCGCGATCAGGAACAGCACCACCGCGCCGGCCAGCTGCAGCGCCAGCTGCGACAGGTTCATCACGCGCAGGAAGGCGTCGCCCACGAACATGAAGGCCAGCAGCAGGCCGAAGGCGATCAGCACCTCGCGCAGGATCACGCGTGGGCGGCGCGCCGCCGGCACCGCCTTCAGCGCGCTGGCGAAGATGGGGATGTTGCCCAGCGGATCGGTGATCAGCAGCAGCAGCAGGATGGTGGCCGAGACGAAGGTGTAGCTCATGGCGGGGCGCCGGCAAGGGTGGCGCTGGCCGGCATTGTGCAATGCGCGCGCGGGCGGCGCCGCTACGATCGGGGCGGATCGATTCCATCAACCCCGCCCAACGAAAGGCCCCGACCATGACCGCTCCCGCCATCGACTACAGCCGCTACCAGACTCTCAACATCACGCGCCGCGGCGACGGCGGCTGCGTGCTCGACCTGCAGATGAAGGCCGCCAACGGCAAGCTGCCCACCGCCGGCCATGAAGGCCACTGGGAGCTGTCCGAAATCTGGCGCGACATCGACCGCGACGACAGCGTGCGCGTGGCCGTGCTGCGCGGCGAGGGCATGGGCTTTTCGGGCGGCGGCGACCTGGCCCTGGTGCAGGACATGGCCAGCGACTTCGCCGTGCGCTCGCGCGTGTGGAAGGAGGCGCGCGACCTGGTCTACAACATCATCAACTGCGACAAGCCCGTCGTCAGCGCCATGCACGGCCCGGCCGTGGGCGCGGGGCTGGTGGCGGGCCTGCTGGCCGACGTGTCGATCGCCGCCAGGTCGGCCAAGATCGTCGACGGCCACACGCGCCTGGGCGTGGCCGCGGGCGACCACGCCGCCATCTGCTGGCCACTGCTGTGCGGCATGGCCAAGGCCAAGTACCACCTGCTGCTGTGCGAGGCCGTGAGTGGCGAGGAGGCCGAGCGCATCGGCCTGGTGTCGCTGGCCGTCGATGACGATCAGCTGCTGGCCAAGGCCTACGAGGTGGCCGACAAGCTGGCTGCCGGCGCCCAGAGCGCGATCCGCTGGACCAAGTACTCGCTCAACAACTGGTACCGCCAGGCCGGGCCGACGTTCGACACCTCGCTGGCGCTCGAATTCATGGGCTTCGGCGGCAGCGAGGTGCACGAGGGCATCGCCAGCCTGCGCGAGCGCCGTGCGCCGCGCTACAGTGAACTATCAAAATAATAGCTGTCAGCGCTTGGTCGGCGGGCGCTGCAGCCCGATTTGATATAAAACGAATCAGGCCGTCGCCTTCATCCGCGCCAGCATGGCCGCGGTGTTGGTCTTGCGGTCGGCGTTGACCTGTTGCACGCTGGGGCGCTCGCCCATGCGCTGGAGGTAGTCCTTCACCGGCAGCGCGGCCAGCAGGTCTTCGCCGTAGACGATCTTGCTGCAGCTGGCCACCAGCGGCAGGTGCACGGCGGCGGCGCAGTCGGCCAGCGTGAAGGTTGTGCCGCCGACGAAGGGCGCGAAGCGCACCAGCCGGCCGAAGGCAGCGATGTTCTTTTGCAGCTGCGGCTTGATCCTTTGCTTGAGCGTGTCGCTGACCTGGCCGCCGAAGAAGGCCGCGGGGTAGAGGTTGCGCGCCACCAGCTCCAGGTGCAGCTCCAGATGGCGCAGCAGCTCGCGCACCTTGGCGGCTGCATAGGGGTCGGCCGGCAGCAGCGGGTGCCCGGGGTAGCGCGCCTCGATGTATTCGAGCATCACCGTCGACTCGCTGATCGGGCCCTGCTCGGTCAGCAGGTAGGGCACCTTGCCCAGCGGGCTGGCGGCCGGGTCGGTTTCGCCGATCCAGGCCAGTTTTTCCTCGAACGGCACGCCTTTTTCAAGCAGCGCGAGTTTGACGACGTTGTAGTAGTTGCTGGCCGCGAAGCCGACGAGTTCGAGCACGGGACATCCTCCGGACGGGTGGGGGTTGGACAGGGCGCCAAGCCTAACGCCTGCGGGTCGCCGCGCCGGTCGCCGACCGGACGCACCGTATCATCGGCCGATGATTCGCAGCGAGGTCACCATGTTCGGCAAGCTTTCTCGACGCGCGGCGCTGTGGGCGCTGGCGAGCACCCTGACGGCCGGCGCCGCCCAGGCCCAGCCGCCGGTGGTGCAGGTGCAGGATGCCTGGGCGCGCGCCACCGTGCCCGGCCAAGGCGCCAGCGGGGCCTTCATGACCCTGACCGCGCCGCAGGGCGCCACGCTGGTGGGCGTGTCCTCGCCCGCGGCCACGGCCGAGCTGCACGAGATGGCGATGGACGGCAACGTGATGCGCATGCGCCCGCTGGCCACGCTGGCCCTGCCGCCGGGCCAGGCGGTGACGCTCAAGCCGGGCGGTGTGCACGTCATGCTGCTGGACTTGAAGGCGCCGCTGACGGCCGGCGCGACTTTGTCCCTCACGCTGCAGTTGCGCGACGCCCAGGGCGCGAGCTCGCAGCTCGAGGTGCAGGTGCCCGTGCGCGCGCTGGGCGGCGGTGCCATGGGGCAGGGCATGGGACACGGCGCCATGCACGGGCGTTGACTTGCGCCGCGCCTGCGCTAAGCTGCGCCCAGGCGAGGCTTGGTCCGCGCGAGGAGCGAGAGCATGAGCGAGCAGACACCGTTTGCCTTCGGCAAGCTGATTCCGGGGTTCGAGTTTTTGCAGCAGCTGACCGCCGGCAACGCGGGCGGCGCGGCGGCCACGGGCTTGAGCCACTGGGTGGCGCCCACGGTCAACGTCGAGGAGCTGGAGCAGCGCATTTCCGAGTTGAAGACCGTGCAGTTCTGGCTGGAGCAGAACCTGCTGGCGCTCAAGGCCACCGTGCAGGCGCTCGAGGTGCAGAAGATGACCCTGCTCACGCTGCGGGGCATGAACCTGAGCATGGCCGAGGTGGCGCAGGCCTTCACCATGCCGCCCGCCGCGCCGTCCACGGCGGCGCCGGCACCGGCCTCCGAGGGCGGCAGCGGCTGGCCTTATGCGGACAAGAGCGCCGCCGCGCCAGCGCCAGCGCCAGAAGCCGAGCCCGCCGAACCCGATGAGCCGAAGGCGGCCGCGCCCGCCAGGGCGCCGCGCCGCCCGGCCGCCGCCAAGGCCCCCGCAGCCGCCGCCCCGGCCGGCGCCGGCGTGACCGACCCGATCCAGTGGTGGGGCGCCCTGACGCAGCAGTTTCAGCAGATCGCCACCCAGACCCTGCGCGAGGCAGCGCGCGCCATGCCGGCGGCCGAGCCGGCCGACCTGGCACCGGCCGATGCCCCCGCCGCCGCGCCGAAACCCGCGGCGCCGGCCAGGAAGGCCGCTGCGACCAAGCGCAAGAAGGCCGCGCGCAAAACGCCCGCCCCGAAGGCCGCCGCCAAGGCGCCCGCGCCCAAGCCGCGCAGCCTGCTCGGCTGGCCACTGCCCACGCCGCCAGAAAAGAGCTGAGCGCAGGTCGCGGCGCCCGGCGCTCAAGGCCGGGCGTGTGGCTTGCAGCGTCTGCACCTGCGCCCGTCACAGCAGTGCCAGGCTGAAGGCCAGCGAGGACTGCGCCCGCTCCAGCCCCAGGCTGCGCTCCACCGGCTCCATGAACAGCGCGAAGCCGTAGAACACGCTGCCTCATTCCATTTCTAATTCAATAGCGCATCAATAATCCACGGCCAGGCGACGATGGATCGGATCCGTTCGCAGTTGCTCTCGAAGTCTCGCAGGGCGAGCTCAAGGTGATCTTCGAGCGCCTCCAGGCTGTCGAAGACGCGGTTGTGGAATC
>JAFKGE010000040.1 GCA_017307865.1 Burkholderiales bacterium | reverse complement strand
AACGAGTTTCACAACCGAAAGTGAGGAGCCCGAAACGGATGAGATGACGAGAATTTCCATTTGTCGTCCCCAATGTCGAAAAAATGCTTTTAAATCAGCGGCTTGATCTAATTTTGGCGAAAAAAACCGTAATCCCGGCCAACCCTCAAGCGCGCGTGTGCTGGACCGCAGGCAAGCACCGGATCACATGGGACGGGCGCGCCTCGCGCAACGCCAAGAAGCCCGGAAGCTGAGGACGAATCAATGAGCAACACAATGACGCAAACATCCTGCGGCACCGCCTGCGGGTGTCCGGCTGGGGCCATAGAGGTGACGGGGACGACAGCCGCGGAGCCGGTCGTGACGGGATTTGCCATCGCCAACATGGACTGCCCCAGTGAGGAGGCCCAGATCCGCGAGCGCCTGAAAAAAATCGATGGCATCCGGGGAATGACTTTTGATCTGGCGCGGCGCCACCTGGAAGTGACGCACGAAGCCGCGGGCCAGAACGCCATCCTGCGAGCCCTGCACGACATCGGCATGCACGCGGCGGTGCAGGCCGCCCCCCGGCAGGTCGTCTACTTCATCCCGGAAATGGACTGCCCCAGCGAAGAACGCCAGTTGCGCGCAGCGCTGGAGCCGCTGGCGGGAATCCGGGCCGTGGACTTCGATCTGAAGGCCCATACGCTGACGGTGACCCACTCGCTGACCGATACGGCGCCGATTGCCACAATCATCGAGAGCCTGGGCATGAAGCCCGTGGAAAACCCGGCGGATGGCGTGCCGGTCGCGGCCGAAGGGCTTGCCATCAGCGATGTGGCATCGCCAGTCGCGGCACCGGCGACAGGAGACGCCACGCGCTTCTTCATCTCCAACATGGATTGCCCCACCGAGGAGGCAACGATCCGCAAGCGCCTTGGCGCGGTCGAGGGCATCGAGCGGCTGGATTTCGACTTGATGGGACGACGGCTCGATGTCCGCCACCATCTGCGGGACCCCGCGCCGATCCTCAAGGCGCTCAATGACGTGGGCATGAAGGCCAGCATCGAGCGCGCTGGCGACACCGGGCCGCAAGGCCAGGCTGTGTACCTCATCGAAAAAATGGACTGCCCGACCGAGGAAGGCCTGCTGCGCAAGGCGCTCGAAGGCATGCCCGGCGTGAAGGCCCTGGATTTCAACCTGATGGGCCGCACGCTGACCGTGAGCCACGAGCTGTCCGACCTGGCACCCGTGACGGCGGCGATCGAACGGCTCGGCATGGCCCCGGTGCTTCAAAGCACGACCGATCCGGCATCTTCCGGCACACGTGCGTTCGGCGCGGGCATCTCGCGTGGGCAATGGGTGCGCATGGTGATGGCCGGGGTGCTGGCGCTCGGGGCAGAGGCCCTGGTCTTTGCCGGGTTGCCAGAGGCATCCTGGCCCATCGTCCTGGCCTGCCTTGCGGCCATTGGCCTCGGGGGTGTGGAGACCCTCAAGAAGGGCTGGATTGCGCTCAAGACGCGCTCGCTGAACATGAACCTGCTGATGACGGTTGCCGTCATCGGCGCGGCGCTGATCGGCCAGTGGCCCGAGGCGGCGGTGGTCATCTGGCTCTTTGGCATCGCCGAGATGATCGAGGCCCTGAGCCTGGACCGGGCCCGCAATGCGATCCGCAAACTGATGGACCTCGCGCCCGAGAGTGCCCTGGTGCGCCAGCCCGATGGGCAATGGCGCGAAGTCAAGGCGGATACGGTAGCCCTCGGAAGCGTCGTGCGGGTGCGCCCGGGCGAGCGCATCGCGCTGGACGGCGAAGTCGTCGCGGGCCAGTCGTCAGTGAACCAGGCACCGATCACCGGCGAGAGCATGCCGGTGGAGAAGACCACGGGTGCCACGGTGTTCGCCGGCACCATCAACGAGCGCGGCACGCTGGAGTTCCGCGTCACCTCGCGCAAGGGCGAGACGACGCTGGACCGCATCGCGCGGTCGGTCCAGGAGGCGCAGGGACAGCGCGCGCCCACGCAGCGCTTCGTGGACCAATTCGCCAGCATCTACACGCCTGCGGTGTTTGCGGTCGCACTGGCCGTTGCGGTCATTCCTCCGCTCGTTTTCGGGCAACCTTGGTTTGAGTGGGTCTACAAGGCGCTGGTGATGCTGGTCATCGCCTGCCCCTGTGCGCTCGTGATCTCCACGCCGGTCACGGTCGTCAGCGGCCTGGCGGCCGCTGCGCGCCGGGGCATTCTCGTCAAGGGCGGGCTTTACCTTGAGCAGGGGCGACACCTGAAGTGCGTGGCCCTGGACAAGACCGGCACCCTGACCCATGGACGTCCCGCGCTCACGGACGTCATTGCGCAGGGCGCCATGGCGAAAGACGAGGCGCTGCGTCTGGCCGCGAGCATCGATGCGCTCTCGGAGCATCCCGTGGCCGCGGCCATCGTTGCGGGACACGGCAATGCGCCGCTCTCCGCCGTCGAGCGGTTCGAGGCGCTTCCCGGACGCGGCGTCAAGGGAAACGTGAACGGCAGCACCTACTACGTCGGCAATCATCGGCTGATCGAGGAACTGGGCATCTGCTCGCCCGCGTTGGAAGCGCAGCTCGATGCACTGGAGCTTCAGGCAAAGACGGCCGTGGTCTTGGCAACCGACCGGGAAGTTCTGGCGGTGCTGGCTGTCGCCGACACCGTGCGCGAGACCAGCCGCCAGGCCGTCGCGGAGCTGAAGTCGCTCGGCATCGAGCCCGTCATGCTGACCGGCGACAACCTCAAGACCGCCCAGGCGGTGGCAGCCCAAGTAGGGATCGCCAGCGCAAAGGGCGAACTGCTGCCGCAAGATAAGCTGCAGGCCATTGACGCCATGCTCGTGCGCGGCCCGGTCGGCATGGTGGGCGATGGCGTCAACGATGCACCGGCCCTGGCGAAGTCGAGCATCGGTTTCGCCATGGGTGCGGCCGGCACGGATACAGCCATCGAGACCGCCGACGTGGCGCTGATGCAGGACGACCTGCGCAAGCTGCCGGAATTCATCCGGCTGTCGCAGCGCGTCGGCGCCATCCTGACGGCCAACATCGTGTTCGCCCTGGGCATCAAGGCCGTCTTCTTGGTGCTGGCGTTCACCGGCTACGCCAGCCTGTGGCTCGCCATCCTGGCCGACATGGGTGCAAGCCTCGCGGTGGTCTTCAACGGGTTGCGCCTGCTGCGCTCGCCGACCACGGGCGCAGGCGAAAAGGGCTGAACGGGGACTTGCGGGTCAATCGGCCCCTCCTGGTTCGCCTCGCAGCACCGGATCACCTTTCCTCTAAGCCGCGATGCGAGTCGCCGGCAGAACGAGAATCAATAACGCCACTACAACATGAAAATGCTCTTTCTTTGCGCCAGGCGATTCCTGGCGATGGCCGCACTGCTTGCGCTGTGGTCGGTTTCTCCCGCCTGGGCGGCCGGCCCTGCCGCAAGCGACCAGGCCAAGCAGACCTGGCAGTTGCTGGACTACCTCGCGGTCGATTACGGCGGCGCGGTCAGCGATGGCAAGGTTCAAAAGGCCAGCGAGTACGAAGAAATGAAGGAGTTTGCTGCGACGGCGGCGCAGCAACTCACGGCACTGCCGAGCACACCCGCGCTCCCGGATTTGCAGCGGCAAGCCAAGGCGCTCAGCGATCTCATCGCCGCGAAAGCGGACGCCAAGGTCGTGGCCGACAGTGCCCACGCATTGGCCGCGGCGCTGGTGAAGGCCTATCCGTTCCCGCTCTCGCCGGCCAAGCCGCCGGATCTCGCGCGCGCCAAAGTGCTGTTCGAGGCCAATTGCGCAGCCTGCCACGGGGCCACCGGCCGGGGCGATGGCCCGCTGGGAGTGAAACTCGACCCGCCGCCGATCGCATTCACCGATCGTGACCGTGCCCGTTCGCGCAGCGTGCTCGCGCTGTACCAAGTCATTTCTCAAGGCGTGACCGGCACGTCGATGCCCAGTTTCGCCACGCTCTCCGACGAGGATCGGTGGGCATTGGCATTTTTCGCCGGGACACTGTCGCACGACGACGCCATGCGCACGCGCGGTGAACAGGCCTGGGGCAAGGACGCTGCCGCCAAGGCCGTTTTTCCCGATCTGGCAGCCGCGGCCACGCTGACGGAGGCGGCCTTGTCCGAACGGATGACGCCAGACGCGGCACGCGACCTGACCGCCTACGTCCGCAGCCACCCGGAGGTGACTGTCGCTGCCAACGGCACAGGCGGGCTGGGCCTGGCCCGCACGCGCCTGCAGGAGAGCCTTGCCGCAGCCCGCGCAGGCGACCAGGCCGACGCGACGCGCTTGGGCTTGTCCGCCTATCTGGATGGCTTCGAGCCACTCGAAGCCGCTTTGCGCGCACGCAACCAGGTGCTGCTCACCGAAGTGGAAAACGCCATGCTGGCCTATCGCGGCGCGCTCGCCAGCGGCAAGCTGGAACAGGCCGACGCCACGGCACAGAAGCTGGACTACCTCTTTGCCCAGGTCGATACCGAACTGGGGGCGGACAAGGCCGACCCGCTGACCACCTTCATTGCGTCGATCACCATCTTGCTGCGCGAGGGCGTGGAGGCGCTGCTGATCGTCGTCGGCATGGTGGCCTTCCTGAAGAAGGCCGAACGGCGCGACGTCCTGGCCTACGTCCACGGCGGCTGGATTGTTGCGCTCGCCTGCGGCGGCCTGACCTGGGCCGTGGCCACCTACTTCGTGAGCATCAGCGGTGCCAGCCGGGAGGTGACCGAAGGGTTGTCGTCACTCTTTGCCGCCATCGTTCTGCTGAGTGTCGGCCTCTGGATGCACCAGAAGAGCACGGCCGGCAAATGGCAGGCCTATCTGAAGGAGAAGCTCTCCGTAGCAATGACGCGGCGCTCGGCGTGGGCGTTGTTCGCGCTGTCTTTCATTGCGGTCTACCGGGAAGTTTTCGAGACCGTGCTCTTTTACTCGGCGCTGGCCGGCGACGGCAACAACGGCGCCTTGCTCGGTGGGTTGCTGGGCGGGATGGCCGTCCTTGCTGTCCTCGGATGGCTCATGCTGCGCACCAGCGCCCGCATGCCGATTGGCAAGTTCTTCAGCCTCAGCTCGATCCTGGTGGCAGTGCTCGCCGTCGTGCTCGCCGGCAAGGGGGTTGCAGGTCTCCAGGAGGCGGGCTGGTTGAGCGCCAGCCCGATCCATTGGCCACGTATCGAAGTGCTCGGCATCTATCCGTCTGCGGAGACCACCATCGCGCAGGCACTGGTACTCGTCATCGCCCTGGCGGGCTTCGCCCTGAACTCGGCAAAAGCTCGGCGTCCTCGGCTCGCGTGAGATCCTTCGTTCTACTTGCCAACCGTGACGGACGGCAGGGTGAACTGGACACGCAGCCTGCAAGTCCGATGGCAGCGCGCCGGAATACCCGGATGTTGCCGTCAGGACTTTTCGCCAGGCTGCCGCTGCTCGATCTGCAACCGTGCCCGCTCGGTCGCCTGCTGCAACCGCTCGCCCAACACCGCACGCGGCGGCAAGCTGGTTAGGTACTCGGCCACATGGATGCCGGACTTATCCAACTCCAACAACTCGATCTGCTCGCGCTTCTTGCCCGTGCAAAGGATGATCCCCAGCGGCGAGGCTTCCTCCGGCTCCCGTTCGTGCTTGTCGAGCCAGCGCAGATAAAGCTCCATCTGCCCCTTATACGCGGCCTTGAACTCGCCGATCTTCAATTCCACCGCCACCAGCCGGCGCAGCTTGCGGTTGTAGAACAGCAGGTCGAGGTGGAAATCCTCGTCGTCGATCTGGATGCGCTTCTGCCGGGCGACGAAGGAGAAACCCGCGCCCAGTTCCAGCAGGAAGGATTCCATTTCACGGATGATCGCCGCCTCCAGGTCGCCTTCCTGCCAGCTATCCCGCAGCCCCAGGAAGTCGAGGATGTACGGATCGCGCATGACCAGCGTCGGCGTTATGCGCTGCGCGTCGCGCAGGGTCGCCAGCTCCTGCGCGATGGTTTCCTCCGGTTTTTTGGACAGCACCGTGCGCTCGTACAGCATCGAGTCGATGCGCTCGCGCAGTGTCCGCACGCTCCAGCGTTCGGCGCTCGCCATCTGCGCGTAGTAGTCCCGCTGGAGCGGGTCTTTCAGCGGGATCAGGGCGATGAAGTGCGTCCAGCTCAATTCTCGTATCAGTGATACGAGAATTTGCTCGTCGGGGAAGGTGGCGGCGAATTGCACCATCCGGCGCAGGTTCTGCTCGGCAAAGCTGCCGCCGTACTCCTTCACCAGTTGCGCCCCCAACGTGGGCAGCACTTCCTTCCCGTAGGCGCCCCGACGTCCGTCCAAGACCTGCGAGCGGATGCGCTGGCCGATGCGCCAGTAAAGCATCGTCAACTCGCTATTGACCGTCGAGGCGGCGCGCTTGCGCGCCGCCTCGATCAGCGCCCGAATGTCGCCCAGTAGCGCCGTCGGCGCAACGGGCGATGCAACAGATGCCTTGCGCGTGGTCATGCCGTCGCCTCCGCGGTGCGCGATGCGCCAGTGATCGTCTTGCGCCGATTCGCCACCAGTTCGGCCGCCTTGCGCACGGGGTCATCCTCGGTGTGGACGTAACGCATGAACATCGCCACGGTCTTGTGCGCGGTCAGCGCCATGCCGACCTTGACCGGGATACCCGAGTTGGCAATATCGGTCGCGGAACGATGCCGGATGCCGTGCGTGCCCACATGCGCGGCACCGGCTGCTTTGAGCGCGCGGCTCCAGCCGTTGTAATACTCGCCCGTGGTCAGGTGTTGGCCGGGATGGCTCGGGGACGGCAGCACATGAGGGCAACCATCTTGGCGCGGTGCCGCCGCAAGCAGCCGATAGGCTTCCTCGCTCATGGGCTTGGACATGCCGCCAGTCTTGCTGTCGGGCCAGACGACGCGCCGGTTCTCGAAGTCCACCCAATCCCATTGAAGCGTGACGATTTCGCCGCGACGGCCGGCGAACTCGAATTGCAGCCGGATCGCCAGTGGGATGACGTAGTTCTCCAGCCCCTCGGTCTCCAGATGCTCAAGATGACGGAATAGCTTGCCCATGTCCTCGTCGCTGATGAGGTGGGTGGCCTTGCCGTTGGGGAACATCGGGACGTGGCGGCACGGATTGGTGCCATCGGGCCGGTAGCCCCACACCTCGGCCAGATTGAACATCCGGCGCATGACGCTGAACGTCCGGTTCGCGTCGGCCGGCTTGTGCGTCATCTTCTTCATCATCCCGGCCACGTCCGGGCGCTTCACGTCCTGAACTTTCATGCGGCCAATCATCGGAACGATGTTGCGGTCGATGACGCTCTGGTAGCCTTCCTGCGTGCTGAACTTGTTGCGCAGCTTGGAGTAGTCCTCCATGAACTTCGTGCATAGCTCCTTCACCGTGGGAGCTTTGCGCGCAGTCGCCTTGTCGGCTGACGGGTCGCCGCCCCGGCGCACCTGGGCCAGCCATTCCTGCGCCAGCGAGCGGGCCTGCTCGACGGTCAGTTCCCCGTACAGGCCCAAGGCGGGCTTGCGGCGCTCGCCGGCATTTGTGCGGTACTGAACCATGAAGACCTTGCGGCCCGCTGGTGTAACCTTGCACAGGAAGCCGGGCACCAACGTGTCCCGGAGTTCGATGGCCTGCGCCTGGGGTTGTGTCGCATCGACTGCGGACTTGGTGAGCTTGATTTTCGCCATGATGACTCCTCGGAAAGACCCGATTCCCAGGAGCCTTGTAGGGGCCAGCAGAGGGGAAGCCGGGTCAGGTTTCGGAAAGCACCGGCATATGTTGAACTCGCCTAAGTTATTGATAAACCTGCTGTATCTGGCTTCGGCGTAGTCCAGCGAAGTTCGGTGCTGGAGTCATGGTGAAATGAAAAATGCCACCGCATCAGGTGGCATTTTTCATGGTGGGGCGCGGCGGCCGATGGGCCGCGCGCCCCAGGCGTTCATCACTGCTTGGCAGCGCTGGCGGCCTCGGCGGCAGCGGTGGCGGCGGCCGAAGCGGCGTTGCCCACGGCGTCGGCGGCCTTGTCGGCGGCGTTGGTCACGGCGGCACCGGCGGCGGCACCGGCTTCGGCGGCCTTGTCGGCAACCTGGTTGGCGGCAGCGCCAGCGGCCGAGGCGGCCTCGGTCACGGCGGCGCCGGCAGCCGAGGCGGCGTTGGCGGCGGCGGTGGCCGCTTCATTGGCGGCAGCGGCAGCGGGCGCCTCGGCGGCCGGAGCGGGCGCCGGCGCGGCTTCTTCCTTCTTGCCGCAGGCAGACAGGGCAACGGCGGCCACCAGGGCGGCGAGAACGAGCGACTTGTTCATTTTGGCAATTCCTTGCTAGAGATCGATGACTGGGAATTTGAAAAGGCACGGCCCGGTGATTGGCCGGGCGAATCGGCCGAAGGAAAGAGCCTCCCAAGCCTCTTTCCTGCATCCAAAATTATAGTGAAAACCCTAGACCGCCCTGGCCTTCCCCGATGCGTGGGCACGACAAATTGACAATGTTTCACAAACCTAACGTGGTTGCAGCAAATGCCGGGCTGCTGCGCTCCAGCCAGCCGTCCAGCAGCTCGCGCAGGCGCAGCAGCCGCGCCGCTTCGTCGCCGCACACACCGCTGGAGCGCAGCACCTCGTGCCGCTGCAAGGCCCATGCGGGCGACCACAGCACGCTGGGCATGGCCAGCGCGTCGGCCGTGGGGACGCCGCGGCATTCGATCAGGTGCGCGCGCTGGCGCCGCCATTGCACGAACAGCGGGTGGCGCCGCTCCAGCTCGTCGTAGCGGCGCGCCAGCAGCGTCAGGCGCTGGCCGCCGCGCGCCCAGGCCTCCAGCGCGTCCAGCACCGCGCGCTCGCCCAGGGGCCAGTCCTCGAAGCTGGCATCGCACAGAATCAGCTCGCGCCAGCCGGCGCGGCCGGCCGCGGCCAAGCCCGCGCGCACCCGCGCGCGAAAGCTCTCGCGGCCGATGAAGGGGCCGGCCGGCAGGGCGTCGTCGTCGTCAGTCGTGTTCACTGGATTTGCCTCCGCGCTTGCGCGCCGCTGGATTCGCGTCTGGGAGCGGCCCGGCGCACTCGTGCAACCACCCCGCTTGCAACCACTCCGAAAGCAGCTCGCGCGCCGGCGCGCTCAGGCGCCGCCACTGCGCCGCCGGCAACACACGCTCGTCGGCCAGGCGGCGCATCAGCTCCGCATCGCGCCCGCTGGCACGAAAGCCCTCGCCGTTGATGAACACGTGCTGCGCGTCGTACATCATGCGGGTGCGACGGTCCAGCCGCAAGCCGCGGGCAGAGTCAAAGCCGGCGTCGGGCGCCGCGTCGAACCACACGTCGGGCTTGGGCTCGGTCAGCCACTCGCCCAGCAGCATCGCCAGCGTGTCCTCGTCGCCGGCCAGCTGCCGCACCGCCGCGCGGGTGAAGTCGACCATGGCCTCGGGCACGGCGCCCGGCGCGCCGGTGGCACCCTGCCCTGGGTCGCGGTAGGGCGCGTCGCCCAGCGCGTCGCCCGCCTCGTCGGCCAGGCGCTGCAGCAGCTCGCGCGCCAGCTCGCCGCGGGCCGGCTGGCGAAAGCCGATGGAATACGTCATGCACTCGCCCAGCGCCACGCCGTCGTGCGCCCAGCCGGGGGGCAAGTACAGCATGTCGCCCGGCTCCAGCACCCATTCCTGCTCGGGCTCGAAATGCGCCAGGATCTTGAGCGGCAGCCCCTCGACCAGGCGCGGGTCCTTTTGCCGCCCGATGCGCCAGCGCCGCCGCCCCTGCGCCTGCAGCAGGAACACGTCGTAGCGGTCGGTGTGCGGCCCCACGCCGCCGCCGTCGCTGGCATAGCTGATCATCACGTCGTCCAGCCGCGCGTCGGGCACGAAGCGAAAGCGCTGCATCAGCGCATGCACGCCGTCGTGGTGCAGATCGACCCCTTGCACCAGCAGCGTCCATTCGCGCTGGCCCAGCGGCGGCAGCGCGCGGCGCGGCAGGGGCCCGCGCCGCAGCGTCCAGCGCCCGCCGCCATGGCGCAGCAGGCGCGACTCCACGCCCTCGCGCGCCGCCAGCGCGAACAGCTCGGCGCGCGGCAGCAGGGGTGTGAAGCCAGGCATGGCCTGGCGCACCAGCAGGGGCTTTTTCTGCCAGTGGCGGCGCATGAACCGGGCGGGCGAGAGGCCGCCCAGCAGCTCAAGGGCTTGATCGACGTTCATGGGCGCGAGCATACGGAAGTCGGCGCGGCGGGTTCTGCGATGCGACAATCCGGCGATGGAAATTTCCCCTCAATGCGTGGTCGCGCTCACCTGGGTGCTGAAGGACAGCCTGGGCGAGACGCTGGACGAACTGGCCGAACCGGTCGAATTTCTGGTCGGCGGCGACGACCTGCTGCCGGCCATCGAAACAGCCCTGCAAGGCCACGAGGCCGGCGCGCGGCTGAGCCTGAACCTGGAGCCCGAAAACGCCTTCGGCGACTACGACGAAACGCGCGTGCATTGGCTGGCGCGCGCCGCCCTGCCCGCGGGCATCGAAGAAGGCATGCTGCTGGAGGCCGCCGCGCTGCCCGAGGGCGCCGTGCCCGATGCGCCGCGCGATGCGCTGTTCACCATTACCGAGATCTACCCCGACCACGTGGTGATCGACGGCAACCACCCCCTGGCCGGCATCGCGCTGCGCCTGCACCTGAAGGTGGAGCGGGTGCGCGAAGCGACGGTGGACGAAGTGGGCCGTGGCAGCGTCGGCACCGGATTTTTCCGGTTGCAGGCCAGCGCCCCGGCCAGCCCGCGCCTGCACTGATCAAGAATCCAAAAAAAAACGGCGCCCGAAGGCGCCGGAGTACTTGGAGAAACTGTTCTTCAATCAGCGATACAGCTGGTTGCCATCCGCCCGCACGCGGTCGCCCACCTGCACGCTGGGCGCGTCGGCATAGTCGAAGGTGCGCGTGCCGCCGTTGTCCATTTGCACCGTGACGCGGTACACGCCCTGCCCGCCGCGGCTGGTGTTCTGCTCGACGGCGCGGCCGACCAAGGCGCCGCCGACGGCACCGATGATGGTGGCGGCCGTCTTGCCGCTGCCGCCACCGACCTGGTGGCCGGCCAGCCCGCCGACGGCGCCGCCGATGACGGTGGCGGCCACGCCCGAGGAGCCGCTGCCCTGCACGTAGCGCACGTCGGCCACGCGGCCGAACTGCGAGTAGCCGGCGCTGGCGGGCTGGCCCGCGGGATACGCGCCCTGCCCGGGCTGGTAGTAACCCGGCGCCGCGCATCCGGCCAGTGCGGCCGCGGCCACCGCGGCGCCCGCGAACGAAACCCAGCGTTGTCGAAAAATCATGTCAATGCTCCTGTTTTTGTTGCACCTGCCGCGCAGCCATCATGGGCGCGGCGCCTGATTCATTAACGCACGAAAAGCGTGTGGCGGCGACCAAGGCCGCATGAAGAAGTCGGCGCAATCGCTTCGAAACGTAATCGATGCCCGGCCTCAGGCTCGGCCGGTGGAGCCATAGCCGCCCTGCCCGCGCGCCGACGGCTCGAAGCCATCGACCCAGTTGAACTGCGCCTGCACCACCGGCACCACGACCAGTTGCGCGATGCGCTCCATGGGCTCGATGCGAAAGGCCGTGGCGCCACGGTTCCAGCAGCTCACCATCAGCTCGCCCTGGTAGTCGCTGTCGATCAGGCCCACGAGGTTGCCCAGCACGATGCCGTGCTTGTGGCCCAGGCCCGAGCGCGGCAGGATCACGGCCGCATAGCCCGGATCGGCCAGGTGCATGGCCAGGCCGGTGGGCAGCAGCTCGCACGCGCCGGGCGCCAGCAGCAGGGGCTCCTGCAAGCAGGCACGCAAATCCAGGCCGGCGCTGCCCGGCGTGGCGTAGGCCGGCGGCTGGGCGCGCAGGCGCTCGTCCAGCATGCGGACGTCGACCCTCATGCCGACCACCCCGACACGCGCCGCGCGATCTCGGCCACCAGTTGCTGGGCCAGCACGCGCTTGCTGGCGCGCGGCAACTCGATGGCCGCCTCGTCGTCGACCAGCAGCAGCGCGTTGTCGTCCTGGCCGAAGGTGGCCGGGCCGATGTTGCCCACCAGCAGCGGCACGCCCTTGCGCGCGCGCTTGGCCTGCGCGTTGGCCAGCAGGTCCTGGCTCTCGGCGGCAAAGCCGACGCAAAACAGCTCGCCGGCCTGCGCGCGCGCGCCGTGCGCCACCTTGGCCAGGATGTCGGGGTTCTCGACAAACGTCATCTGCGGTACCACGCCCGAGCCGTCCTTCTTGATCTTGTGCTCAGCCGCCGTGGCCGGCCGCCAGTCGGCGACGGCCGCCGTAGCTATGAATATATGAGCGCTCTGCGCAGACTCCATCACCGCGTCATGCATGTTCTGTGCTGAAACCACGTCCACGCGCTGCACCCCGCGCGGCGTCGGCAAGGCCACCGGGCCGGCCACCAGGGTGACCTGCGCGCCGGCCTCGCGTGCGGCCCGCGCGATGGCAAAGCCCATCTTGCCGCTGGAGCGGTTGGTGATGCCGCGCACCGGGTCGATGGCCTCGAAGGTCGGCCCGGCGGTGATCAGCACGCGCTGGCCGACCAGCACCTTGGGCGCAAGTTCGGCAATCAGTTCTTCCATCAACTCGGTCGCTTCCAGCATGCGGCCGTCACCGAATTCGCCGCAGGCCTGATCGCCGCGCGCCACGCCCAGCACCTGGGCGCCGTCCAGCGCGATCTGGCGCAGGTTGCGTTGAGTGGCCGGGTGCGCCCACATCTCGCGGTTCATCGACGGCGCCAGCAGCAGCGGCACGCGCTCGGCCGGGCGCGCCAGGCACAGCAGCGCCAGCAGCTCGCCGGCCCGGCCCTGCGCCAGCTGGGCGATGAAGTCGGCGCTGGCCGGCGCCACGACGATGGCGTCGGCCGCGCGGCTGAGGTTGATGTGGGCCATGTTGTTATCGGGCCGCGCATCCCACTGGGACACATACACGGGCTGGCCCGACAGCGCCTGCATGGCCACCGGCGTGATGAACTGGCCCGCGGCCTCGGTCATCACCACCTGCACCGTGGCGCCGGCCTTGACCAGCAGGCGGCACAGCTCGGCCGCCTTGAAGCAGGCCGCGCCGCCCGTCAGGCCCAGCACGATGCGCCGGCCGGCCAGCTCGCCGGCATAAGGGTTTGCGTTCATGGCGCGCAATGTAGCAAACCGGGCGCAGGGCCGCGCGCACGGTGGGGGCGCTTCTATAATCGGAATTTCCCACCGAGCGCAGGCAACGCGCCTTCGCAATCGACATGACCAAATTCGTCTTCGTCACCGGCGGTGTGGTGTCTTCCCTGGGCAAGGGAATCGCCTCGGCCTCGCTGGCCGCGATCCTCGAGTCGCGCGGCCTGAACGTCACCCTCATCAAGCTCGACCCCTACATCAACGTCGATCCGGGCACCATGAGCCCGTTTCAGCACGGCGAGGTCTTCGTCACCGACGACGGCGCCGAGACCGATCTGGACCTGGGCCACTACGAGCGCTTCGTGACCGCGCGCATGAAGAAGGCCAACAACTTCACCACCGGCCAGATCTACAAGAGCGTGCTCGAGAAAGAGCGCCGCGGCGACTACCTGGGCAAGACGGTGCAGGTCATCCCGCACGTCACCAACGAGATCCAGGACTTCATCCGGCGCGGCGCCCGCGTCGGCACGCCCGAAGAGGTCCAGGTCGCCATCGTCGAGATCGGCGGCACGGTGGGCGACATCGAGTCGCTGCCCTTCCTGGAGGCGGTGCGCCAACTCAGCCTCAAGCTCGGCGCCAACCACAGCGCCTTCGTGCACCTGACTTATCTGCCCTGGATCGCCGCCGCGGGCGAACTCAAGACCAAGCCCACGCAGCACACGGTGCAAAAGCTGCGCGAGATCGGCATCCAGCCCGACGCCCTGCTGTGCCGCGCCGACCGCAGCATTCCGCAGGACGAGCGCGAGAAGATCAGCCTGTTCACCAACGTGCCCGAATGGGGCGTGATCAGCATGTGGGACGTGGACACCATCTACAAGGTGCCGCGCATGCTGCACGAGCAGGGTCTGGACGGCCTGATCTGCGACAAGCTGCGCCTGAACACCCCGCCCGCCAACCTGGCGCGCTGGGACGCGCTGGTGCACGAGGTGGAGCACCCGCAGCGCGAGGTCACGATCGCCATGGTGGGCAAGTACGTCGACCTGTCGGACAGCTACAAATCGGTCAACGAGGCGCTGCGCCACGCCGGCATGCAGAACCACGCCCGGGTGCGCATCGAGCACATCGACTCCGAAACCATCACCCCGGCCAGCGCGGTCCAGCTGGCCAAGTACGACGCCATCCTGGTGCCCGGCGGCTTCGGCGCGCGCGGCATCGAGGGCAAGATCGCCACCGCCCGCTATGCGCGCGAGCACAAGCTGCCCTACCTGGGCATCTGCCTGGGCATGCAGGTGGCCACCATCGAATACGCCCGCGACGTCGCCGGCCTGGAAGGCGCCAACAGCACCGAGTTCGACCCGCAGTGCAAGTACCCGGTGATCGCCCTCATCACCGAATGGAAGGACGCCGACGGCAGCATCAAGACGCGCAGCGAAGGCTCCGACCTGGGCGGCACCATGCGCCTGGGCGCCCAGTCGTCCGACGTGCTGCCCGGCACGCTGGCGCACAGCATCTACGGCGACGTGGTGACCGAGCGCCACCGCCACCGCTACGAGGCCAACGTGCAATACCTCGACCAGCTGCGCAATGCCGGCCTGGTGATCTCGGCCATGACCCAGCGCGAGCACCTGACCGAGATCATCGAGCTGCCGCAAAGCGTGCACCCCTGGTTCATCGGCGTGCAGTTCCACCCCGAGTTCAAGAGCACGCCCTGGGACGGTCACCCGCTGTTCAACGCCTTCGTCAAGGCCGCGCTGGTGCACCAGGACCAGCGCGCGCCCGCCGCCAAGGCCCCGGCCGACAAGGCCAAATCCGACAAGGCAACGGCATGAAACTCTGTGGCTTCGAGGTCGGGCTGGACAAACCCTTCTTTTTGATCGCCGGCCCCTGCGTCATCGAGTCCGAGCAGTTGCAGATGGACGTGGCCGGTCAGCTGAAGGACATCACCGCCAGCCTGGGCGTGCCCTTCATCTTCAAGAGCAGCTTCGACAAGGCCAACCGCTCCAGCGGCACCAGCTTTCGCGGCCCGGGCCGCGACAAGGGCCTGGACATCCTGGCCAAGGTGCGGCGCGACCTCGGCGTGCCGGTGCTGACCGACGTGCACAGCGAGGGCGACATCGCCGCCGCCGCCCAGGTCTGCGACGTGCTGCAAACCCCCGCTTTTTTGTGCCGCCAGACCGACTTCATCCGCGCCGTGGCGCAGTCGGGCAAGCCGGTCAACATCAAGAAGGGGCAGTTCCTGGCGCCGCACGACATGAAGAACGTAATCGACAAGGCGCGCGCGGCGGCGGCCGAAAAGGGCCTGCCCACGGACCACTTCATGGCCTGCGAGCGCGGCGCCAGCTTCGGCTACAACAACCTGGTGAGCGACATGCGCAGTCTGGCCATCATGCGCGAGACCGGCGCGCCGGTGGTGTTCGACGCCACGCACTCGGTGCAACTGCCGGGCGGGCAAGGCACCAGCAGCGGCGGCCAGCGCGAGTTCGTGCCGGTGCTGGCCCGCGCCGCCGTGGCCGTGGGCGTGGCCGGCCTGTTCATGGAAACCCACCCCGACCCCGCGCATGCCCTGTCGGACGGCCCCAACGCCGTGCCGCTGGGCCGCATGAAGGCGCTGCTGGAAACCCTGCTCGCGCTCGATCGCGTGACCAAGCAGCAGCCGTTTCTCGAGAATGACTTCACCTGCTGAAGGAAGCCCCATGTCCGCCGCCTACCTGATCGTCGAGATGCGTATCAACGACCACGAGCAGTACAAGGCTTACATGGCCGCGGCAGCCTCGGCGGTCAAGGCCGCCGGCGGCGAGTATCTGGCGCGCGGCAGCCGGCACGAATCGCTGGAAGGCGACTGGCAGCCGCACCGCGTGGTGGTCCTGCGTTTTCCAAGCTACGAGGCGGCCAAATCGTTCTATGACGGCGATGTGTACGGCGACATTCGCAAGCTGCGCGCCGGCACCACCGAGTACTTCAACATGGTGCTGGTCGACGGCATGTGAAAAGCCGCCCAAATACTATATATTTCATAGTTGATGGCGCTTGTGTAACAAGCGCTGCAGCCATTTTTCATCAAAATCCCTTGATCCCGAGGATTGCAACCCATGAGTGCCATCGTTGACATCGTCGGCCGCGAAGTGCTGGACAGCCGCGGCAACCCCACCGTCGAGTGCGACGTGCTGCTCGAATCCGGCATCATGGGCCGCGCCGCCGTGCCCAGCGGCGCTTCCACCGGCTCGCGCGAGGCCATCGAGCTGCGCGACGGCGACGCCAAGCGCTACGGCGGCAAGGGCGTGCTCAAGGCCGTGGAGCACATCAACACCGAGATCTCCGAGGCCGTGCTGGGCCTGGACGCCTCCGAGCAGGCCTTCCTGGACAAGACCCTGCTGGAGCTGGACGGCACCGAGAACAAGAGCCGCCTGGGCGCCAACGCCATGCTGGCCGTCTCCATGGCCGTGGCCCGCGCGGCGGCCGAAGAATCGGGCCTGCCGCTGTACCGCTATTTCGGCGGCATGAACGGCATGCAGTTGCCGGTGCCGATGATGAACGTCATCAACGGCGGCGCGCACGCCAACAACAGCCTGGACCTGCAGGAGTTCATGATCATCCCGGTGGGCGCGCCCAGCTTTCGCGAGGCCCTGCGCTGGGGCGCCGAGGTGTTCCACGCGCTCAAGAAGATCATCAACGACAAGGGCATGAGCACGGCCGTGGGCGACGAAGGCGGCTTTGCGCCCAGCGTCGAGAACCACGAGGCGGCCATCCAGCTGATCCTGCAGGCCATCGAGGCCGCCGGCTACAGCGCCGGCGAGCAGATCGCCGTCGGCCTGGACTGCGCCGCCAGCGAGTTCTTCAAGGACGGCCAGTACGTGCTGGAAGGCGAAGGCGGCCTGAAGCTCGGCGCCCAGCAATGGACCGACATGCTGGCCACCTGGGTGGACAAATACCCCATCATCAGCATCGAGGACGGCATGGCCGAGGGCGACTGGGACGGCTGGAAGACCTTGACCGAGCGCCTGGGCGACAAGGTGCAGCTGGTGGGCGACGACCTGTTCGTCACCAACACCAAGATCCTGAAGGAAGGCATCGACAAGCACATTGCCAACTCCATCCTCATCAAGATCAACCAGATCGGCACCCTGACCGAGACCTTCGCCGCCATCGAGATGGCCAAGCGCGCCGGCTACACGGCCGTCATCAGCCACCGCTCGGGCGAGACCGAGGACAGCACCATCGCCGACATTGCGGTGGGCACCAACGCCGGGCAGATCAAGACCGGCTCGCTCAGCCGCTCGGACCGCATCGCCAAGTACAACCAGCTGCTGCGCATCGAGGAAGACCTGGGCGACATGGCCCAGTACCCCGGCCGCGCGGCCTTCTACAACCTGCGCTGAGGCACGCGCCCGCTGCGCATCACAACCCACAGGCCAACATGGCGCAACGCATCGTTCCGGTCGTGCTGGTCGCGCTGCTGGGGGTGGTGCACGGACAGCTGTGGTTCGGCCGCGGCAGCCTGCCCGAGGTGACGGGGCTGCAGCGCACGCTGGCCGAGCAGCAGGCCGCCAACGCCAAGGCCAAAGTGCTCAACGACCAGCTCGCGTCCGAGGTCGCCGACCTCAAGGAAGGCTTGGGCACGGTCGAGGAAAAGGCGCGCACCGAACTGGGCATGGTGCGGCCCAACGAAATCTTCGTGCAGGTGAACCCCGCACCCTCGCCCCAAAAGCCTCAGTAGTCGGGCTGCCAGTCCACCCGCAGCTGCCGCGCCGGCAGGTCGACCTCGTCCACATAGGCGTCGACGAAGGGAATCAGCCGCTCGATGGGGCGCTCGCCCTGCGCCTCGCGCACCACCAGCACCTGCTGCGGGCCGGTGGACATCAAGTCGACCACCTGCCCTAGGGCCACGCCTTCGCGGTTGTGCACCTGCAGGCCGATCAGATCGACCCAGTAGTACTCGCCCTCGGGCAAGGGCGGAAAAGCCGAGCGTGCGATGAAGATGCGCGCACCCTTGAGGCCTTCGGCAGCGCTGCGATCGCCCACCCCTTGCGCGCTGGCCACCACGCCATCGCCGTGGCCGCGCGCCTGGCGGATCGACAACTGCATGGGTTCGGTCACCATGCCCCGGGCGCCGCGCTCGGGCGGCAGCAAAAACCATTGCTGGCACGAAAAAAGCGCCTCGGGCGAGGCGCTGTAGGGCTGGACCTTGAACCAGCCTTGAACCCCCCAGGCATCGAGGATGCGGCCCACTTCGACCGCATCGGCCGGCAGCGTGGCCGGCGCCAGCCCGGGGTTCATGCGGCGATCAGGCGGCCGCGGGGGTGGCCTGGGCGGCCTGCTTGATCAGGCGCTCGACCGTGGGCGACGGCTGCGCGCCCACGCCACGCCAGTAGCTCAGGCGGTCCTGCGCGATGCGCAGGCCTTCCTCGCCGCCGACGGCGGTCGGGTTGTAGAAACCGATGCGCTCGATGAAGCGGCCATCGCGGCGCACGCGCTTGTCGGCGACGACGATGTTGAAAAAGGGGCGGGCCTTGGCGCCGCCGCGGGAAAGACGAATCACGACCATGGTGGTTTGAATCCTGTGGGTGGTTGACCTGCGGACCTCGCCGCCCGATGGGCCGGCGCCTGCCTGCAGGCTTTCCTCGATGCTGAGACACGCGACATGGCCACCCGGCCAGCGACACATCGAAGAGCCTATGATTATAGCTTTTTCCTCGCCACCCAACGGACTTTGCCGTTCCGTCCGCACCATGAAGAACAAAACCCTCGCCACCTGGCTGGCCTTTGTCGGTGGCCCGCTGGGCCTGCACCGCTTTTACCTCAAGGGCCTGGGCGACTGGCTGGGCTGGCTGCTGCCGATCCCGACGGCGCTGGGCCTGTACGGCATCGAGCGCGTGCAGCAGTACGGCCTGGACGACCGCTGGAGCTGGCTCTTGATCCCGTGCCTGGGCTTCACCTTTGCCGCCTGCTCGCTCACGGCCATCGTCTACGGCCTGATGGCGCCCGAAAAATGGAACGCCCGCCACAACCCGCGCGCCGAACCCGCCGCCGCGGCCGGCCGCACCAACTGGCTGACGGTGCTGGGCGTGACCACGTCCCTGCTGGTGGGCACCGGCGTGCTGATGGCCTCGATTGCCTTCAGCCTGCAGCACTTCTACGAGTACCAGATCGACGAGGCGCGCAAGATGTCGCAGCAGCAGTAGCCGGCGGCGCCGGTCGGCGGGAGCCGGTCAGAACAGCAGGCCGCTGAGCCAGTAGGCCACGGCGGCCACGAAGGCGCTGGCGGGAATGGTCAGGATCCAGGCCCAGATGATGTTGCCCGCCACGCCCCAGCGCACCGCCGAGGCGCGCTCGGTCGAGCCCACGCCGACGATGGCGCCGGTGATGGTGTGGGTGGTCGACACCGGAATGCCCAGCGCCGTGGCCAGGAACAGGGTCAGCGCCCCACCCGTCTCGGCGCAAAAGCCGCCCACGGGCTTGAGCTTGGTGATCTTCTGGCCCATGGTCTTGACGATGCGCCAGCCGCCGAACATGGTGCCCAGGCCGATGGCCAGGTAGCAGCCGGCGATGGTCCAGATCGGCGGCTCGGACGCGGTGGCGCTGCTGTAGCCGGTGGCGATCAGCAGCATCCAGATGATGCCGATGGTTTTTTGTGCGTCGTTGCCGCCGTGCCCCAGGCTGTAGGCGCCGGCCGACAGCAGCTGCAGGCGCCGAAACCAGCGGTCCACCCGCTTGGGCCGCGTGCGCCGAAAGATCCAGGCCACCAGCACCATCATCAGCGAGCCCAGCAAAAAGCCCAGCAGTGGCGAGACGAAGATGAAGGCCACGATCTTGAGGATGCCGCCCACCACCAGCGCGCCCGAGCCCGACTTGGCCAGCACCGCGCCGACGATGCCGCCGATCAGCGCGTGCGAGGAGCTGCTGGGAATGCCGTAGTACCAGGTCACCAGGTTCCAGACGATGGCGCCGATCAGCGCGCCGAACACCACGTGCACGTCGACCACGCCCGGGTGAACGATGCCCTTGCCCACCGTGGCGGCCACGCTCAGGTGAAACACGAAGATCGCAACGATGTTGAAGAAGCCGGCGAACACCACCGCCTGCGTCGGCCGCAGCACGCCGGTGGAAACCACGGTGGCAATCGAGTTGGCCGCGTCGTGAAAGCCGTTCATGAAGTCGAACACCAGCGCCAGCGCCACCAGCAGCACGACCACCCACAGGGTGACTTGAGCAACTTCCATGAATCAACCAGAAAAAAAACGAGGCGAGCCAGCCGCCGCCGGGCCGCCCCAAGGCGGCTGGAGCCCCCTCGGGGGGCAGCGCACTACGCGCAGCGAGGGAGCGTGGGGGCTCATGAGTTTTCGAGGACGATGCCTTCGATCTGGTTGGCCACGTCCTCGCAGCGGTCGGTGACGGTCTCCAGCAGCTCGTAGATGGCGCGCAGCTTGATCAGCTCGCGCACGTCGGGCTCGTGGCGAAACAGCTGGCTCATGGCGCTGCGCATCACGCGGTCGGCGTCGGATTCGAGCTCGTCGATCTCGGCGCACACCTTCAGCGCCTGCTCGGCCACGGCCTGGTCGCCGATGCGACCCAGCAGCCTGACGGCGGCCTGCACGCGCTCGCAGCACTTGACCGACAAGTCGGTCAGCCGAACCATCTCGCTGGTCATGTGGTGCACGTCGTACAGCGCCATGGTCTCGGCCGAATCCTGCAGCAGGTCGGCCACGTCGTCCATGATGTTGATCAGCGCGTGGATCTGCTCGCGGTCGATCGGCGTGATGAAGGTGGTGTGGATCAGCCGGCTGACCTCGTGCGTGACCTTGTCGGCGGCGCGCTCGGCGCGGTCGACCTCGTGGTTGTACTTGTCGCGCAGCAGCGGGTCGGCGTAGTTGGCGACCAGCTTTTCGAAGGCCTGCGCCGCCTGGACGATGCAATCGGCGTGCTGATTGAAGAGCTCAAAAAAATTGCCCTCCTTGGGCAAGAGCTTGCTGAACAACATGGTCGGCTTCTTTCTCGGCGGATGACGCGTGCGCGCCCGAGGCTGTCGTGTCGGTGCTGGTTTCGAAGTTTAACGCCCGCATGCGGCCTCAATGGCCGCGAAACACGAAATAGACTGCGCCCACCAAACACAGCGCGGCCCACAGATAGTCGAGCTTGGGCGGCTGGTCCAGGTACAGCCAGGCAAACGGCACGAACACGGTGAGCGTGATCACCTCCTGCATGATCTTGAGCTGCGCCACGCTGAACTGCTGATAGCCGATGCGGTTGGCCGGCACCTGCAGCAGGTATTCGAACAGCGCGATGCCCCAGCTCAGCAGCGCCGCCACATACCACGGCGCGCTGCTCAGGTTCTTCAGATGACCGTACCAGGCCAGGGTCATGAAGGCGTTGCTGGCGATGAGCAGCAGCACGGTCTGCGCCGCAATGGGCAGCGAGGTGAACCAGCTCACTGGACGACCCTCCGCACTGTGCGCTGCGGGATTCGCGCTTGGGAGCGGCCCGGCGCGCTCATGCCTGCGGCTCCAACAGCTCGCACGCCTGATCGGCCACGGCCTGCAGCAGCGCGGCCGAGACCCGCTGCGGCGCCAGCTCGGCCAGCGGCCGCAGCACGAAAGCGCGCTGGTGCCAGCGCGGATGCGGCACGGTGAGCCGCGCGCTGTCGATGCGGGCCGTGCCAAACAAAAGCAGGTCCAGATCGAGCGTGCGCGGGGCGTTGCGGTAGGGGCGCTGGCGCCCGGCCGCCGCCTCGATGGCCTGCAGGGCCTGCAGCAGTGCGGGCGCGATCAGGGTGGTGTCCAGTCGCACCACGGCGTTGATGAAGTCGGGCCCCGCGGCATCGAGCGGCGCGCTGCGATACAGGCGCGAGGCGGTGCAGGCGCGCGTGCCGGGCGAGCGCGCCAGGGCCTGAATGGCCTGCCGCACGCTGGCCACCGCGTCACCCAGGTTGGCGCCCAGCCCGATGAAGGCGGCGACCGGTGCGCGCTCCATGGGCTTACTGCTCGGACTCTGGCGGTGCGGAGCCGGCCGCGTTGCCGCCGGGCTTGCGCCGGCGACGGCGGCGGCGCGGTGCGGCGGGTGCCGTGTCGGTCGCCTCAGAATGGGTGTCGGATACTATCGATTCAGGAGCTGCCTGCGCTTGATCGGCGGGCGCTGCAGCCGATTTTTTCACTTGATGCGTGCGCGGCGCCTTCTTGGCCTTTTGCTGCTCGGCGCGCAGCTGCTGCACCAGGTCTTCGCGGGCCGAATCGTCGGCCTGGCTGAAGGCCTGCCACCAGTCGACCAGGGGCTCGTCCACCTCGCCCACGTCGGCGCGCAGGCGCAGGAAATCGAAGCCGGCGCGAAAGCGCGGCTGCTCGGCCAGGCTGAAGGGCGAGCTGCCGCCGCGCTTTTCAAAGCGCGGCTGCATCATCCAGATTTCGCGCATGTCGCCGCCCAGCTTGCCGCGGCCGGACACGTCGCCGATGCGGGCATCGAACACCTCGTCGATGGCCGCCTGCAGGGCCGGAAACGGGTGCTCCTTGTGCGCCAGGCGCTGCTGCCAGCCGGCCTGCACGTCCTGCCACAGCACGCAGGCCAGCAGAAAGGACGGCGCCACCGGCTTGCCCTCGCCCACGCGGCGGTCGGTGTCCAGCAGCGCGGCCTTGACGAAGGGCTGCTCGGCGCGCTCGACCACCACGTCCAGCAGCGGGTAGATGCCGCGCGCCAGGCCCAGCTTCTTGAGCTGCTCGACGCTGGCGACGGCGTGGCCGGTCTGCAGCAGCTTGAGCATTTCGTCGAACAAGCGGCTTTGCGGCACCTCGGCCAGCAGCGCGATGCCGTCTTGCAGCGGCTTGGCGGTCTTGGGATCGAGCGTGAAGCCCAGGCGCGAGAGCTTGGCGCCGAAGCGCACCGCGCGGATGATGCGCACCGGATCTTCGCGGTAGCGCGTGGCCGGGTCGCCGATCATGCGGATGCGCTTTTTCTGCGCGTCCTGCATGCCGCCGTGGTAGTCCACCAGCACGCGCGTCTCGGGGTCGTAGTACATGGCGTTGACGGTGAAGTCGCGCCGCGCGGCGTCGTCCTCCTGCGTGCCCCACACGTTGTCGCGCAGCACGCGCCCGCTGGCGTCCACCGCGTGCTTCATGCCGGCCAGCTGGCTCTTGGCGGTGCGCTCGTTGCCGCTCACGTGCTCGGAATGCGCGTTGTCGACGTTGGCGCGGAAGGTGGACACCTCGATCACCTCGTGCTCGCGCCCGCGCCCGAACACCACGTGCACGATGCGAAAGCGCCGCCCGATGATGAAGGCGCGCCGAAACAGCTGCTTGACCTGCTCGGGCGTGGCGTTGGTGGCAACGTCGAAGTCCTTGGGCTTGAGCCCCAGCAGCAAATCGCGCACCGCGCCGCCGACGATGTAGGCCTGATAGCCCGCCTCCTTCAGCGTGCGCACCACCGTGACGGCGCGCTCGTCCACCAGCGCCGGGTTGATGCCGTGCGCCTGCGGGCCCAGCTCCACCCGCTTGCCGCCGCGCTTGCGGCCGTGGCCGCCGGTGGCCTTGTCGATCAGCTTGTCGAAAAAGTTCTTGATCATGCGGTTTCTTCTTTGTGTTCTGGCGTGAAGAGATCGAGGATGCGCCAGCCGCGCGCCGCGGCCAGCGCGCGCAGGCGCGCGTCGGGGTTGGTGGCCACCGGGTGGGCGGCGCGTTCGAGCAGCGGCAGGTCGTTCATCGAGTCGGAATAAAAGCTGATCTCGGCGTCGCTCCAGTCCAGCCCGCGCGCGCGCAGCCAATCGTGCACCCGCGTCACCTTGCCTTCGCGAAACGAGGGCGTGCCGCGGATTTCGCCGGTGATCCAGCCGTCCGCGCCCTGCTCCAGCTCCACCGCGATCAGCTCATCGACCCCCAGGCGCTGCGCGATCGGGCGGGTGACGAAGGCGTTGGTGGCGGTCACCACCACCACCGCATCGTCCGCCCGCTGGTGGGCCTGCACCAGCGCCAACGCCTGCGGGGTGATGGCCGGCTCGATCACCTCGCGCAGAAAGCGCGCCTGCGCCTGCTGCGCGGCCTGCGGGCCGTGCGCGCGCACCGCCGCGGTGGCAAAGCGCACGTAGTCGTGGATGTCCAGCGTGCCAGCCTGATAAGCGGCATAGAAGGCGTCGTTGCGCTGCCTGAATGTCTGCGCGTCGGTCCAGCCCAGGGCGGTGGTGAACTCGCCCCAGGCGTGGTCCGAGTCCAGCGGCAGCAGGGTGTAGTCCAGGTCGAACAGCGTGAGTTTATAAGTCAAAAAGGCCTCCAGCGCCCGTTGATCAAGCGCGAGCAGCTACTCATTTTGCAGCATCGAGCGAATCAGCGGGATGGTGATGGGGCGCTGCGTCTGCAGCGCGTAGCGGTCCAGCTGGTCCAACAGCTGCATCAGGCTGCCCAGGTCACGCGAAAAGCGCACCAGCACGTAGTCGATCACGTCGTCGCCCAGCGCCAGCCCGCGCGCCGCCGCCGCCTGGCGCAGCGCGGCGCGGCCCTGCTCGTCGGGCAGCGGGTGCAGCTCGAACACGTGGCCCCAGCCCAGGCGCGTGCGCAGGTCCTCGCGCAGCGGCAGGTCGGCCGGCGGCAGGCGGCCGGCGGCCAGCACGGCGCGCGGGCGGCCGTCGGCGGGCGTGGCGGCGTTGATGAACCAGTTGAACGCGGTCTGCTGCAGCTCGGGGCCGTAGCGCTGCACCTCGTCCAGCAGCACCACGTCCCAGCGCGCGTCGAACGCGGTGTGGGGCGCGGCCTGCGCGTCCAGCCAGCCGGCGGCCGCCCCCTGCCCGGCCAGCGCCTGGCGCGCCGCGCGCAGCAGATGCGTCTTGCCGGCGCCCTCGGGGCCCCACAGGTAGATCGGCAGCGGCGAGCGCGCCGGGCCTTCGCACCACAGCCGCAGATGCGCCAGCGCCTCGGCATTGCCGGCCGGCACGAAGGCCGCCAGCGTGGGCTCGGGCGCCAGCGCGATGTCCAGGGCCATCTGCTTCATCGAGCGCAAACCGGACAGGAAATGATTGGGAGGCAGCGGGGCATGACGCCGTGATCGGGTTGGCGGCGCGGCCTGGGGTGCCGGCGGGCCAACGCCTAGAATCGAGCCTTTGATTTTAAGCATCGCGCCGCCGGCGCCCTGCCCATGAGCCCCATCGCTGCCAACCCTCCCCTCAGCTACAAGGATGCCGGTGTCGACATCGACGCCGGCGATGCGCTGGTCGAGCGCATCAAGCCGCTGGCCAAAAAGACCTTGCGCGAAGGCGTGCTGGGCGGCATCGGCGGCTTCGGCGCGCTGTTCGAGGTGCCCAAGCGCTACCGCGAGCCGGTGCTGGTGAGCGGCACCGACGGCGTGGGCACCAAGCTGAAGCTGGCTTTTGAATGGGGCATGCACGACACCGTGGGCATCGACCTGGTGGCCATGAGCGTCAACGACGTGCTGGTGCAAGGCGCCGAGCCTTTGTTCTTCCTGGACTACTTCGCCTGCGGCAAGCTCGACGTGGACACCGCTGCGGCGGTGGTCGGCGGCATCGCCCAGGGCTGCGAGCTGTCGGGCTGCGCGCTGATCGGCGGCGAGACGGCCGAGATGCCTGGCATGTACCCGGCTGGCGAATACGACCTGGCCGGCTTTGCCGTGGGCGTGGTCGAGAAGTCGAAGATCCTCACCGGGCGCGAGGTGGCCGCGGGCGACGTGGTGCTGGGTTTGGCTTCGAGCGGCGTGCACAGCAACGGCTTTTCGCTGGTGCGCAAGTGCATCGAGCGCGCCGGCGCCCAACTGCCCACCACGCTGGACGGCCAGCCCTTTCGCCAGGCGGTGATGGCACCCACGCGGCTGTACGTCAAGAGCGTGCTGGCGGCGCTGGCGGCCCATCCGGTCAAAGCCCTGGCCCACATCACCGGCGGCGGCCTGCTGGAGAACATCCCGCGCGTGCTGCCCGATGCGCTGGCGGCGCACCTGGTCAAGGGCAGCTGGCCGCAAAGCGAGCTGTTCGCCTGGCTGCAGCGCACCGCGGGCATCGACGAGCACGAGATGAACCGCACCTTCAACAACGGCATCGGCATGGTGCTGGTGCTGGCACCCGAGCAGGCCGCCGCCTGCGCGCAGACGCTGCGCGCGGCGGGCGAGCAGGTGTTCGAGATCGGCCGCATCGCGCCGCGCGGCAGCGGCCCCGCCGTGACGGTGGCCTGACCCGACCCGCAGCACGGCAGCACCCCGGCTCGATGAGCGCCCTGCCCGACGCCCGTCTGCGCGCCGCCACGGTGGCCAGCCACCTGGTCATGGTGGCGGCCCTGTTGATCGTCATGTGGCAGGGCCTGTTGCCCGGCCTGCTGTGCGTGTGCGTGGGGTTTTTCAGCACGCGCTGGTTCAGCCCGCGCCTGGCGCCGCTGCTGCACACCCAGGCCCGGCGCGCGCCCGCGCTGGCCGCCGCCCTGGTGGCCCTGCTGCCCATCGTCCTGCTGGCCATCGCGCTGCCGCGCACGCGCGGCCTGCTGCTGGACGCGCCGGCGCAGTACCGCGAGCTGCTGAGCTTTCTGGCGCGCACCGTGCTGGATTTGCGCAACCGCCTGCCGCACGACGTGGCGGCCCAGCTGCCCGAGGGCTCGGTCGAGATCCAGCACGCCATCGCCAGCTATCTGGTCAGCAAGGCCGGCACCCTGGCCACGACCGGGCGTGCCTGGCTGTCGGGCCTGCTGTTTTCCTACGTCGGCCTGCTGATCGGCGCGCTGGCGGCCGTGCGCCCCAGCGCCGCCGGCCTCAAGCCGCTGGCGGCGCAGCTGCACCAGCGCGTGCTGCGCTTTGGCGAAAGCTTTCGCCAGATCATCGTGGCGCAGTTCTGGATCTCGCTGTTCAACACCAGCCTGACGGCCATCTTCCTGCTGGTCATCCTGCCGCTGGCCGACAGCCGCCTGCCCTACACCACCGCGCTGATCGCGCTGACCTTCGTCGCCGGGCTGATCCCCATCGTCGGCAACCTGATCTGCAACACGGTGATCACCCTGGTCGGCGTCTCGGTGTCGCCCAGCGTGGCGCTGGCCTGCCTGGCCTTTCTGATCCTGATCCACAAGGCCGAATACTTCATCAACGCCAAGGTCATCGGCCACCGCACGCACATGGGCGTGTGGGAACTGCTGACCGTCATGTTCGTGATGGAGGCGGTCTTCGGCCCCGCCGGCCTGGTGGCGGCGCCGCTGTTCTATGCCTACGCCAAGCAGGAGCTGCAGGCCGGCGGCTGGGTGTAAACGCTCCCCCCAGGCTCCACACGCTTCGCGTTGTTACTCCTCCCCCTCAAGGGGCATCGCCTGTGGGCGGGCGGAGCCCTTCCACGGCGATCGCTGGTATGGCCTGCTCCGCGGCCGTTCGGCTCTTTGACTGATCAGCAGCGCGGGTGGTACGCGGCTCCGTGGACTAACCCGCTGCCCGCGCCCGCAGCGCACGGATGCCCGCCGAAAAGCGCTGCAGCATGGGCGTGCTGTCGCCCGGCGGCACCATCAGCTCGATCAGCTGAAAGCGCCCGCGCTCGGCCAGGGCGACGTCCAGCGCGGCCTTGAACTGGCGCCGCGTGTGCACGCGGTGGCCGCGCCCGCCCAGGGCGTCGGCGCAGTCGGCCAGGCGCCAGTCGCCCAGCGCGGCGCAGCGCGACTCGGTCTGGAAGGCGCGGATCATCTCCCAAGTCTGGTTGTTGAGCACGATGACGATCGGGTCCAGCCCCAGGCGCGGGCAGTTGCCCAGCTCCCAGCCGGTCATCTGAAAGGCGCCGTCACCCACCAGGATCAGGCTGCGCTGGCCGGTGGCCACCTGGGCGCCGATGCCGGCCGGCACGCCGAAGCCCATGGTGGCGTAGTAGCCCGGCGCCACCAGCGGCGTGGGCAGCAACTCCAGCGCGGCAAACAGGCAGTCGCCGATGTCCGACACCACGTTGATCGGGCCATGCACCGCGATGCAGTCGTTGAGCGCGCGGCTCAGGTCGCCCGCGCGCAGCGGCGTGTCGTCGGCCACCAGGCCGCGCGGATGGTCGGGGCTGGGCGCTGGCGCATGGGCCTTGCGCACGGGCACGGCCGGGGCGCGCTCCAGCAGGGCCTCGACCAGGGCGGCCAGCGGAATGTCGGGATACAGATGGTGGCCCACGCGCGCCTCGCGGTGCGCGGCAATCAGGGCGCGGCGAAAGTCCAGCTGCTTCGCGCTGACGCCGAAGTTGTTGTCCGACAGGATGGCGCCCAGCATCACCGGCAGGTCGGACTCGTCCAGCAGCGCGGTGGTGGCCGCATCGCCTGCCACGCCCAAATAGGTGCCGTGCAGCTGAACGCCCTCGCCGGTGCCGGCGTCGGTCAGCAGGCCGCGGCCCATGAAGGTGGTCAGCACCGGCAGCTGCAGGCGGCGCGCCAGCTCGGCCACGCGCGCCTCGATGCCGAAGCGGCGAATCTCCACGTCCAGCACCAGCACCGGGCGCTGTGCGGCGCGGATGCGTGTCATCCATTCGTCGGCGCACTCGGCCACCGCCTCGGCGCTGAAGGCGCTCTCGGGCAGCACCGGCACCTCGGCCATGGGCGCCAGCGTCATGTCGCGCGGCACCTCGATCAGCACCGGCTGCGAATACTCGCGACAGCTGCGCAGCACGCGGGCCAGCTGCTGCGGCGCCGTGTCGGGATCGGACAGGCGCACGCGGTCGCAGGTGATCTCGCCGAAGATGCGCCATTGCGAATCGACGTGCCGCACCTGGTGATGCAGCAGCAGGCCCGAATGCGCCTCCACCTCGCCCGGGCAGCCGGCCAGCACCACCAGCGGCACGCGCTCGGCGTAGGCGCTGGCCACGGCGTTGACGGTGTTGAGCGCACCCGCGCCGTAGGTGACGGCCACCACGCCGATGCCGCCGTGCATGCGCGCCGCCGCATCCGCCGCAAAACCCAGGCCGGGCTCATGGCTGAGCGTGACCAGGGGCAGGATGGCGCTTTCCTCGATCTGCTTGAACAGCGGCAGGATGAAGTCGCCGGGGATGCCGAAGATTTCGCGCGCGCCGTGGTTCTTGAGCGCGCGCAGCAGGGACAGGCCGAGGGTCATGGGAGAGCTCCTTCAAGGTAATGAAACCCATGATGAGAACCGCCGCGGAACAAGCCCATGATGCGCATCAAGATCGACGTTCATTGCCATGAATACGCCGATTTCATGCATATCGTCCGCATTAATCGACCGATTTATGTGATTCAAAAATCATCCGACCGAAGGCCCGGCAGCCTCACCGGACATCGCCACCCTCACCGGCGCACCCGCGCGCGCACCGGCACAATCGAGCGCCATGGCCGCCCTGACCCGCAAGCAGTTGATCGCTCTTTTGTTCGTCACCGTGGTCTGGGGCGCCAACTGGCCGGTGATGAAGTTCGGCGTGCAGGGCTTTCCGCCGCTGGCGTTTCGCGCGCTGCAGATGGTGCTGGCGCTGCCGGTGCTGTGGGCCTGGCTGCGCATCAAGCGCCTGCCGCTGGCCGTCCCGCGCGCGGCCTGGGGCGCCGTGGCGTGGCTGGGCCTGTTCAACCTGGCGCTGTGGAACGCGCCCATGATCATCGCCATTCCCATGCTGTCCAGCGGGCGTGCCGCCATCCTGGGCTACACCATGCCCATCTTCACGGCCCTGCTGGGCGCCTGGCTGTGGCGCGACCGCCTGGGCCCACGCGGCTGGCTGGGCGTGGCGGCGGCGGCGCTGGGCGTGCTGCTGCTGCTGTGGAACGAGCTGGGCGCCATGGGCGGGCGCCCGGTGGGCGTGGCGCTGATGCTGCTGGCGGCCCTGTCCTGGGCCTATGGCACGCAGCTGCTGCGCCGCTCCACGCTCACGCTGTCCACGCCCACGCTGGCGTTCTGGATGATGGCGGCGGCGGCCGCGTTGATGGTGTTGCTCAGCGCGCTGCTGGAGCGCGCGCAATGGCACGTCCCCAGCGCCAACACGCTGTGGGCCACCGCCTACAACGCGCTGCTGGTGCTGAGCGTGGCGCAGATCGCCTGGTTCTCGCTGGCGCGCACGCTGCCGCCAGTGGCTTCCACGCTCAGCGTGATGATGATTCCGGTGCTGGGCGTGTTCATCGGCGCGCTGTGGCTGGGCGAGCCCATTCACTGGCAGGACTGGAGCGCGATGGCGCTGATGTGCGTGGCCATCGCCTCGGTGCTGTGGCCGAGCCGCCGGCCGGCAAGCATCGACTGAGCGCTGCGCCGGGCAGCAAAAAGCCGCGGCGTGCCGCGGCTTTTTGTCTCCTCGCCGGCCGAGGATGTCGGCCGGCCTTCGCCCGAGATCAGTGGAACTGCTCTTCCTCAGTCGAGCCGGTCAGCGCCTTGACCGAGGACGAGCCGCCCTGGATCACGGTGGTCACGTCGTCGAAGTAGCCCGCGCCCACTTCCTGCTGGTGCGACACGAAGGTGTAGCCCTGCTCGCGCGCGGCGAACTCGGGCTCCTGCACCATCTCGACGTAGTGCTTCATGCCTTCGCCGCGCGCATAGGCGTGGGCGAACTTGAAGGTGTTGTACCAGTTGCTGTGGATGCCGGCCAGGGTGATGAACTGGAACTTGTAGCCCAGCGCGGACAGGTCTTCCTGGAAGGAGGCGATCTGCTTGTCGCTCAGGTTCTTCTTCCAGTTGAAGGACGGCGAGCAGTTGTAGGACAGCAGCTTGCCGGGGTTCTTGGCCAGCACGGCCTGGGCGAACTCGCGGGCGAAGCCGATGTCGGGCACGCCGGTCTCGCACCACACCAGGTCGGCGTAGGGCGCATAGGCCACGCCGCGGCTGATGGCCTGCTCCAGGCCGTTCTTCACGCGGTAGAAGCCTTCTTGCGTGCGCTCGCCGGTCACGAAGGGCTTGTCGTTGGCGTCGACGTCGCTGGTCAGCAGGTTGGCGGCCTCGGCGTCGGTGCGGGCCAGCACGATGGTGGGCACGCCCATCACGTCGGCGGCGAAGCGCGCGGCGATCAGCTTCTCCACCGCCTCCTGCGTGGGCACCAGCACCTTGCCACCCATGTGGCCGCATTTCTTGACGGCGGCCAGCTGGTCCTCGAAGTGCACGCCCGAGGCACCGGCGGCAATCATGTTCTTCATCAGCTCGAAGGCGTTGAGCACGCCGCCGAAGCCCGCCTCGGCGTCCGCCACGACGGGCAGGAAGTAGTCGATGAAGGCCTTGTCGCCCGGGTTGATGCCGCGGCCCCACTGGATTTCATCGGCGCGCTTGAAGGTGTTGTTGATGCGACGAACCATGGTCGGCACCGAGTCGTAGGCGTACAGCGACTGGTCGGGATACATGGTCTCGCTGGTGTTGCCGTCGGCGGCCACCTGCCAGCCCGACAGGTACACGGCCTCCAGGCCGGCCTTGGCCTGCTGCATGGCCTGGCCGGCGGTGATGGCGCCGAAGGCGTTGACGTAGCCCTTCTTGGATTCGCCGTTGATCAGGCCCCACAGCTTCTCGGCGCCGCGCTTGGCCAGCGTGTACTCGATCGGCAGGCTGCCACGCAGGCGCACCACGTCGGCGGCGCTGTAGCCGCGCTTGACAGTCTTCCAGCGCGGGTTGTTCGCCCAATCCTTCTCCAGGGCGGCGATCTGTTGCTCGCGGCTGAGTTGCTCGTTGGTGTTCGGCATGAAATGCTCCAGTCGTGGGGTTGCTAGGGGTTGGGGCGCCAGCCCCGGCGGCCCGCAGGCCGCGCCCTGGGTGCTGGCGTTGGGGTGAATCATACTCTTGTATAAGACAGAGAACGATTCTTATGTCTTATACAAGACAAAATTTATCTCGTTTGAAATCAATATGTTGGAAGACACGTTTCTTTATTTGAAATCAAATATCTCATATCAAGAAATGATTGCGGCGCTGCAGCATTCGATATTTCAACTGGCGAAACGAAAAATGTGCATCTTGAAATGCACCGGTCACGCTGCCACGACTGTGCAGCTGCCGCTATATTTCGGCCACCCTCGTGTGCCCCCGTCCGCTCGTGTCTTCCGCCCCCGCCCGCCCTTCCCTGACCGCCTATGGCTGCCTGGCCCTGTCGATGAGCCTGGTGGGCAGCTACGTGGCGCTGACCAAACCGCTGGCGCTGGTGTTTCCGGTTTTCCTGCTGGCCTGGCTGCGCTTCGGCATCGGCGCCGTGGCCATGGCGCACTGGTTGCGCAAGCCGGCCGACGAGCCGGCGCTGACGCCGCCGACGCGGCGCCTGCTGTTTCTCGAATCCTTTCTGGGCAACTTCCTGTTCACGCTGTGCATGATCTCGGGCGTCAAGCTGACCACGGCGGTGTCGGCCGGCGTCATCATGGCCGCCATTCCGGCCGCCGTGGCCCTGCTGTCCTGGCTGTTCCTGCGCGAGCGGGTGGCGCCGCGCGTGTGGGCCGGCGTGGCCTGCGCGGTGCTGGGCATCGGCCTGCTGTCGCTGGCGCAAGTGCCGCGCGCCACCGCCGGCGCGCCAGGCTCGCACAACCTGAGTTGGCTGGGCAACCTGCTGCTGGTGGGCGCGGTGCTGTGCGAGGCCAGCTACGCCGTCATTGGCAAGAAGCTGACCGGCGCCCTGGGGCCGCGCCGCATCTCGTCGCTGATCAACCTGTGGGGTTTCGCGCTGACCACGCCCTTCGGCCTGTGGCTGGCGCGGGACTTCGACTTCGCCGCCGTGGCGCCCGGCATGTGGGTGCTGCTGCTGTTCTATGCGCTGGCGGCGTGCATGTGGACCGTGTGGCTGTGGATGACCGGCTTGAAGAGCGTGCCGGCCGCGCAGGCCGGCGTGTTCACGGTGCTGCTGCCGATCAGCGCCGCGCTGGTGGGCGTGGGCGTTTTGGGCGAGCCGCTCAGCGGTGCGCAGGGTTTGGCCTTTGGCGTGGCGCTGGCGGGCGTGCTGCTGGCCACGCTGCCCTCGCGCGCGGCGCTGCGGGTTCGGCCGGCCTCATCGGCCGACGCCAATTGAGCGCGGGTCAGGTCAGCGAGCGCCCGGCGACCACGATACCGTCCTCGTCGGCGTACAGCCAGTCGCCGGGCCGCACCCACACGCCCTGGATGCGCACCGGCTCGCCGGCCTGGCCCTCGCCGCGCTTGGCGGTGCGCAGCGGCATGGCCGCGAGCGCGCGCACGGGAATGCCGGCGGCACGCAGTTCGGCCAGGTCGCGCACGCTGCCATCCACCACGATGCCGGCCCAGCCGTTGCGCGCCGCCGCCAGCGCCAGGTTGCCGCCCACCAGCGCGTGGCGCAGCGAGCCCCCACCATCGATCACCAGCACCCGGCCCTCGCCCGCGCTGCCCACGGCTTCGCGCACCCGCGAGTTGTCCTCCGGCGCGCGCAAGGTGTGCACCGGGCCGCAAAAAGCCTGCTCGGCGCCAAAGGCGCGAAACACCGGCGGCAGCACGCGAAAGTCGCCGCTGGTGTCGCCCTCGTGGGCGTCGCACAGATCGCAGGTCGAAAACGGGGTGGAAGTCATGTCGATGAGGGCCCGGCGAGGGGCGAAACCACGGCCGGCAGGGCCGAAACAGCGCCAAGCATAGCCAAGTGAGACATCCGCCGCGAAAAAAGCAACACCCAAGGGGCTGCGGGCGCACTTTCCACTTGGAAACGTGCTCCGCATCCAGTAGCATTCTTGTCAGCCAGGCAGATGCATTCATGTGTGCCGGCCCGTCAGCATCGGTTCAATCAACAAAGAGGATTCCAACCATGGCAACTGCAAAGAAAGCTCCCGCAAAAGCGGCGCCCGCCAAGAAGGCGGCTCCGGCCAAGAAGGCCGCCGCACCCGCCAAAAAGGCCGCCCCCGCCAAGAAGCGCGTGGCCAACCCCGCCTTCATGAAGGCCATGACGCCCAGCCCGGCGCTGGCCGCCGTGATCGGCGCCAAGCCGATGCCCCGCACCGAGGTCACCAAGAAGATCTGGGAATACATCAAGCACCACAAGCTGCAGGACGCGGCCAACAAGCGCAACATCAACGCCGACGCCAAGCTGAAGGAAATCTTCAAGAAGCCGCAGGTGACGATGTTCGAGATGACCAAGCTGGTCAACGCCCACCTGTCCTGATCGCGCCAGCGACCACGCGGCCCCCAAAAAACCGGCTCCATGCGAGCCGGTTTTTTCATGTCTTGCCGCCCGGCCGCGCCGGCTGGCCGTCACGCCAGCGCAGCGCCTCGATCACCAGCGCCAGGGCCGGCGCCAGCTGGCGGCGGTTGGCGTAGTAGAGGTGGTAGCCCGGAAACAGCGGCCACCAGTCCTGCAGCACCGCCAGCAGCTGCCCCTGATCGAGGTGCGGTTGCGCCAGACTGAGCGGCACAAAGGCCAGGCCCAGGCCGTCCAGCGCGGCCTGGAGCATCAAAAAGGTGTTGTTGAACACCGCCTGCCCGTCCACGCGCGCACGGATGGCCTGGCCGTCCTTTTCCAGATCCCAGGCATACAGGCCGCCTTGCGTGGGCAGTCGCAGGTTGATGCAGCGGTGCTCGGCCAGATCGTGCGGCGTGGCGGGCCGCGGCTTGCCCTGCAGGTAGGCGGGCGACGCGACCACGGCCATGCGCAGGTCGGGCGCGATGCGCACGGCGATCATGTCCTTGTCAACCCGGCTGCCGATGCGCACCCCGGCGTCGAAGCGCTGCGCCGCGATGTCGGTGAGCGCGTAGTCCACGCTCAGCTCGATCCGGACATCGGGGTACTCGCGCAGCAGCGGCAGCAGCCGGGGCCACAGCACGTCGACAATGACGTGGTCGTGGGCGGTGATGCGCACGGTGCCGACCGGCTTGTCCCGCGCCGAGCGCAGCGCGGTCAGTTCGGCCTCGAGTTCACTGAACATCGGCGACAGGCGGCTCAACAGGCGCGTGCCGGCCTCGGTCGCGGAGACGCTGCGGGTGGTGCGCGTCAGCAGGCGCACGCCCAGGCGTGCCTCCAGTGCGGTCATGGCGTGGCTCAGGGCCGAGCGCGACATGCCCAGCTGCGCGGCGGCGCGCGTGAAGCTGCGTTCGTGCGCCACCGCCACGAAGGCGCGCAGGTCGTTCAGGTTTTCCGCCGGCATTGGTGCATTCCGTGCACATGCTTGTTCAGATTTTTCCATCTTATCAACGAATGACTCGATGCCTAAACTGAGTCACATGCCTTGTCAAGGCACGATAACCCATCCGACACCGGCCCTTTCGATTGAACAAACCCAGGAGCCCTCATGAAATTGCTTGCCACCACCACCCTGTCACTTGCCCTCGCCGTTGGCGGCGCTTGCGCCCACGCCGAAGGCATGCAGATCAGCCCCGCGGGCAGCACCCCGACGCAGATCGGCGACGCCAAGACCTTTTCCGGCCAGGCGGCGGTGGACCTCAAGGCCGCGGGCAACAGCGGTCGCTACGGCAGCGTCGGCCAGGTCGATTTCATGCCCGGCGCCCGCACGGCCTGGCACACCCATCCCGCCGGCCAGCTGCTGATCGTCACCGAAGGCCGCGGCTGGGTACAGGAGCAAGGCCAGCCGAAGCGCGAAATCAATGTGGGCGATGTGGTCTGGTGCGATCCCGACGTCAAGCACTGGCACGGCGCGGCTAGGGACAGCCGCATGAGCCACGTCGCCATCAGCTATATGCGCGACGGCAAGGCGGTGGACTGGATGGAGCTGGTGAGCGATGAGCAATACAACGGCCGCTAGGCATGTCGCGCTCGCGTGCGCGCTGGCACTGGGCGCGGCGATCGCACCCACCCGCGCTGCCGCGCAAACCACCCCAGTACAGGAGTCCCGGACCATGACCGAGCAAAGCACCGCGCCCGCCGCAAACACCCTCAGCGCGCAGCAGCAGGCCATCCTGCCCATCGCGGCCTTCGCCGCTGCGGGCGACATCGCCAAGCTGAACGCCGCGCTGAACCAGGGCCTGGATGCGGGCCTGACGATCAGCGATGCGCGCGAAGTGCTGGTGCAGCTCTATGCCTATGCCGGCTTTCCGCGCAGCCTGAATGCGCTCACCGAACTGATGCAGGTGGTGCAGGCGCGCCAGCAGCGCGGCATCCACGACGCGCCGGGCCGTGAACCCAGCCACGCCATCCCCAAGGGCGATGCGCTGCGCGCCGCCGGCACGGCCAACCAGACCAAGCTGGTCGGCCAGCCCGTGTCAGGGGCCATCTTCGAGTTCGCGCCCGCCATCGGCGAGTACCTGCAAAGCCATCTCTTCGGCGCCATCTTCGAGCGCGACAACCTCGACTGGCCAAGCCGGGAGCTGGCCACGGTCGGCATGCTCTCGGCCCTGCCGGGCGCCGAAGCGCAGTTGCAGTCGCACATGACGATGAGCATGAACACCGGCCTGACGGCTGCGCAGATGCAGCAGGCCGTGCAGGTGCTGGGCGAGCGTGCCGGCGCCGACAGCGGGCAACGCGCCCACGAGGCGCTATCCAAGGCGCTGGCTGCCCGGCCGCGCTGAGCGCGGCGCAGCTGCTCCCGTTTACGGCCATCCACTTCAACCGCCAAAAAAGGAGTCATCATGAAAATCAGCCCACCCGGTTCCACGCCTTCGGCCCAGGGGCCGGCCGAATACTTCACCGGCACCGTGCGCATCGACTGCCCGTTCTGCGGCAGCGGCAACTTGAGCGCCGCGACCGTGACCTTCGAGCCCGGCGCGCGCACCGCCTGGCACACCCATCCACTGGGCCAGACCCTGCTGGTGACGTCCGGCCTCGGCTGCGTCGGCCGCTGGGGCGGCTACGTCGAGGAAATCCGTCCCGGCGACACCGTCTGGATAGCACCCGGCGAGAAGCACTGGCACGGCGCATCGCCCGATTGCGCGATGACCCACATCGCCATCTGTGAAATGAAGGACGGCAAGGCGGTGGACTGGATGGAACACGTGACGGACGAGGAATACCGGGCCTGAAACACGGGCCATCAGGAGAAAAATCCATGAAGAAGGTGTCTCTGAACAATGGCGTCGAAATGCCGATCCTGGGCTTCGGCGTCTATCAGATCCCCGATCTCGCCGAGTGCGAGGCAAGCGTCTCGCAGGCGCTGGAAGTGGGCTACCGGCTGCTGGATACCGCCGCTGCCTACGAGAACGAAGAAGCCGTGGGCAAGGCCATCGAGAACAGCGGCGTGGCGCGCGGCGAGTTGTTCGTGACCACCAAGCAGTGGATCCAGGATGCCGGTTATGACGGCGCGAAGCGGGCCTTCCAGCGGTCGTTGGACAGGCTGCGGCTGGATTACCTCGACCTGTATCTGATCCACCAGCCGTACGGTGACGTTTACGGTGCCTGGCGGGCCATGGAAGAGTTGTACGGGCAAGGCCGCATCAAGGCCATCGGCGTCAGCAACTTCCCACCCGACCGGCTCATGGACCTCATCGTCCACAACCACGTGGTGCCGGCGGTCAACCAGATCGAGACGCACCCCTTCCACCAGCAGATGGCGACCCAGAAATTCCTGCAGGACAACCACGTCCAGATCGAATCGTGGGGGCCGTTCGCCGAAGGGAGAAACGGCATCTTCCACAACGACGTGCTGCTGTCGCTTGCCAAAAAACATGGCAAGACCGTGGCCCAGGTCATCCTGCGCTGGCTCACACAACGCAGCGTGGTGGCCATTCCGAAGTCGGTGCATCCGGCGCGCATCGCCGAGAACTTCGACGTGTTCGGTTTCGACTTGAGTGCCGATGACATGCACGCGATCGCGGCACTGGACAGCAATCAGAGTGCGTTCTTCGACCACCGCGATCCGGCCATGGTGAAGATGTTGGGCACGACGAAATTCAACACCTGATCCGGATTGCAGGCGCCGTCGGCTCGCGAGAAGCCGGCGGCCGCGCAAGCGGAATCAACACCTTTCGGAGAAAACCATGAGCGAGAACATCAAGGACAAAGTCGTCGTCATCACCGGCGCGTCGAGCGGCCTGGGTGCCGAAACCGCGCGCCATCTGGTCAAGGCCGGCGCCAAGGTCGTGCTCGGCGCGCGCCGGCTGGATCGCCTGCAGGCGCTGGCGTTGGAGCTGGGCCTGGCCAAGGACGCCGCCTTCCAGATGGATGTGACCGACCGCGAGCAGGTGAAGGCGCTGGTCGAGCATGCCGTTCGCCTGCACGGCCGCATCGACGTGATGATCAACAACGCCGGCCTGATGCCGCTGGCGCCGCTGGAGATGCTGCGCTTCGACGAGTGGAACCAGTGCATCGACGTGAACATCAAGGGCGTGCTGTGGGGCATCGCGGCGGCGCTGCCGCACTTCAAGGCGCAGAAAAGCGGCCAGTTCATCAACGTCTCGTCGGTGGCCGGCCACACCATCAGCGCCGGCGGCGCGATCTACTCGGCCACCAAGTATTCGGTGCGCGTGATCTCCGAAGCCCTGCGCAAGGAGGTCAAGCCCTACGGCATCCGCACCACGGTGCTCTCGCCCGGCGCGGTGGACACCGAACTGCCCGCCTCGGTGGGCGCGCCGGGCGTGAACGAGGCCATCGCCGACTACTACCAGCACAACGCCATTGCGGCGAGCAGCTTCGCGCGCTGCGTGCTGTTCGCCATGAGCCAGCCCGAGGACGTGGACATCAACGAGATCCTGTTCCGCCCGACGGTACAGGAGCTGTGAGGCACGACCCTATGAAGCGACCCTACATCGTCTGCCACATGATGACCGCGCTGGACGGCAAGATCACCGGCCCCTACATGAACACCGCCGCCATCAAGGGGCCGGCGCAGGAATACGAACGCAACAATGCCAGCTACAAGCCGCAGGCCTGGCTGTGCGGCCGCGTCACCACCGACGAGAACTTCACCTTCTACAAGAAACCCGCGCTGGACGAGCATGCGCCTGCCGTGCCGGCGGGCGATTACGTCGCCGTGCAGGGCGCCAAGCCAAGATGCACTACGTCTCGGTGGATGCGTCCGGTCGGATCGGCTGGGAGAGCAACACCCTGAAGTACAAGGACCGACCGGCGGCCCACATCGTCGAGGTGCTGACCGAGAAGGCCAGCAATGCCTACCGGGCCTTTCTGCGCCGGATGAACATCTCCTACATCGTCGCGGGCGAGGATCAGCTGGACTGCCAGCTCGCCGCCGAGAAGCTGAAGGCCTTGTTCAAGATCGAGACGCTGATGCTGTCGGGCGGCGGCTTCATCAACTGGTCGTTCCTGCAGGCGGGCCTGGTCGATGAACTCAGCCTGGTCATCGCGCCGCTGGCCGACGGCGAGAACAAGACACCGACCCTGTTCGAAAAATCCGACTTTCTGCCGGCGGCAGCGCCCGTCGAGTTCACCTTGACCCATGTCGACAAGGGTCTGGGCGACAGCCTCTGGCTGCGCTACAAGGTCATCAACACCTCACGGGCCTGATCGCCCGACTCAAGCCTTCTGCCGCGCCAGCGCCTGCTGGCGGATGGTGCCCAGCGTGGCGCGCGTGGTGATGATGTCCTCGCTCAGCGTCACCTCGATCAGGCTGCCCTGCTCGCTGTGCAGCGCCGCCTGCAGCGCGGGCTCGAACTGCTCGGTGCGCGTGACGCGCTCGCCCGCCCAGCCATAGGCGCGCGCCAGCGCAACGAAGTCGGGGTTGCTCAGGTCCGAGCCGCTGACGTGGGCGGGAAACTCGCGCTCCTGGTGCATGCGGATGGTGCCGTAGCTGCCGTTGTTCAGCAGCACGATGATGCTCTTGCCGCCGTGCTGCACGGCAGTGGCCAGTTCCTGCCCGTTCATCAAAAAGTCGCCGTCACCCGCGATGGTGAACACCATGCGCCCGGTGGCGATCGACGCGCCGATGCCCGCCGGCACGCCATAGCCCATGGCGCCACTGGTGGGCGCAAGCTGCGTCTTGTGGCCCTTGGCGATGCCGTGATAGCGCCAGAAGCGATGCACCCAGCTGGCGAAATTGCCGGCGCCGTTGGTGACCACCGTGTCGGCCGGCAGCAGGCGCTGCAGCGTGGCGACGATGGCCGGCATGTCGATGGGCCCGGGCAGCGCCTGCGGCACCAGGTTGGCCTGGTAGTCGGCGTGCGCGGCCTCGCTCCACGCCGCCCAGGGCACGCTGGCGGGCGCGGGCAGCGCATCCAGCATGGCGGCTGCCGCCGGCATGGTGGCACACAGGGCCAGCTCGGCCTGGTAGACGCGGCCCAGTTCCTGCGGGTCGGGGTGGATGTGCACCAGCTTCTGCCTGGGCAGCGGCGCCTCGACCAGGGTGTAGCCGCCGGTGGTCATCTCGCCCAGGCGCGGGCCGACCACCAGCAGCAGGTCGGCCGCCCGGACGCGCTCGGCCAGCCTGGGGTTGATGGCGATGCCCACGTCGCCGGCATACAGGGCGTGGTGGTTGTCGAAGGTGTCCTGAAAGCGGAAGGCGTTGGCCACCGGCAAGCGCCAGCGCTCGGCGAAGCGCTGCAGCGCCTGCGCCGCTGCGGGCGTCCAGCCGGGGCCACCGGCAATCACCAGCGGTTGCTTCGCTTTCAATAGCTGCTCGCGCAGATGCAGAAAGCGCTGCGGCTCGGTTTGATATTGAACCGGTTCCACGCGCGGCAGTGGGCGCACGTCGACCGGCTCGGTCAGCATGTCTTCTGGCAGCACCAGCACCACCGGCCCCGGGCGGCCGTTCATGGCGGTGGCGAAGGCGCGCGCCACGTATTCGGGGATGCGCCGGGCATCGTCGATGCGCTCCACCCGCTTGGCAAAGCCCTGCGTGCTGGGGCCCAGGAAAACGCGAAAGTCCACCTCCTGGAAGGCCTCGCGATCGCGCATGTCGCTGGCCACGTCGCCGATGAAGACGACCATCGGCGTCGAGTCCTGGAACGCCGTGTGGATGCCCACCGTGGCATTGGCCGCGCCCGGCCCGCGCGTGACGAACAGCACGCCCGCGCGGCCGGTGAGCTTGCCCTCGGCCTCGGCCATGAAGGCCGCCCCGCCCTCTTGCCGGCAAGTGATGAAGCGAATGCGGTCACGGTGCGCGTAAAAGCCGTCGAGCGCCGCCAGATAGCTTTCGCCCGGCACGCCATAGGCGCGTTCGACGCCCTGCTCGATCAGACATTCGATCAGAAGATGGCCGGCGATGGGAGAGGGGCTAGCTTGGGTCATGCGACGATTGTGCCGCGTCCGCGCCCCTCAGCGCGCGTGGTCGGTGCGCGCGCCCACGCCCACGGCGGCGTAGACCGAGGCCATCAGCAGCACGGCGGCGACGATCATGGTGGTGGCGTACCAGTGGCGATCCATGAACACGCCGTAGATCATGGGGGCGATGGCAAAGCCCAGGTCCAGCCCCGAATACACCGTGCCGTACACGCGCCCGGTGGCGCCCTTGGGCGCGGCCTTCTTGATCATCATGTCGCGGCTGGGGCCGCCCACGCCGACGGCAAAACCGGTGCCGGCCAGCACCACCATCGAACCCAGGCCGCCCAGCCAGCCGCTGCCGGCCAGCGCCATCAGCAGCGCGCCCACGCCCATGCACCAGGCCACCACGCGGTCGCTGTGCAGCGGCACCTTGGCGGCCACCACACCGCCGATGAACACGCCCACCGCACCGCACAGCATGTAGGCCGTCAGCATGGTGGTGGCCGACTCGAAGCTGACACCGTGCATGGCCTGCATGATGGACACGCTGAAGTTCTGCACCACCGCCAGCGTCATGGTGGACAGCAAAAAGAACGCGAAACACCACCACACCACCGGCAGGCGCAGAAAGTTGACACCGGCGCTGGCGCCGTCCTGCCTGGCGTGCACCACCACCTGGGTGTGCAGGCGCCGCCGTTGCAGCACCAGCAGCGCCAGGATGGCGGCATACATCAGCGCCGCGGCCAGGTAGCCCGCGCGCCAGTCGCCCCCCCAGGCGGTAAAGCCCATCAGGAACACCGGCGCCAGCGCCCAGCCCAGGTTGCCCGACAGGCCGTGCATGCTGTAGGCATAGCCCAGCCGGTGCGCCGACACGCGCTGGTTGAGGATGCTGAAGTCCACCGGGTGAAACGGCGCGTTGCCCAGGCCGGCGAACACCGCCACCGCCATCAGGCCCCAATAACCCTGCGCCAGATAGCCCGCCAGACAGGCCGCGATGAAGCAGCCCAGCGAGGCGAACAGCACCGGCCGTGCGCCCACGCGATCGACCAGGAAACCCGACAGCGCCTGCCCCGAGCCCGAGATGAAGAAAAACACCGTGGACAGAAAGCCCAACTCGGCAAAGCTCAGGCCGAACTCCTTCATGAAGACCGGAAACAGCGCCGGCAGCAGCAGATGGCTGAAGTGCGAGCTGGCATGCGCCAGGCCCACCAGCCCGATGACCGCAGCGTCCTCGCGCAGCGAGCCGGGCGGCGGCGCGGCGGCGGCTTGGTCGATGGGCAGTGCGGTGACGGTGGCGGTGTTCATGAACGGGGGCCGGCGGCGAAAGGCAAAAGCGTTCGATGGTAGCGGCCCCGGCGCATCAGCGCAGCCAGCGCCGAATGAGCCCCATCACCCGGTCGAAGCGCGCGCCGAAGGGCGGGTACAGCAAATCACCGCGGCCGAAGCGCGACTGCACGAACACCGCCTTCTCGTGCGTGAAGCGCAAAAAACCCGTCTCGCCGTGGTAGGCGCCCAGGCCGCTTTCGCCCACGCCGCCAAAGGGCAGGCCGTCGTGGGCGATGTGCATCAGCGTGTCGTTGACCGTCACCCCGCCGCTCACCGTACCCTGCAGCACGCGGTCGCGTGCCGCCTCGTCCTCGCCGAACCAGTACAGCGCCAGCGGGCGCGGGCGGGCGTTGATGTAGGCGATGACCGTGCCCAGGTCGTCATAGGGCAGCACCGGCAGCACGGGGCCGAAAATCTCTTCTTGCAGCAGGCGCGCCTGCGGCGGCAGATCGAACACCAGCAGCGGGCGCATCTGGCGTGCCTCGGCCTCGTTGCCGGGCGTGCCCAGCGCCGGCGGGCCCACGTCGTCCACCCGCGCGCCCAGCGCCTTCGCCTCGTCCACCAGCGCCTGCAGCCGCTGGTGCTGGCGCGCGTTGATGATGGCGGCGTAGTCGGCGTTGCCCACCAACTGCGGAAACAATCGCGTGACGGCCTTCTGATAGGCGTCGGCAAAGGCCGCCTCGCGCCCGCGCGGCAGCAGCAGGTAGTCGGGCGCGATGCAGGTCTGGCCGCCGTTGAGCAGCTTGCCCACGGCGATCTTCAGCGCCGCATCATCCAGGTCACTGCACGAGGCGTCGACGATGCAGGGCGACTTGCCGCCCAGTTCCAGCGTGACGGGCGTCAGGCTGCGCGCGGCGGCCTCGGCCACCTGCCGGCCCACGGTGGTGGAGCCGGTGAAGAACAGGTGATCGAAAGGCAGCGCCGAAAAGGCCGTGGCCACGTCGACCCCGCCGGTGACGACGGCAAACTCCTCCGGCGCGAAGTGCTGGGCCACCAATTCGGCCAACAGCTGCGCCGTGTGCGGCGTGTGCTCGCTGGGCTTGAGCAGCACCCGGTTGCCCGCCGCCAGCGCGGTGGCGCTTGGGCCCAGCGCCAGCTGCAGCGGATAGTTCCAGGGGCTGATGACGCCGACCACGCCCAGCGGCTGGCGCTGCACGAAAGCACGCGCGGGCAGCAGGTGCAAGGGTGTGCGCACGCGGCGCGGGCGGCTCCAGCGCGCCAGGTTGCGGCGCAAATCGGCCAGCACGCTGTCGAGCACCAGCGCGTCGGCCACCTGCGTCAGGCGCTCGCCACGCAGGCCGAAGTCCTGCCCCACGGCCTGCGCCAGCCGGCCCTCGTTTTGCCGCCACATCGCCGTCAGGCGCTGCAGGCGCTCGCGCCGCAAGGCCAGCGGCACCTCGACCTCGCGCCGCGCCGCCTGCTGCTGGCGCTCGAACAAATCCACCAGGCCGGAGGTGGCCGCAACGGCGACCAGGGCGTGCGTGCTGGCGTTCATGGGGGTCTCCTGCGGATGCTGCTGGGTCCGATCATCCCATGCGGCGGACAGCTTCAAGCCGCGCCTTTGGGATAGCTCACCCCCATCCCCGCGCGCACGTCCTGCTGGATGCCGTAGGGGGCAAAGGGGTAGCGCAGGCCGTTCTTGGCCAGCGCGGCCATGCCGGTCAGCGACTTGGCCATGTCGGCCGGTGTCAGCGCCATCAGCATCTCGTCGTCCAGCACACCGCCGTAGCGGCGCTCGGCAAAGCAGGGAATCGACAGGCTGGGCTCGCGCGTCTTCAGCGCCCGGCCCCAGGAGTCGGCGCAGGACGATTCGCCCACCACGCTCCAGTCGAAGCGCTGGTAGCCCGACCACTGCAGGCCGTTGATGAAATAGATCATGGCGCCGGGCGTGGCGTAAAAGAGCGCGATGTCGGGCTGGTCCAGCCCCGCGCCAAAGCCCGCCCACTTGGCCAGCGGCGCCACCACCAGCGCCTGGTACTGGCCCACGGGCACCACGTTCATCGCGGCCTGGTGGCGGGCCGAGTCTTCCACGGTGGCGTACCAGACGCCCGCCATCTGCTGGCCCGAATACCACGCCTCGTCCTGCCCGCCCAAGCCGATCACGGCCTTGCACTGCGGGCCCACCAGGTCGTCGCCGGTGATGCCCATGGTCCAGCCCAGGCGGCAGGCCTGCGCGACGATCTGGTCGGTGGTGTGCACCGCCTGCGGGCGGCGCAGCTTGGGGATCGTGCCCAGCACCTCGGCGGACTCGAACAGGCGCACGCCGATGGGCGGCACACGCAGCTTGAGGGTGTGTTCGAGTTGCTGGGCCAGGGCGGCCAGGTCAGGGGTAGCGGTGTCGGTCATGCCGGCTCTCCTCGTCGGGACAAAGGGCGTTTACCCCATTGTGGCGGAAAGCCGGCTTATAGCGAAAAACGCCTCGCGCCGGCATCCGGACGGCGCGAGGCGCTACAACAACAAGAGCAATGGACCAGAGTGTGCTCAGGCCACCTGCCCGTTGAACTCGAACACGCCCGGGTTCTTGATCGGATCGACGCTCACCTTGATCTCGGTCTTGGGCGGGAACCTGCCCTCCAGGATCAGCTTGGACAGCGGGTTCTCGATGCGCTGCTGAATGGCGCGCTTGAGCGGCCGCGCGCCGAACACCGGGTCGAAGCCGACCTTGGCCAGCTCGGCCAGCGCCTGGTCCGACACCTCGAGCGTGAGCTCCATCCTGGCCAGGCGCTCGGCCAGCACCTTGAGCTGGATCTTGGCAATCGCCCCGATCTGGCTCGCGTCCAGGCCGTGGAAGACCACGATCTCGTCGATGCGGTTTAGGAATTCGGGGCGGAAGTGGTTCTTCAGCTCGCCGAACACCGCGTCCTTCACCTCTTCATAGGGCTGCCCCGCCATGCTCTGGATCATCGGGCTGCCGATGTTGCTGGTCATGATGATGACGGTGTTCTTGAAGTCCACCGTGCGGCCCTGCCCGTCGGTCAGGCGGCCGTCGTCCAGCACCTGCAGCAGCACGTTGAACACGTCCGGGTGCGCCTTCTCGATCTCGTCGAACAGCACCACGCTGTAGGGCTTGCGCCGCACCGCCTCGGTCAGGTAGCCGCCTTCGTCGTAGCCCACATAGCCCGGCGGCGCGCCGATCAGGCGCGAGACGCTGTGCTTTTCCATGAACTCGCTCATGTCGATGCGCACCATGTGCTGGTCGCTGTCGAACAGAAAGCCCGCCAGCGCCTTGGTCAGCTCGGTCTTGCCCACGCCCGTGGGGCCCAGGAACAAGAAGCTGCCCAACGGCCGGTTGGGGTCGGACAGGCCCGAGCGCGAGCGGCGGATGGCGTCGGACACGGCCTGGATGGCCTCGTCCTGGCCCACCACGCGCTGGTGCAGGGCGTCTTCCATGTGCAGCAGCTTGTCGCGCTCGCCCTGCATCATCTTGCTGACGGGAATGCCGGTGGCGCGGCTGACGACCTCGGCGATTTCCTCGGCGCCCACCTGCGTGCGCAGCAGCTTGTGCGCCTTGGCCTGGGCGTCCACGCTCTTCTCGCTGGCCTGCACTTCCTTCAGCTGCTTTTCGAGCGCGGGCAGCTTGCCGTACTGCAGCTCGGCCACGTGGTTGAAGTCGCCCTTGCGCGTGGCTTCCTGGATCTGGAACTTGATTTGCTCGATCTCCTTGCGCACCTGCTCGCTGCCCTGGGCGTTGGCCTTCTCGGCCTTCCAGATTTCGTCCAGGTCGGCGTATTCCTTCTCCAGCTTGGCCAGGTCTTCCTCGATCAGGGCCAGGCGCTTTTTCGAGGCCTCATCCTGCTCCTTCTTCATCGCCTCGCGCTCGATCTTGAGCTGGATCATGCGGCGGTCCAGCTTGTCCATCACCTCGGGCTTGGAGTCGATCTCGATCTTGATCTTGGCCGCCGCCTCGTCGATCAGGTCGATCGCCTTGTCGGGCAAAAAGCGGTCGGTGATGTAGCGGTGGCTCAGCTCGGCCGCGGCGACGATGGCCGGGTCGGTGATGTCCACGCCGTGGTGCGCCTCGTATTTTTCCTGCAGGCCGCGCAGGATGGCGATGGTGTCTTCCACGCTCGGCTCGCCCACGAACACCTTCTGGAAGCGCCGCTCCAGCGCCGCGTCCTTCTCGATGTACTTGCGGTATTCGTCCAGCGTGGTGGCGCCGATGCAGTGCAGCTCGCCACGCGCCAGCGCGGGCTTGAGCATGTTGCCGGCGTCGATGGCGCCCTCGGCCTTGCCCGCGCCCACCATGGTGTGCAGCTCGTCGATGAACAGGATGATGCGGCCCTCTTCGTGTGCCACCTCCTTCAGCACGGCCTTCAGGCGCTCCTCGAACTCGCCGCGGTACTTGGCACCGGCCAGCAGGCCGGCCATGTCCAGCACCAGCACCTGCTTGTTCTTGAGCGTGTCGGGCACCTCGCCGGCCACGATGCGCTGCGCCAGGCCCTCGACGATGGCGGTCTTGCCCACGCCGGGCTCGCCGATCAGCACCGGGTTGTTCTTGCTGCGCCGCTGCAGCACCTGGATGGTGCGGCGGATCTCGTCGTCGCGCCCGATCACCGGGTCCAGCTTGCCCTGGCGCGCGCGTTCGGTCAGGTCGAGCGTGTATTTCTTCAGCGCCTCGCGCTGGCCTTCGGCGTCGGCCGAATCCACGCCCTGCCCGCCGCGCACCGCCTCGATGGCGGCCTCCAGCGCCTTGCGGCTCAGGCCCGCTTCCTTGGCGATGCGACCGGCCTCGCCCTTGGCGTCGGCCAGGGCCAGCAGGAACATCTCGCTGGCGACGAACTGGTCGCCGCGCTGGATGCTCTCCTTTTCGGTGGCCTGCAGCAGCTTCAGCAGGTCGGGGCCGGGCTGCACCTGCTCCTGCCCCTGCACGCTGGGCAGGCGCCCGATGGCTGCGTTGGCGGCCTGCGCCAGCGCGGCGGTGTTGACGCCGGCGCGCGCCAGCAGGGCCTTGGGCCCGTCGTCCTGCTGCAGCATGGCCGCCAGCAGATGCTCGGGCTGGATGTAGGCGTTGTCGTGCCCCAGGGCCAGCGACTGCGCGTCGGCCAAGGCTTCCTGGAATTTGGTGGTGAGTTTGTCCAGACGCATGGTGTATACGGCTTGAAGTTGTTGCTGAATTGCCAACGATATGAGGGCCCGGCCCCCCGATTCAAGCCCGGCGCCACGCGGGCGCGGCGGCTTGGGGCGCACCCGACAGCCGTGCGCAAGCGCCGGTTTTACACCCAAGCACGGCCTTCTGCCGGCCGCCCCTCGACGGGCTCGATGAACCGAAGGCCGTGGTGCCGGACAATGTCCCTTTGACCGATCGGGCATCAACCAGCATGACCCGGTGTCGACCACGAAACGAGGAGGTTCCATGGCAACAGACGATCCCGGCGAGCGCTCGAACGCCATCGTCATCGTCGGCGGTGGCGCCGGCGGGCTCGAACTGGCGTGCAAGCTCGGGCGCCGGCTGGGCGCCGAGCGCGTGACGCTGGTCGACCAGCAGCTGTTCCACATCTGGAAGCCGACCCTGCACGAGGTGGCCGCCGGCACGCTGGACATCCACCAGGAGGGCCTGTCCTACGAGATGCTGGCGCACGACAACGGCTTTCGCTTCGTCTACGGCCCGCTGGTGGCGCTCGATGCGGCGCGCCGCTCGATCGGCGTCGGCGCGATCCACGACGAAAGCGGCGAGGAGCTGCTGCCGGTGCGCGAACTGGGCTACGACCGCCTGGTGCTGGCGCTGGGCAGCACCTCACGCTACTTCGGCGTGCCGGGCGCGCCCGAGCACACGCTGTCGCTGAACGACCCGGCGTCGGCCGAGCAGTTTCGCCTGCGCATGCTCAAGCTGCTGGCCGCGGCCGACATGCGCAAGCAGCGCGACGGCGCGGCCAGCGTCGACGTCGTGATCATCGGCGGCGGCGCGACCGGGGTGGAACTGGCGGCCGAGCTGCGCGAGGCCAGCGCCGTGCACACGCGCTACGGCCTGCGCCGGCTCGACCCCGATCGCGACGTGCACATCACCCTGCTGGAAGGCAGCCCGCGCCTGCTGGCCCCGCTGAGCGAAAAGGTGTCGGCGGCGGCGCTGGATCTGCTGCGCCAGCGCCACGTCGACGTGCACACCGATTGCCGGGTGACCCGCATCGACGCCGACGGCGTGGAGGACCACGACGGCCACCGATACCCGAGCGAGCTCACGGTCTGGGCGGCCGGCATCGAGGCGCCGCCGCTGCTGCGCGCGCTCGGCCTGCCGGTCAACAAGTCAGGCCAAGTCGAGGTCGATGCACAGCTGCGCGTGCCCGGCTGGCCGGGCGTGCTGGCGCTGGGCGACTGCGCCGCCTGCGCCGGCCCGGGCGGACGCCCGCTGCCGCCGCGCGCGCAGACCGCGCATCAGGAGGCGAGCTACCTGGGCCGAGCGCTGCTGGGCGAGGCGCGCGGACGCCCCTGGCCCGAGGCGCCCTACGTGTACCGCGACCACGGCTCGCTGGTGTCGCTGGGCACCAGCACCTCGGTCGGCAGCCTGATGGGCGTGCTGTTCAGCAAGAGCTGGTTCGTCGAAGGCCTGTTCGCGCGCCTGATGTACATGAGCCTGCACCTGATGCACCACGAAGCGGTGCTGGGCGTGCGCCGCACGACGGTGCTGGCGCTGGCCCGCTTTCTCATCAAGCGCGCGACGCCGCGCGTCAAGCTGCACTGAGCCTTCGGCTCTGCAGCCTCAGTCCGCCTTGATGCCCAGCTTGCGGATCAACTCGCCCCAGCGCTTGTCTTCGCTCTTGATGAAGGCGCCGAACTCGGCCGGCGTGGTGACGCGCTCGTTGGCCGGAATGTTGTCGAACGCGGTGCGCGTCTCGGCGGTGACGGCGCCCGCCGCCCAGGCCGCCTGCAGCTTGTTGATGATGGCCGGCGGCGTGGCGGCGGACGCCACCAGGCCGAACCAGGACTCGACCTCGAAGCCCGGGTAGCCCGATTCGGCCACGGTGGGCACGTCGGGCCACACCGAGGCGCGCTTGGCCGAGGTGACGGCAATCGCCTTGAGCTTGCCGGCCTTGACGTGCTGCAAGGTGGTGACCAGCGAGCTTTCGACGCTGACCGGCACCACGCCCGAGATCAGGTCGGGCACGATCTGGCTGGAGCCCTTGTACGGCACGTGCGTCATCTGAAAGCCCGCCACCGACTGCAGCAGTTCGGCCGCCAGGTGGTTGCTGGTGCCGATGCCCGAGGTGGCGTAGCTGATCTTGCCCGGGTTGGCCTTGGCGTAGGCGATCATGCCCTTGAGGTCGCTGAAGGGCGCGTTCGGGTTGGCGACGATCGCGCAGGGCGTGGTGCCCACCAGCGAGATCGGCGCCAGGTCCTTTTCGACGTTGAACGGCATCTTGCTGTACATGTGCGGCGCGATCGCCAGGCTGCTGATGGCCGACAAGGCGATCAAGTAGCCGTCGGGCGCCGCCTTGGCCGCCGCGTCGGTGCCGATGTTGCCGGCGGCACCGGCGCGGTTCTCGACCACGAAGGACTGGCCCAGCTGTTCGCTCATGGCACGGGCCGCCGCGCGGCCCATCATGTCGGTGGGGCCGCCCGGCGGAAAGGGCACGATCAGGCGCACCGGCTTGCTGGGGTACTTGTCTTGCGCCCAGCTCAGGCCGGGCAAGGCAGCAGCGGACGCCGCCGCGACGAAGTCACGTCGTTTCATGAATCTCTCCTCGGGGTAAAAAAATGGCGCCGTTCATTCGGCGCCGGGGTTCAAAACTTCATGCGAAACGCACCGACACGCTGCCCATGCCCTGCACGCGCAACGTCACGTGGTCGCCCTTTTGCACCGACACGGCCTCGGTGATGCCGCCTGACAGCACCAGGCTGCCGGCCGGCAGGCTCTTGCCGCGCCGGCCCAGGTGGTTGACCAGCATGGCCACGGCGGCGGCCGGATGGCTGACCACCGCGGCACCGGCGCCCAGGGCCACGACCTGGCCGTTTTTCTCGAGCACCACGCCGGTGGTGCGCAGGTCCACGCTGCGCGCGTCGACCGCGCGCCCGCCGACCACGAAGCGCGACGCCGAGGTGTTGTCGGCCACCACGCTCTTCAGGTCGAACTTGAAGTCGCGGTAGCGGCTGTCGATCACCTCGATGCCGGGCAGCACCACGTCGCTGGCGGCCAGCACGTTGGCGACGCTGCAGCCCGGGCCCTTCAGCTCGGCGCGGGTGACGAAGGCGATCTCGGGCTCGACCTTGGGATGGATCAGCTCGCCGGTCTGGACTTCGCCGCCGTCGGGCACGATGAATTCATCCACCAGAAAACCGAACACCGGGTCGGTCACGCCCATCTGCTTCATCTTGGCGTGCGAGGTCAGGCCCGCCTTGTAGCCGGCGATGCGCGCGCCGGCCTTCAGCTTGGCGGCGAGGATGCGGTCCTGGATGGCATACGCATCGTCGAAATCCATTTCGGGATGCTGGTCGGTGATCTTGGGCGTGTCGCGCGCCTCACGCTGGCAGGCGTACAGGTGCTCGGCCAGCGCGTCCAGGGTCTTGTCGTCAAGTGCCATGGGTTTCGTCTTTCAGGCGTTTCAGGCCGTTTGCGCTTGCGCAGCGCGCGCAGCATGCTTTTGTTTTGATAGCGTGAGGGCGGTGTCCTCGATCATGTCCTCCTGCCCGCCCACGCAGCCGCGCCGGCCCATCTCGACCAGGATTTCGCGCGCCGGCACGCCGTACTTCTTCTCGGCGCGCTTGGCAAACAGCAGGAAGGAGCCGTACACGCCGGCATAGCCCAGCGTGAGCGCGTCGCGGTCGATGCGGATCGGGAAGTCCATGATCGGCACCACCAGGTCCTCGGCCACGTCCTGGATCTTGAACACGTCGACCCCGGTCTGCACGCCCATCATGTCGAGCACGGCCACCAGCACCTCCATGGGGGTGTTGCCGGCGCCCGCGCCCAGACCGGCGCTGGCGGCGTCGACGCGGTTGGCGCCCATCTCGATGGCGGTGATCGAGTTGGCCACGCCCATCGCCAGGTTGTGGTGGGCGTGAAAGCCCAGCTCGGTCTCGGGCTTGAGCGCGGCGCGCACGGCGCCCAGCTTGGCTTGCACGTCGCCTGGCAGCATGTGGCCGGCCGAGTCGGTGATGTAGACGCAGTTGGCGCCGTAGCCTTCCATCAGCTTGGCCTGCTTGACCAGGCCGGCCGCATCGTTCATGTGGCTCATCATCAGAAAGCCCACCGTGTCCATGCCCAGCTTGCGCGCCATGGTGATGTGCTGCTCGCTCACGTCGGCCTCGGTGCAGTGCGTGGCCACGCGGATGGTGTGCACGCCCACGTCGTGCGCCATCTTCAGGTGGTCGACGGTGCCGATGCCCGGCAGCAGCAGGGCCGAGATCTTGGCGCGCTTCATCAGCGGAATGACGGCCTTGAGGTAGTCCTCGTCGCTGTGCGCGGCAAAGCCGTAGTTGACCGAGTTGCCGCCCAGGCCGTCGCCGTGGGTGACTTCGATCAGCGGCATGCCGGCCGCGTCCAGCGCGGTGGCGATGGTCTTCATCTGCTCGATGCTGATCTGGTGCTGCTTGGGGTGCATGCCGTCGCGCAGCGCCATCTCGTGCAGGGTGATTTTCTTGCCCTTGATGCTCATGGTGTGTTCTCCTTACGCCGCGACGGGTTCGAGCTTGAGCTTGCCGGCCAGGATTTCTTCGGCAAACATTTCGGCGGTGCGGGCGGCTGCCGCCGTCATGATGTCGAGGTTGCCCGAGTACTTGGGCAGGTAGTCGCCCAGGCCTTCCACCTCCAGAAACACCGACACGCGCTTGCCGTCGAACACCGGGCCGTTGACCAGCTTGTAGCCGGGCACGTACTTCTGCACCTGCTCGATCATGTCGTGAATGCTCTTGGTGATGGCGGCCTGGTCGGGCTCGCCCTCGGTCAGGCAGTGCACGGTGTCGCGCATGATCAGCGGCGGCTCGGCCGGGTTGATGATGATGATGGCCTTGCCCTTCCTGGCGCCGCCCACCTTCTCGATCGCGCCCGCCGTGGTGCGGGTGAACTCGTCGATGTTCTTGCGCGTGCCGGGGCCGGCCGACTTGCTGGACACCGTGGCCACGATCTCGGCATAGGCCACCGGCTGCACGCGGCTGACGGCGTTGACCATCGGGATCGTCGCCTGGCCGCCGCAAGTGACCATGTTCACATTCATCTCGGCCTGGCCCACGTGCTCCTTCAGGTTGACCGGCGGCACGCAGTAGGGGCCGATGGCGGCGGGTGTCAGGTCGATCATCATCGCGCCCTGCTCGGTCACCTTGCGCGAGTTCTCGGCGTGCACGTAGGCGCTGGTGGCGTCAAAGACGATCTGCACGCCATCGGCCTTGATGTGCGGCACCAGGCCGTCCACGCCCTCGGACGTGGTCTTGATGCCCATTTCCTGGGCGCGCTTGAGGCCGTCGGACGTGGGGTCGATGCCGACCATCCACACCGGCTCCAGCACCGGGCTGCGCTGCAGCTTGGCCAGCAGGTCGGTGCCGATGTTGCCGGGGCCGATCAGGGCGCACTTGATTTTCTTGCTCATCGCGTTCTCTCCAGAATCAAACAAAGCGCACCGAGCAGCCGCCGATGCCGCCGATGGTCACGCGCAGGTTGTCGCCGGTCTTGACGGGCACCATGATGCCCAGCGAGCCCGACAGCACCACCTCGCCCGCCTCCAGCGCGATGCCGTGCGCGCCCAGGGTGTTGGCCAGCCAGGCCACGGCGTTGGCCGGGTGGCCCATGGCGGCGGCGCCGGCGCCGGTGGCGACGATCTCGCCGTTCTTCTCGAGCACCATGCCGCAGGTCGTCAAGTCGACGTCGCGCACGTCGACCAGGCGGTCGCCCAGCACGTACACGCCGCAGCTGGCGTTGTCGGCCACGGTGTCCTGGATCTTGATCTTCCAGTCCTGGATGCGCGAGTCGACGATCTCGAAGCAGGCCATCACGCCCTCGGTGGCGGCCAGCACGTCGGCCACGCTCACGCCCGGGCCCTTCAGCGTCTTCTTCAGCACGAAGGCGATCTCGCCCTCGGCCTTGGGCTGGATCAGGCGGCTCATCGGCACGGCCTCGCCCTCGTTGTAGACCATGCCATCGGTCAGCCAGCCGAAGTCGGGCTGGTTCACGCCCAGCATGTCCATCACGGCCTGGCTGGTGACGCCAATTTTTTTGCCTACCACCTTTTCGCCGGCCGCCAGGCGCCGCGCCATCAGGCGCTGCTGGATGGCGTAGGCGTCGTCGACGGTGATGCCCGCGTGCTGGCTGGTGAGCGGCGGCAGCGTGGTGCCGGCGGTGAGCGCGTCGTAGAGCGCGTCACCCAGTTGTTCGATCTGTCGGGTGTCCATGGATAACTATTTATTTGATAGCTGTTCGCGCTTGCTCAGCGCCGGCTGCGACACGTTTTGATTAAAATTTCACCATCACGTTGCGCAGGTCGGTGTAAAACTCGAACGAGTGTAGTCCGCCTTCGCGCCCGATGCCCGACTGCTTGGAGCCGCCGAACGAGGTGCGCAAATCGCGCAGGAACCAGCTGTTGATCCAAGTCAGGCCGACGCGGATGCCCTGCGCCATGCGGTTGGCACGGCCGATGTCCTGCGAGAAGATGGCCGTGGCCAGGCCGTAGCGGTTGGTGTTGACCTTGCCCAGCACCTCTTCGTCGCTGTCGAAGGGCGCGATGTGGCAGCAGGGGCCGAAGACCTCCTCGGTGATCACGCTGGCGGTCTCGGGCAGGCCGGTCCAGATGGTGGGCTGCACCCAGCAGCCGTCCTTCAGCGCGGCGGGCATGTCGGGCACGCCGCCGCCGGTCACCACGGTGGCGCCCTCTTCGCGTGCCTTGGCGTAGTAGGACAGCACCTTGGCCTGGTGCTCCTTGCTGATCACGGGGCCAATCTTGGTGGCGGCGTCGAAGGGCTGGCCGGGCGTCATGGCCTCGGCCTTGAGCTTGAGCGCGGCGACGAACTTGTCGAAGATCGGGCGCTCGACGTACACGCGCTCGGTACCCAGGCAGACCTGGCCGGCGTTCTCGAAGCACGAGCGCGTGACGGTGTCCACCGCGACCTGAAAGTCGCAGTCGGCAAACACCACGGCGGCGTTCTTGCCGCCCAGTTCCATCGACACCGGGCGAATGCCCTCGGCCGCGGCCTTCATGATGGCGGTGCCGGTGCGCGTCTCGCCGGTGAAGGTGATGCCGTCCACGTCGGGGTGCTCGGTGAGAAAAGCGCCGGCCGAATCGGGCCCGAAACCATGCACCACGTTGTACACGCCCTTGGGCACGCCCACGGCGTTCATCACCTCGCCCAGCAGCGTGGCGGTGGCGGGAGTTTCTTCCGAGGGCTTGACGACCACGGTGTTGCCGCAGGCCAGCGCCGGGCCGACCTTCCAGGTCATCAGCAGCAGCGGCAGGTTCCAAGGGCAGATGACGCCGATCACGCCGCGCGGCACGCGCACGCCATAGGACAGCGCCGTCTTGCCGTCGGGCGTGCGCATGTTGAACGACTCGGTGCTGGCGCTCTTGATGGTGTCGATGAACACCTGGAAGTTGGCCGCGCCACGCGGAATGTCCACGTGCGAGGCCAGGTGATGCGGCTTGCCGGTGTCGGCGATCTCGGCCTGCAGGAAGTCGTCGAAGCGGCGGTTGATCTCGACCGCCAGCGCGTCCAGCAGCTTGCAGCGCTCGGTGACCGAAATGCGGCCCCAGTCGCCCTTGAGCGCCGCCTGCGCGGCCATCACCGCCGCGTTCACTTCAGGGCGGCCGGCCTCGTACACCTTGCCGATCAGGCTGTTGTCGACCGGGTTGCGGTTGTCGAAGGTCTTGCCACTGGCGTTCTTGATGTATTCGCCGTTGATGAAGTTCAGGAATTCTTTCATGTTCATGCACTCTCGATAAAAACCATGATGTGGCGCCCGTCCGAAACCTTGCTGGCGCCGTGCCCGCCGCCGTGACAGCCGATCGAACGCCTCGCTTGCCCGGCACCTCCACGCCCTGCGACACCGAATGATGGCGCCCTCTCCCTCGCCATCAAAGGTGGCGGGGTCGTGGCAGGACTTGTTTTCGTAGCGACAGGCCCAACCGGCTCATGAAAAGCCGTCATGCATCACGACCGCGTGCACTGACGATGTCACCGGCCTCACGCAAGACGACACACGCCACCTCGAGCGCTGCATCAACGATGCGAGTATAGATCAAAATCGCAAAAATATCGATAAAACAGGGTAAACACCTACGGGTCAGTCTATCGCCCAAAACCCCGCGTCATTTCCTGCGGAAAACGGCAATTTGATGGAGTTCCAGTCTTGCGTTTTGCATTGGAGACACGCACGATTCAGGACAGAATAGAGCAAGAACCGTTACAATCCATCAGACAGTTTTCTGTGTTTTATCAATATTTATAGCCTGTCCGAGCTTCGCCACCGACGTCTGCCGACCTGCTGCCGACGTCTTGACCCAAGCAACGCCGCTCACCCGCCATGGCCAAACGCCCCGCCCTGCCCCTCGTCGATGACGGCGCACCGGTCACGCGCACGCTGATCGAACGCGCCTACGCCCAGCTGCGCGACGACATCGTCGACGGCCGACTGCCGCCCGACGAAAAGCTGCGCGTAGAGCACCTGAAGGACCGCTACGGCGTCAGCGCCGGCACCTTGCGCGAGGCCATCACGCGCCTGGTCAGCGACGCGCTGGTGATCACCGAAGGGCAGCGCGGTTTTCGCGTGGCGCCCATTGCCGCCGCCGACCTGGTCGACTTGACCCGCTTGCGCGTGTTGATCGAGATCGACGCGCTGCGCCAGTCGATTCGCGCCGGTGGTGACGCCTGGCGCGCGCAGTTGCAGGGCGCCTATGACGAACTGTCGGAGCTGGAGCAGCCGCTGCGTCCCGATCAGGCCAAGAACTGGGAGGGGCTGAACATCGTTTTCCACGAGGCACTGCTGGCCGGCCACGAATCGCCCTGGACGCTGCGCCTGCTGCGCACGTTGTCGCGCCAGAGCGAACGCTACCGCCGCTACGCCATCAAGCTGCCCGGCAGCCGGCGCGACGTGCATGCCGAGCACCGCGAAATCTTCGAAAGTGCCATGGCCGGCAACGAACTGCGCGCCGCGCTGGCACTGGAGGCCCACATCCGCGGTACGGCCGACCTGGTGGCGCAGGCCTTGAGCGCGGCGGCCGTCGACGGCCTCGCTGCAGCGTGATGAAGCCGTTCCCGGCGCTGCGCGGGAGTGCCAGCGCCGGCTCGCCATCATCGGCCTTTTTTTCATGCCGATCTGTGCCCCACTGGTGTTGAAAATTCACCGACGCTAGACGGGAAGCCCCAGCGCCACCAGGCCTGCGCGGGCACATTGCTCGTCCTGCTCGGCCGAGCCGCCCGACACGCCGATGCCGCCGATCAACACCCCGCCCTCGCGAATCGGCAGGCCGCCGCCGAGAACGACCAGCCGGGGTCGCTCGGTCAGGCCGATCCGCAGCGCCTCGTCTTGGGCCAAGATGGACATCCACTGCGCGGTCGGCAAGCCGAAACTCGCCGCGGTGTAGGCCTTGTCGATGGCGATGTCGACCGAATGCAGGAAGGCGCCCGGCATGCGCAGGAAGCCCGCGAGCACGCCGGCGCCGTCGGTCAGCGCCACGTTGACGCGGATGCCGAGCATCGCCGCATGCGCCACCGCGGCCTGCAATGCGGTCGCGACCGCCTCGGCGCTGATGGCGCGCTGCGCCACGCTGTGCTTGCGGGTGTCCATCGTCTGCCCGCAGCTCAGGTATAGACCTCGGTGAAGGACGGCACCAGATCACCCGTGTGATAGAAGATGCCGCTGCCCAGCTTGTCCTCGCTCCAGGTGGTTACCGGCCGGTCGCGCTGGGCCAGGTAGCCCAGGCCGGCGAAGGTCTCGTTGCGGTTGCCGCTGGGGTCGAAGAAGTAGATCGTCTCGCCGCGCGTGATGCCGTGGCGCGTGGGCGCGACGTCGATGCGCACCTTGTTCTTGGCCATGATGTCCGCGGCCTTGAGCACGTCATGCCAGGAGTCGAGGAAGTAGGCGATGTGGTGCAGGCCGCTGCGCGGGCCGCCGACGAAGGCGATGTCGTGCGGCGTGGTGGTGCGAGCCATCCAGGTCGCGGCCTGCATGTTGGCCCCGGGGCCGACCAGCACCTGTTCGGTCAGGAAGAAGTCCAGGCACTCGGTCATGAAGCGCGTGTTGTCGGCGACGGTGTTGATGCCCGCTTCCGGGTTCATCTCGCACATCAGCAGGCAGTGATCGAGCCAGTGTGCGCCGGCGCCACGGATGCCATCGGGCCAGGGGTCGGGGTTGAGCGATCCGACGTCGGTGCCGACGAAATCCTTGTGCGCGTACAAGCGCATCTCGTGGCCGCTGGGCAGCTTGAACTGCAGCATGCGGCCGACCGAAGGCAGCGCCCCTTCGTCCAGCATGGTGGTCTTGATGCCCCAGGCCTCGATGGTCTTCTGCAGCGCGTCCAGATCGCCATCTTTCTCGACCTTGTAGGCCACGTGGTTCATGCCGGCCTGGTCGCTGGGCGTGAGGATCAGCGAGAACTTGTCCCACTCGTCCCAGCACTTGAGGTAAACGTTGCCGGCCTTGTCGGTCATCATGGTCTTCAGGCCGAGCACCTTTTCGTAGTGATTCAAGGCGGCTGGCATGTCCATCACCCTGATGCTTGCGTGACCAATGCGTAGTACACCCATGTCATATCTCCTGAGGTGGGTTGGTTGGGGAAACGGGTGCGGCGGCCTGCGTGGCCACCACGGCGGGGGAAGAGCGGGAAAACGGCTTGGTGAGCTTGCCGCAGATGTCCAGGCGCACCGGCGCGGTGGGCGCGACGCGGCAGGCCAGGGTGTAGCCCTGCGCCTCCTCGTCCACACTGACGTGCGCGCGGCTGACGGGCCCGAGCGGCCTGACACTGCCCTCGACCACGCGCACCTTGCACACGCCGCAGCCACCGTTGACGCAGCCCGCCGGAATGCCCTTGCGACCCAGGCGCAGCATGCCGCGCAGCAGGCTCTCGTCCACCGCGCAGGGGTAACTCTCGCCGGTCTGCGTGACATGGACGTCGTGGGTGGGACGCGGGGTCATCCACATGCGGTTTCGCCTCAGACGCGTTTAAACAAGGGACTGCGCGCCTGCCCGGCATCGGCGGCCGAGAGGAATTTCTCGGTGTAGATGTCGCGCTCGAACAGCCGTCCCTGCATCAGCGTGCCGATGCAGGCCTCGATCATCACCGGCGGACCGCACAGGTAAGCCTTGCGCCCGGCAAAACCGCCCCCGCAGTGCGCCTTGGCGACATCATGCACGAAGCCGCGCGAGCCATCCCAATCGCTGCCATCGGGCTCATCCGAAAGCGCAGGGACATAGGTGAAATGCGGGTGCCGCTCGGCCAGCGCGCGGAATTCCGCGTCGTAGTACAGCTCCTCGCGCGTGCGTTGCCCGTAGACCAGCGTGATCGGCTCGGTGCAGCCACTGGCGAGCAACTGCAGAATCATCGAGCGCGGGCTTGAAAGCCCCGAGCCGCCGGCCAGGAACAGCATGGGCTGCGCAGCCGAGCGGCGCACGAAGAAGCGCCCGTAAGGCCCGGCCAGGTGCAGGGCGTCGCCCTCCTTGAGCTGCTCGTGCAGCCAGCCCGTGCCCTTGCCGCCGGGCACCTGGCGTACGTTGAGCTCGATCTCCCCGGCGTTGCCGTCGGCATCGGGCGCGTTGGCGATCGAGAAGGCGCGGCTTTCGCCCAGGCCCGGGATGTGCAGCTGGATGTACTGCCCAGCCTGGAAGTGGATGGGTCGATCGAGCTTCAGATGCAGCGCCCTGATGGTGGGCGTGAGGGGCACGATGCGCGTCACCGTCGCGGCGAAGTCGCGCACCGGGATGACCTCGGCGTCGGGCTCCTCTTCGATGTCTGCCTCGATCGTCACGTCGGACTGCAGCGTGGCGCAGCAGGCCAGCGTCATGCCGTCGGCGCGCTCCATCTCCATCAGTGCGAAGGGGTTGGCGCTGCCGTGGTCCACCTCGCCGTCGGCCACCTGCACCTTGCAGGTGCCGCACAAGCCGTGGCAGCAGGCATGCGGAATGTAGATGCCCTGGCGCAGTGCGGCGTCGAGCACGGTCTGGCCGTCCTCGACCTCGATCTCGGCGCCCAGCGGTTCAATCGTCAATACGTAGCTCATGGTTTCCATGGCCCGCCGCGCCCGGCAGGGCGAGGACAGACCGTCTGTTGCGTATTCCACGCGATGGCGGACACGATTCCACGCTGATGGCGGACAGAGTTCCACCGTCATGGCGGACACCGTTCCACGGTGATGGCGGACAGCATTCCATTTTGATGGCGGACACCTGAGGGTGTTCTGAGTGACCCAAACGAGG
>JAFKGE010000039.1 GCA_017307865.1 Burkholderiales bacterium | reverse complement strand
TCCAGCTTCAAGACAATCACCCATCCGCCAAGACCTCTGGTATGCAACGATTCCGCTTGTCTACCGTTTTGTGCCCATCCGCCCGTCGGAAACCGCTCACGTGCGCCGAGATCAATCCTCGATGGCACATAAGAAAACAGGGCACAAAATTCGCACCAGCACCCTTCGGGCTGCACGGAGCCGTCAAGCGCGGACCGCGCGATGACCCAGACGCTGAAGACCGCGCTGGCGCTGATCGATGTGAGGGTGCTGGATCACCTCATCGTCGGCCAGGGCACGCCGTACTCGTTCGCGGAATCCGGCCTGCTGTAGCGACGGCATCGGCTTGCTAATCCACGCGGAGGCTTCGGCCTCCGCTTTTTCATGGGCGCGAGACAAGCAGGTATGCGGGCAGTGCGCGATGCGCATTGTTTGTTGGGGCCGCGTCGGCTTCGCGATTGACTACTGCTCTGATCAACTTCAAGGGCACGCGACATGCCAGCATCTCTTTCCAGGTTCGCGCCGGGCTGGCGAACCCTCGGCCTGGCCGTGGCGCTGCCGGCAGCCCTGGCCGTTTTCAGCCCGGCCACCTTCGCCGCCGACGTGGTGGTCGTCACCGACAGCCGCCACCCGGTCAAGACCATGGGCGGCGAGCGGCTGATCGAGCTGGACGAAGCTCACAGGATTGAAGCGGAGCTTTCAGCGGAACTGCCCACCGATCCCGAACAGGCGACGGCCATCGTCAAGCGCCGGCTCTCAAGCGGCGGCGCCGACCTCCAGCGCCGCATCGCCTCCGCATATCAGGGCGTCACCGACGCATGGAGCCTGGGCGTCACCAGCCTCCCAGCAGTCGTGGTGGACCAGCGTTACGTGGCCTATGGCGAGCCGGACGTGGCTCGCGCCATTGCGCGCATCGAGCAGCACCGGAGGACCCAGCCGTGACCCGAGCATTCGACCTGATGCGCCGCCTGCACGCTGGCGTGGCGTCCGTGCTGCTGCTCAGTGCCACCGGCAGCTACGCCCTCAACACCGCCACCATCGTCGGCTCGGTGGCTTCGCCCGATTGCCTCGAATACCGCGTCGTCGGCATCTGCTACTGGCTCTACTGCACCTGGACGGGCTGCACGGTGCGCACGTCCACCAAGGTTCGCCACTACGTTCCCGATGCAGTCGTCTCCAGCTACAGCAACACCGGCGAGAACCCCTGGGTCGAAGTCCGGGCAATGAGCACGCCCAACCCGTCCGCCCAGGCAGGCGGCGATGGAACCACGAACGAGGATCACGAAAACAACCTCGCGAAGTTCAAGAACGCCGACGTGATCGGCCACCCTGGCGTCGAGGTTTTCAACCAATTCATCTCGTCCTCGGGCTATTTCTGCGAGGGCGCGGGCACGGCATTCATGCCGTACTTGCTCAGCACCTTGGACACGCTGGCCTGGCGCTACAACGTGCCCGAGATGGCCTATCCGGAAGCGCTGATTCCGGGCCGGCGCGAGGTCGGTGCGCGCGCCACGATGAACCTCTGGGGCAACGTGTATCCCCGCGGCGGTTTCTTGCACCAGAGCGACGACCATAAGGCTGGCGCAGTAGTCGCACAACGCGCTGGCGATGTCGTCACGCGCCGCGGGCAGATCCACGTCTATCAGCCGCTGCTCGCCAGCTCCCGCGACGGCTACTGGCCTGCCGGCGCGCTGATGGAGGGCGACGCCTCGACCGGCAAGTGGCAGGAACTCACGCCCGTCCTGTCCTCGTCCTGCACGGTTTTCCCTCGCAGCGGCTTCCTGACCCAGGCCCAACAGGGCGACTACGCCTGGGCGCTGTGGCGGCCCTATGCGTGCTGCGAACGCAGGGGCCAGGTGTTCCTCGGCAGCGTCGATTTCTATTGAGGGTACGGCGATGAAGCGTCCTGAACTGACGAACCTCTCCACCAAGACGGGTCGCCTTCTGCGTCCGGCGATCCTGGCCGGCGCGCTCGCGCTGGGCTGCGGCCTGGCGTGGGCACAGACGGGATTCCAGACCAGCGGCCCGGTGATCGGCGATGAGGTCATGTACTCCATCGGTGGCGGCAGCGCGGTGTCCATGGGCCGTGCGGCCGGCATGAGCTCGATCGGGGTCGGCGTGGGCTGGAACAGCAACCTCATTTGCGGTGACATGAGCATCCAGACCACGCTGCGCAACCAGCTCAACGGCATCACGAACGGCTTTCAGCAGATCATGAGCAACGTGATCCAGAGCGCCACGAGTGCCGTGGCGTCCCTGCCTGCGCTGATCATCCAGCGCGCTGATCCTGGCCTGTACAACCTGCTCACCAACGGCGTGCTGCAGGCGCGGCTGGATTTCGACCGTTCCAAGCTGACGTGCCGCGCGATGGCGGAAAAGATGGCCGAGACGGCGGGGGGCCAGCTTGGCTGGAGCCAGATGGCGGAAGGCATGGCGCTGCGTGACGCGATGGGGAGCAACGACGCCGTGTCGGCCGTCGAGCAGGCCGAGACGCGCCGGGGCAACGACGGCGTGCCCTGGGTAGGCGGCAACAATGCCGGCGGCGCAGGCCAGACCGCCATCCGCGTGGTCGGCGACGTCACCCGGGCGGGCTACAACCTGGTCAATGGCCGCGGCGTGACCGACACGTCCTCCATTGCGCCCGTCAGTTGCGCCAGCCTGTCCTGCCAGACCTGGACCTCGCCACAGCAAGCAACCGAATGGGCCACGCGGGTCCTCGGGGAACAGGTGCAGCGCACGTGCGATTCCTGCACCAAGACCGAGACCGTACCCGGCGTTGGGCTGACGCCGCTGATCCAAGAGGAATACGAGGCGAAGCTGGAAGCCTTGCAGGAACTGGTCTCGGGGGCGCGCAACACGACGTTCGAGAACCTGCGCGCTGCCGGCAGCACCTCGCTGCCGATCACGCGCGGCGTCATCGAGGCACTGCGTGACGAGCCGGACCAGGACCTGCTGGCGCGGCGCCTTGCCTCCGAAGTTGCGCTGTCGTCCGTGTTGGAGAAGGCATTGCTGCTTCAGCGGACTTTGTTGACCGGCAAGAAGGAGCCCAACGTGGCGGCGAACCAGTTGGCGGTCGAGACCGTGAACCACGAGAGCGACACGCTCGACCAGGACATCCGCAACCTCAAGACCGAATTGGAACTGCGCCGCGAACTGGCGAACAACTCGCCCATGGCCATCATCCAGCGCCACAGCACGCGGGCGGCTGGCTCGCGCGGCATCTACGAAGGCGATCCGGTGCCCGACCGCCTCGATCGGTTGCAGAAGGGCAATCCCGGGGGCAGGCCATGAACACGACCTGGCTGCACCCGCGCTGGCTGTTCAGCCGGCGCGCGGCAAAGGCGCTGCTGTGGGCGGTGGCGCTCGTCGCCGCTGCCGTGGGCGCAAACATCGTGGGCATCTACCTGCTGGGCAGCGTTGCCGGCTGGGAGCAGTGGCTGGCGGCAGCTTCAGGCTACTTCCTGGTGTGGCGGCTGTGCCTGTATGGGGCAACGGCCTATGGATGGGTGTGGATGCGCCGCCGGCTGCTGGCGCGCGAAGACGACGAGCAGGCGCGGCGGCGCCTGATGCGCAGCGAGATCGCTGGCGTCGTTGCCATCGTGGCGCTGGAAGCCAGCCTGTTGATGCGGGGCTGAGGGGAGATTCAGGCCATGACTCTTTTCACGACCGACTACCTGGAGTACTACCTGACCCTCGTGTCCTGGATCATCAACAACGGCATCTGGGCGGTGCTGGTGTCCAGCGGGGTGTCCGCGCTGCCCTTCGTGGCGATCATCGTGCAGGAGTGGCTGAAGGCCCGTGCGGAAGGCGCCGACGAAGGCAACAAGGGCGTGCTCTCGGCTGCGCGCATCGAGAACCGGGTGTTCGTCGCCATCGTCGTCGTGATGTTCGCCGGCATCCCGTTCATCGACGTGGACCTCAACACCATCCAGTACGACAGCTCGCGCTCCGCCCAGTGCCAGGTCAGCGTGCCTCAACCCACGGATACAGGCTGGTCGCAGTCTTTCAGCACGCTCAACAACCAGAGCGCCAAGGTGCCGGTCTGGTGGGGTTTCATGCACGCGCTATCACGTGCCGTCACGGGCGCCTCGGTGGCGGCCATCCCGTGCGGAACAGACCTTCGGCAGATGAGGATGGAGATCGATGCCACGCGCATCGACGATCCGGTACTGGCTCAGGAGGTGGCGGATTTCACGCACAACTGCTACGGGCCGGCGCGCGCCAAACTTTTCATGCAGCGCCCGGATCTCGATGAGGCGCAGATGCACGATGTCACCTGGATCGGCTCGCGCTTCTTCACGGACACCGCTGGCTACTACGACACGTATCGGTCCGCCACACCGCGCGACAACTGGCCCTACGACAGTACCCGCGACGCCGGGCTGGCGCAGGTCGCCAGTGGCGGCGGCTATCCGACCTGCAGGCAATGGTGGGCCGATGGCAGCAACGGCCTGCGGGCGCGGTTGCTGGGCCAGGTGGACCCGAGCCTGCTCACGCGGCTGGCGGGCTGGGCGGGTTTTTTGGGCCGTGCCCAAGTGGACGATTCGGTGATCCGCGCGATCGCGTCACCGCGGCAGCAGAAGCTGAACCAGGGCAGCGTCTATACGGACTACGGCGGCCAGATCGACAAGACCTTGCCGAACATCATCACGCGCGCTGCCGGCGACGTGGGGATGGCCGTCGGGGGTATCGCGGCGTTCCCGGCAATGGACGTGGTGCGCCAAGCGCTGCCGATGGTGCTTGCGCTCCTCAAGATGGCGCTCGTGATCTGCATCCCATTGGTGCTAGTCGTAGGCACCTATGACCTGAAGACGGTCGTCACCGTGAGCGTCGTGCAGTTCGCGCTGTTCTTCGTGGATTTCTGGTTCCAGTTGGCCCGCTGGATCGACAGCACCATCCTCGATGCGCTCTATGGATGGGGCTGGGGCTGGAACCGGCCGCACAGCAATTTCGATCCACTGGTGGGGCTGAACAATGCCTTTGGCGACATGCTGCTGAACTTCGTCATGGGGACGATGTTCATCGTGCTACCCACGTTCTGGATCATGGCGCTGGCTTGGGCAGGTATCCGCGCCGGCAACGTCCTGCAAGGCCTCGCCGGCGCGACGGGAGATGCCAAGGCTGCTGGCGGGAGGGGTGGCGGCATCGCGATCAATGCCGTGTCGAAGAAGTAGGCGCAGCTAGTCGTCCTCGACGTGCGGATCAATGCGAAAACCGTCGTAGGTGTACAGGCCGAATCCTGCAGGTCCATTGCGCCATTCTGGCTCGGGCAAGTCTTCGTCCAGCCCAGCATTGCGCGCCACCCAGGCGGCCACCATCGCAAACACCAGCAGCAGCGCCAGCCAAGCCGTGCTGTACAGCAGCACACCGAGCACGACCAACTTGATCGCCCACAGCAGCGCAGCGGCACCGGCCAGCGGCACTCCCTTGGAGGCCAGCCAGTTCGACGCCCGCCGTTCGCCGCGCGCATAGGCACGCCATCCACGGCCAAAGGCGCGGCCGAGGCGTTCTGCGGTGCTGGTGCGGGTCGTCGTGTTCATGGTCGTCTCCTGCTGTTGAGGAATGCCTATTCCAGTTTGCTCCAATTCATTCGGTTTGAGGCTTCAATGCGCTTTCTTGCTGCTTCAGGACGCTTCGTCCTCCGGCTCCACCGGGCCGGGATCGGGTTCCACGCCGATGCGGTAGGTGGCAACGAACTGCGGCCAGTCCACATGGTCAACCAGCTCGATGTCCTCGACAACGCTGACCTTGGCTCCCGCACGCTCGAACAGGGCAATGCTCTTGGCGGGATAGTTGTTGCGCGACGGGTAGAGCACCCCGTCGAACAGGGGCTGGCCGTCGTTTCCGCGCATCGCATGCACCTGGGCGGACACCTGCTGCGTGTGCGTGTAGTCGCGGCTGGCCAACTGCTCCAGGTTCAGACCGAAGTAGCCCGCCATGACGCCCGGCGCCGTGAGGTCGGCCAGGAGCACATCGTCCAGCACGCCTACTGCGCGCACCATCCGGACCTGGACTTCCTTCAGGGCGATGGAGCGCTTCGTGTCTTCAAGCCACTGGTGCTTGTGAAACACCGACTCCATCAGCGCCGTGGGCAGGTCGCGCCCCAGGTAGAGCACGCCATAGGCCCCCGCCGGGTCATCGTAGCGATTCGTGCTGCTGCGGCCAAAGTACAGCGGACTGCCCCGATAGACGACGCGGCTCACATGCTGGAGCAGTTCACCGGCATCGATCAGGAACGAAGGCAGCTCGTGGCTCATGGCGATCTCGCGTCAATGCACCTGGACGCCCAGCACGTTGAACACGGCCTCGGCCACGTCATCGATCGTGCCATGCGTCACCGCATCCACCGGCGAGCGACCGCCCAAGCCTTCGAGTGGTTCGGACAGCGCGCGGTAGATCGTCCAGTGGTCGATGCCCTCGACCTCCTGAAGCACGGCTTGGGTCAACTGCTGCTTCACCGGGTCGAGCTGCCAGTCGGGCAGCTTCTGGCCGCGCGGCCCCACGTTCAGCGCCAGCAGACGACGGGCCAGGATGTCCTTGTAGATTTGCTGGCGCGACTTGTCCGCCAGCTTGGCGAACTCGGCAGGCGGCAGGTTGTCCGGCTGGTTGAAGGCTTCCAGCAGCACGGCGCGGCCTCTCTGGACGTCGGTTTCAGTCGGTGCCCAGCGCGTGTCGGCGCGCAGCGCGGCCGCCTTGCGCTGCAAGGCCTGCGCCACCGTTTCACCTTCCAGGTTGGCGGGCAGCTTCACCGCCTCCACGCGCTCGTGGATGAACGCCTGCAACTCGGCCGCGAACGCCGGGGCATCCCGGATTTCGACGGTATCCGCGAATCGGCGCACATCCTCCACCGTGACGCGCGGCAGACGATCGGCAATGAATTCGATGGCAGTGGGCATGGTCATTTCCCAGGTAGGTTTGAGACAGGATTCACTCTAGTCGCCTTTGTCTCTCTTGTCAACTTTGTCGCCTTATTGGAAGCCTACCTGGCGGGGCAGCGTCTTGGGAGCATGGGCCCGGGCCAGCGCCAGGTCGCCGTCCAATCCATTCGTGCGGGTTCCACATTGACGCTGGAGCCGTAGCCCAGGCCCCGCTATACCGAAACGGTTAAAGGCCAAAGGGTCGAAACGGCAAGGGAATGGGGTGCAAGGGGAAAGGCCCTACCTCGAAAAGGCCAAAAGGCCTCCCGCCCGGCCCGCCATCAGGACACCGACATGCTCTCCCTGTTCCAGCGAAAACGACCCCCGGTCGCTGCCGCGCCGTCGCCAGTACCCGACACCGACCTCCCGAAAGGGTGGGTGCGGCCGGAGTCGGCCGCATCGCTGCTGGCCACCCCGCGCCGGCAGAAGCTGCTGGAACACATCTGGCAGCGCACGTCGCTCTCGCGCCGGCAGTTCGCCACCCTCTACCGCGCCCCGCTGGAGCGCTACGCCGAGCTGGTCCAGGCTTTCCCGGCCTCCGAAGCGCACCACCACGCCTACCCGGGCGGCATGCTCGACCATGGCCTCGAAATCGTCGCCTACAGCCTGAAACTGCGGCAGTCCCATCTGCTGCCCATCGGCGCCAGCCCCGAAGACCAGGCGGCGCAGGCCGAAGCCTGGACTGCGGCCGTCGCCTATGCCGCGCTGCTCCATGACATCGGCAAGGTGGCGGTCGATCTGCACGTCGAACTGGCCGACGGCAGCACCTGGCACCCGTGGCACGGGCCGCTGCGTCAGCCGTACCGCTTCCGCTACAACCCCGACCGCGAGTACCGGCTCCATAGCGCCGCGACAGGCTTGCTCTACCGGCAACTGCTCGACCGCGATCTGCTGGACTGGCTCAGCGGCTATCCGTCCCTGTGGGCGCCGCTGCTCTACGTCCTGGCCGGGCAGTACGAGCACGCCGGGGTGCTGGGCGAGCTGGTCGTGCAGGCCGACCGCGCCTCCGTCGCCCAGGAGCTGGGCGGCGACCCCGCGCGCGCCATGGCCGCGCCCAAGCACTCGCTCCAACGCAAGCTGGTCAACGGGCTGCGCTACCTGCTCAAGGAAGAGCTGAAACTGAACCAGCCCGAAGCCTCCGATGGCTGGCTCACCGAGGACGCGCTGTGGCTGGTGAGCAAGACGGTATCGGACAAGCTGCGCGCGCACCTGCTGTCCCAGGGGGTCGATGGCATCCCCGCGAACAACACCGCGGTGTTCAACGTGCTCCAGGACCACGGCATGTTGCAGCCGACGTCCGATGGCAAGGCGATCTGGCGCGCGACCGTGACCAGTTCGACCGGCTGGTCCCACTCGTTCACCCTGTTGCGGCTGGCACCTGCGCTGATTTGGGAGCCTGGCGAGCGGCCGACGCCGTTCGCCGGGACGGTGGCGATCGACACGACACCAGCAGACAAAGATGCCGATGCTTCAGTGCCAGCACCAGCGATCGCGGCGGTGCCGCCCGCCGAAGATCAGCAGCCCGCTCCCTGGGAGGAAGCCAGCGGCGCCGCTGCCGTGGCTCATCCGCCTGCCGCCCAAGCCGTGCCCGACGTCATGGAAGACATGCTGGCGATGGTGGGAATGGGTGATTTGCCCGCCGCCCGGCAGGATGCAGAAGCCGTCTCGGTCGAAGCGCCTGCCGTAGGCCCCGAAACGCCTGCGCCGCCCCTGGCGAACCCCCTGCTTCCGTCACCAGCGCCCGCGTCCACTGCCGCGCAGCCATCCGGTGAGCACTTCATGGCATGGCTGCAACAAGGTGTCGCTTCGCGGCGGCTCATCATCAACGACGCCAAGGCGCTCGTACACACCGTGGGCGACACCGCCTACCTCGTCAGCCCCGGCGTCTTCCAGCGATATGCGCAGGAGCACCCGCAAGTGGGCACGCTGGCGAAACAGGAAAGCCAGCAGGATTGGCAGTGGGTGCAAAAGCGCTTCGAACGGCTGCAATACCACCGCAAGCATCCCAACGGCCTGAACATCTGGACCTGCGAGGTCACTGGTCCCAGGAAGTCTCGCGGCCTCCACGGTTACCTGCTGGGCAATGCCCGGTTGCTGTTTGCCGAGACGCCGCCAAACAATCCCTATTTGCTACTGGCGCAAGAGAAGTAACAAGGCTTCAAGCACCTATTCAGGTTTGACGTTGGCCGCCTTAACCATTTCGCCGACGAAGGCCGTGTCCTGCTTGATCACCGCGGCGAATTCCCGCGGAGACCCCGCCATCACAGTCATACCCTTGGAATTCACCTGCTGCTCGGCAAAGGCCGAACTGCGTAAGATCGACGCGATTTCAGCGTTCAGCTTGTTGACAATCTCCGGTGGCGTCCCCTTTGGCGCGAACAAGCCGTACCAGATGAACGACTTCAGGTACGGGAAGCCTTGCTCCGCCGTCGTCTTTACGTTCGGGAACTGAGGCAGTCGTTTGTCCCCGGCCACCGCCAGCGGACGCACGCGACCACTTTTGATCATCTCACCGGCAACGCCTGGACTCGCGACACTCAAGTCGACCTCCCGAGAGGCCACACCCATCATGACCGGAGCGATACCCTTGTAGGGCACATGCAACAGGTCAACACCTTCGCGCTTGTTGAGGTAGCCAAACACCAACTGTGGCTGCGTGCCGTTCCCGTATGAGCCGAAGGAGAAATGCTGCCGCCCCTTCTTCGCCGCAGCCACCATCTCCTGGAGATCCGTGAAGGGTACGTTCGGATGCGCGAAGACGAGGTTGTCGCCCTTGACCATCTGGATCACTGGTTCAAATCCGCCATCCGGGTCATAGGGAAGCGCCTTGAACAGGTGCCGGTTCGACGTGAATGTCGGATCTGTCGTTGCCAGCAACGTATATCCGTCCGCCGGCGAGCGGGCAGCGAGCTCTGCGCCGATGAAGGTCGAGGCGCCCGGCTTGTTCTCGACGACAAAGGGTTGCCCCCATTTCTGGGAGAGCTCGTTACCGAGCGCCCGTACCAGCACGTCAATGCCGCCTCCGGCAGGGAAAGGCACGATGACGCGCACGGGCTTGCTCGGGTAGGGAACCGCCTGCGCACCAGCCACACCCATGGCGACCAGTGCCACCACGCCGAGCATGATCTTGAGAGGGGAGGACATCTTGTTCACATTTGTCTCCTTGCTGCTTCTCAGTACGGACGCGGCGCGACCTCGTCCGCCTCGACAACCGACAACGTCATCTCACCCACCTGCTCGATCGCGATCGTCACCTTGTCGCCAGCAACGATCGGACCCACACCAGTTCTTCGATGGCGTCGCAGTGGGTAGACAGGTGCAGCAAGCGCCGCTTGTGCAGTGCACGTATCGCTTGGCGGATGTACAGCGTGTGAGGCGATTGATGCCACGGTGGGGCCGCACGCACGGTGCCCAGGTACAGGCCGTGGGCGGTTGAGACGCTGGCGTAGCGGGCGTCGTCTTCATCCTCAATGTGGAGCCAGAGGTTCTTGCCGATGAGGTCGGTGCGCAGGCACAGCCATTCGGCCGAATACCGGGCGTTGGCAAAGTTGAAATGGGGGCGCCGTCCGGTCGCAACACCGCCGAGCAGGGTGCACAACTTGCGAACGCCCACCATTCTGCGGACTGCACCGGGGTCGGCCAGGCGCAGGGGTGTCGCTCCTTTTGCGGTCAACCATTCCAGCTGGTCGAGTGGACTGCGGTGCCCAGGCCGCTGTGGGGTGTCGCGTTGTAGTTGGCGATGATGGTGTCGAGCAACTCAGCGGCGTATTCGAGTTGGAACTGAGTTGCTTTGGCTGCCGCATCCGGGTCGGCGCGCCGGACATCTTTGGGTGAGCCACCCGTGGTTGGCGACAGCCGGTGGAATCCACCGTCGGCCAGTCGCCGAAAAAATGACTCGATAGACGGGCGGTCGTCCAGGCTGCGCCGGCTGGCGAACGCTGTGGTGTCTTGTGGTTTCAGAACCCGGGCGCCGACCACATCGTGCATGGGCTGTTCGACGCGGGTGCAGATGTTGGCCAAGGCGCCATCGACACTGAATTCATCCCAGCATGCCCCCACAAAACGATGAGACCGATAGGAGGCAAAGCCCGCCTTGTCGACGTAAGCGTTGTCGCTGAACTGCAGGTCGCGCGGGGTCCATTGCGAGAGCGCGTGTTTGACGGCGCGCAGGACGTCCTCGGCCGCGCACTCCCGGCGCAGGCTCAGGTGGTAGCCCAGCACCACGCGGGACGCCACCTCCATGATGACGACCACCCAAAGCCGATGAATCTTGCGCGGCTCGGTACCGCCGTGAGGAGATGGGACCATCACCACCATGCGCGTATCCAGCTTGTGGGCGTCACACTCGACTCTCCCGAACACCTGAAGCCTTGGGCGTTCGACACCGTCACCTGCGCGGGCCTTGCGAACGGCGTCCTTCCCTCCCAGGATCTCGCGCTGGCGTTGGGGATCTGCGCAAGCACCTTGGAAATGAAGGTGTTGATCGTGACGTAGCCCAGTCGATCCACGTTGAACGGCCACTCCCCACGCTCTTCATAGCCGAGCTTGCGCAGCTCCTCAATGAACCACCGAAAAAGCACCTGCCTGGGTTGCTTGACTGTTGCCAGGGCGGGCCCTTTGATGAGGATGTGACGGCGAAAGCGGGTCTCAAGGTCTTGGCCGCCTGGTGAAGAGAAGATCCACTGGAGGGCGCCGGCAGCGCCGCCGCCCCATGGACTGATCACTGGAGGTGTCTCGCGGGTGTAGGCTTTGATCCGCAGAAACGGCAATGCACCTCGCCAGCCCAGCAGCGTTCCGTCCTCCTGCTGCTGGAGGCACCGCTCGACGATGATGCGGTAGACGTTGCGCCGCTTCAGACCGGTTTCCTGGAGCAGTTGGGCCTCGTTGGCCCCGTTCAGGTACAGGACGATGGCACGCTTGCGGTTTCGAAACTGCCGCTGCCTTGCTGGAGACAACGCCGCCTCATCGACCGCGACCCATTGGATGATGTCGACCTGTGGCGCAGTGAAGTCACTGGCGGCCGTGCGCGCTCCGACCCGTTGCCGTTTTGTCATTGCTGACTCCAGCACTGAAGGCAAGCACGGGCGAGATTTACTTGAAATCGCCATCAGGGGCCAGTTTCTCTTGCAGAGAGGCCCGTGGATCAGGCGCGAACGGATGGGATTCAGCGGCTATTTGACCCCAGATGTAGGGTCAAAATGTCTTGCGCGAACGCGCGCCGTTCACACAAGAGAAGTTGTGTTCTATGTGGCCTGTGGGCTTGGTTACTGCCGTTGAACCAAGCACAGCAGGTTCGAACTCGGGTCGATCATGACAGTACGCCGTTTTACGGTCCGAAACAAGTCCGACCAGACAAACTGTGTTGGCACCGTCAGCCCGCGATGGCAGGCGATGAGCGCATTGCGGGGTAGCAGCGTCTGTATTGTGTCCAGTTAGCTCAGCCAAGCTCTGGATGGACGCGGCCCGCTGAAAAAGCGGCTGCCTACTTCGTCGGGGCGCGATGTGAAGTTCGGCCTTATGACGAACAGCTGCCGGCACCAACCTTTGTGGCTGCACTTATGCAGCAGCGTCAGCGAAGAGAAGCACCTCAGGCCTGGATCGAGATCGTCAATTGCATCAGGTCGCGCCTGTGACCTCTGTGTCGTCGTGCTCCCCGATAAACGGCGCGGGTGCCGGCCGATCCGGAGCCGTTCGGCTAAATCGCGGGGCCGGCGAAGGCTGCAGGACGCCGTCTCGCTCAAAGAACGTCTTGCGAGCCGCGTTGTGCGGATGGCGGGCTGCCTCTTCCAGCGTCAGCACCGGTGCAAAGCAGACGTCGGTACCCTCTAGCAAGGCACACCAGTGCGCGCTCGGTTGGCTGCGGAAGATGTCGGTGACCTGGCGTTTGAGTGCCGGCCAAGCTGCTGGATCGCGTTGCTTTTCGAATTCGGGGGCGCTGATGCCGAGCTTGTCCAAGAATAACGTATAGAACTGTGGCTCCAGCGCGGCAATTGAAATCCACTTTCCGTCTGCACACTCGTAGGTGTCGTAGAAGTGTGCGCCACCGTCCAGAAGGTTGGCTTGCCGTTCGTTTTTCCAAAGTCCTATGGCTTTGAGGTCGCAGACGATGGAGGTGAGCAGGGCTGCTCCGTCGGTGATCGCGGCATCGACCACCTGGCCTTGGCCAGACGTGCGCGCTTCGAGCAAGGCGCAAACGATGCCGAACGCGAGCATCATGCCGCCACCGCCGAGGTCGCCAACCATGGCCGGCGGTGCCACCGGTCCGCCTTCGGCGCGCCCGATCATGCTGAGCGCTCCCGACAAGGCGATGTAGTTGATGTCATGTCCCGCAGTCTGTGCGAGTGGCCCGTCCTGGCCCCAGCCAGTCATGCGCCCATACACCAGACGCGGGTTGCGCGCGAGCAGCACTTTGGGCCCAAAGCCCAGGCGCTCCATCACGCCGGGGCGATAGCCTTCGATGATGGCGTCTGCGCCATCGATCAGCTGCAACACTTTTTCTTTGTCCTGCGGGTCTTTGAGGTCGACCGCAACTGAGCGCCGGCCGCGGTGCAGGACGCCGCGGCGGCCGCTTGCCAGAAAGGTGCCCTGGCCGCGGTCCTTGCCTTTGTCGGCCTTGCGGTCGAGGCGAATTATGTCTGCGCCCATGTCCGACAGCATCATGGCGCAAAAAGGGCCTGGGCCGATGCCGCCGAATTCGATGACTTTCAAGCCTTTGAGAGGGCCACTCATGAAGATTCTCCTTGGGTTCGATGGCGCTGCGGCAGCATTTCAGTCTCAGCCGAGCCAGCGTTTGCGGCGCTTGTAGTGTTTGATGTCGCGGAAGCTCTTGCGTGCGCCTTCGCGGTCCAGGCCGAGGTAAAACTCGCGCACATCCTCATTGTCTCGGAGCTCCTGCGCCTGGCCTTCGAGCACGATGCGCCCGCTTTCCATGACGTAGCCATAGTCGGCGATTTCGAGCGCCACGCGCGTGTTCTGCTCGACGATCAGCAGTGCGAGCCCTTGCGTGCGCAGTGTGTGCAGCACGGCAAAGACCTCTTCGGTCATGCGTGGCGCAAGGCCCAGCGAGGGCTCGTCGATCAGCATGAGCCTGGGCTGGGCCATGATGGCGCGGCCGATCACGAGCATTTGCTGCTCGCCACCCGAAAGATAGCCCGAGGTGCGCTTGCGCAGGTCGGCCAGGCGCGGGATGGCTTCATAGACACGTTCCAGCGCCTGGCGCATCGCGCCTGCAGACGGGAACATGTGCCCGCCGATGATGAGGTTCTGCTCCACCGTCATGTGCTGCAGCACGCGCCGGCCTTCCATCACGTGCACGAGCCCGCTGCGCACCACGGTCGCCGGATCCAGCCCGTGAATGGGCCGGCCTTCGAAGGTGACGGAACCACCCGAAACGCGTCCGTCTTCCGAGTCGATCACTCCCGAGATGGCTTTGAGCGAGGTGCTCTTGCCCGCACCGTTGGCGCCCAGCAGCGCGACGCAGCCGCCCGCAGGAATCTGCAGCGACACGCCCTTGAGCGCGAGGATGACCTCTGAATAAAGTACCTCGACGTTGGAGAGCGTGAGCAGTGCGACCGGGGCAGCGGCCCCGGCCCCTGTTTGAACCTGCGACATTACCACTTGGGCACCGTCGGGATTGACACGTCGCCAGCGGCACGGACGGCCTTGCCGTCTTTTTCCATGGTCACAATGTTGAGCTTGGAGCTGCCTGTGGGGAAGGGGTTTTCGGGGCTGAAATCCATGCCCGGCAGGATGCCCATGAGATCGGCGCTGGTGAACTGGGATTTCATGAGGGTGTCATGCACTGCCTGGCCGGTCACTTGGTCGAAACCTTTGCTCTTGATCGTGTGCTCGATGGCGCGCGCGGCGGCGATGCTTTGTGCCATGCCCATGATGGTCATAGCGTTCCAGCCCGACTTGAGACCGTATTTTTCTTGCAGCATGCGGTAGAAGTTGCGCGCTGGCGTGTCACTCTCGCTCGCGTCGGCGATGGCGCCAACTTCGTAGTCGCCGACAAAGCCGTTTGGGCTGCCCAGTGCTTTGGCCGAGGCAGCGAGACCATTGTGCAGAGAAAGCACGATGGGGATGTTCTTGCCCAGCGCCTGTAGCGCACGTTTGGTGGCCACGGCTTGCGCTGTGTTGGTCTGGATCACGATTAGGTCGGTTCCGGCGTTGGCCAGACGACGCACGGGCAGCGTGACGTCGGTGGGCTGCACCTCGGTCCAGATGGCCTCGACGAAGGTGGCTTTGTCAGGGTGCGCTTTTGTAAAGCTTTGCAGACCCTTGGCCATGTCGGCGTAGGCAGGCGTGGCTTCCGACGTGATGATGCCGACCCTGACTGGGCGCTTGCCTTCCAGTTTGGTGCTGCGATACCACTCGATGAAGCCGCCCGACTCGTGCGCGTAGGTGGGGCGCAGGTTCAAAGCCCACTGGTTGGGTTTCCAGCCGAAGCCGTAGGTGGCAGTGGCCAACAGCATGGGAATTTTGTCTTCGGGCAGGCGTTGCTGCAGCGCCGCAGCGTCGGGGCCGCCCAGGCCGAGCACGACCACGGGCTTGAGCTCGGCCTTGATGCCAGGCCACAGGCTCGCTGTCTGCGCGACGTCGTAGCGGGTGTCGAATGTTTTGACGGCGATCTGCACATTAAGCTTGCTGCCAACTTCTTTGTTCCACCACTCGAACACTGCGGCCCGTCCGCCCGCCATTTCGGGCATGACGTTGGCATAAGGACCGGCGAAATCGGCCAAGCCTGCGATGTTGATGGTCTTGGTCTGGGCCAGCGCCGGGGCGTTCAGAGCCAAGCCTGCGGCCAGTGCCGCCGAGACTTTGAGGAATGTGTGGCGTTGCATAAATGTCTCCTGGTAGTTGCAGTGGGGAAAGCGTGGATTTCAACAAGTCAGTGATGGAACGGCCAGAGCCGGTAGTTAAGTTTGAGGATGTTCCAGCGGTGCATCAGACCCTTGGGCTCGAGCAGCAGGAACAGCGTGATGATGAGGCCGAGGAACACGTTCATGCTGGCAAAGATCAGGTCGCTGCTGAGGCTGGGAATGCGCTCGACCAGATCGGGTCCGAGGCTGGTGATGGTCTCCTGCACGCCGCGGATCAGCACCGTACCTAGCACAGCGCCGACGATGGAGCTCAGGCCGCCCACGATCATCATCGCGATGAACCAAATCGAGTGGAACAGCGTGAACTGATCGACCGAGACGTAGCGCACCTGGTAGGCCCACAGAGCGCCGCCTATGCCTGCATAGAACGCGCCGAGCACGAAGGCGCGCGACTTGGCACCAGCCACGTCGATGCCCATCATGCCCGCAGCGACGTCGTCGTCGCGCACGGCCACGAAGGCGCGGCCGTGGCGGCTGCGCAGGATGCCGAAGGCACCGAACACCATGACCATAGTGACGACGAGGAACAGGTAGTAGAGCGAGCGGTCGGTGTCGAACACTATGCTGCCCAGGCGCGCGGGCTCCAGGCTAAAGCCGGTCACGCCGCCGAGCCAGGCCGAGGGCAGGTTCAGCACCAAAAAGTGGAAGATGAACTGCGCCGCAATGGTGGTCAAAGCCAGGTAAAAGCCCTTGATGCGCGCCGCCGTGAGGCCGAACAGCCAGCCTGCGAACCCTGCTACCAGCCCGCCCACGGGAACCGCGATCCAAAAGGGCAGCACCGTCTTGGTGGCAATCACGCTCGCAGCGTAGGCGCCCACGCCCATGAAGGCCGCTTGGCCAAGGTTGATCTGCCCGGCGTAGCCCGTGGTGATCTGCAGTCCAATGACGACGATGGAGGTCACCAGCATGAGGTTGGCCACGGCCACCAGGCGTGCCGATGCCAGCCAGGGGTACAAAAAGAGCAAAGCGACGAACAGCCAGAAAATCACCCATTGCGGGCGCGTGCGTATCAGCGCGCGGTCTTGCGCGTAGCTCGTGGGAAAGATGCCAGAGGGATCCATGTTTTTAGACTCTTTCGATGCGTTTCCAGCCGAACATGCCGGTAGGACGCACCACCAGCACCACCAGCATGAAGATGTAGGGCACCACCGCAGCGGCGTTGCCGCCGATCAGTGGGTCAATGTAGGCTGCAGTGAGCCCCTGCACGATACCGACGATGAGACCGGCGAGCAGCAGGCCGGCGATCGACTCGAGGCCCGCGAGCAAGGCCACGGGCAGCGCGGCAAAGCCGATTTCCGAGGACAGGAAGGTGAGCGACTTGCCGCTCAGATAGACCATGGCGGTGACGACCGAGAGTACGCCACCGAGCGCCCAGGCAAAGGCGATCGAGCGGCGCACGCTGATGCCCATGGAGAGGGCAATCTGGTGGTCTTCGGCCACCGCGGACATGGCCAGGCCGTTGCGGCTGTGGTTGAAAAACCAGTGCAACCCCAGCGCAGCAAGCACCGCGATGACGCCGCCCGCGGCGAGCGCGCGCGGCACGATCATGTCGAACACGATCAGCGGCGCGAGCGGAAAGATCGCCGGGAACTGGCGCTCTTGCGGGCCCCAGATCACGAGCACCAGGCCGCGCATGAGGATCAAGAGCCCGATCGTGACCATGATCATGGAGAACACCGACTCGCCGATCAGGCGTCTGAACAGCAAGCGCTCGATGAGCAACCCGACCACGACCGCGATCAGCAGCGCAACGCCTATGCCCAGCGCCGGATGCAGGCCGCGCGACTGGATCGCCCACCAGAGCAAAAACGCGCCGAGCACGATCATTTCGCCCACGGCCATGTTGAAGACCTTGCTCGCGCGGTAGATCACGACGAAGCCCATGGCGACGAGCGCGTACAGCATTCCGAGCAGGGCGCCATTGAGAGCGTAGTTGAAGAATTCGGTCATCATGCTTGGGCACTCCGGGTGTTGCGCTCCTGTGCGGTTGGGGGGGCGATATCGGTGGCGACGACGGTGGCGCGCAGCACGCCCTGGCGGCCGTCCTGGTAGGTCACGGCGATCTCGCAGGGAATGTCAGCAGCACCCGCATACAGGCCCTCGATGAGCGCGCGGTAGCGCACCTCGAGGAACTCACGGCGCAGCTTGCGCGTGCGCGTGAGTTCGCCTTCGTCGGGGTCGAGCTCCTTGGGGAAGTTGGCAAAGCGCACCACGCGCGAGCCCTCGGGCAGGAACTGGTTGATGCGGCGGATCTCCTCGCGCACCAGTTCGCGCACCTCGGGGCGTTGCGACAGGTCGGTGAAGGTCGAGAACGCGATGCGCCGCTCCTCGGCCCAGCGGCTCGTGACGGCCATGTCGATGTTGATCAGCGCGCCGACCCAGGGGCGGGTAGCGTCGCCGAGCACCATCACGTCCTTGATGTAGGGCGAAAAGCGCAACCGCGTCTCGATGAACTGCGGCGGGTACAGGTGGCCGCTCGCGAGTTTGACGAGGTGTTCGACGCGGTCGAGGTAGACGAGCTCGCCGCGCTCGGTCTGGCGCACCGCGTCGCCGCTGAGGTACCAGCCGTCGCGCAGGATGGCGGCCGTCTTGTCGGGCTTGTGCCAGTAGCCCAGAAACCCCGTGCCGCCGCGCAGCTGCAGCTCGCCGTTGTCGGCGATGCGCGCCTGCAGCGGTTCGCCGAAGGTGGGATCGACGTCGAGCAGCGGGCCCACGGTCTCGAGGTCGTAGCTTTGGCCACGGTGGCCGGCGATCAGGCCGAATTCCGAGCAGCCATAGATGTTGCGCAGGCCCACGCCCATGGCGTGAAACAGGCGGAACACATCGGGCGCCATGGCCGTGCCGCCCGAGACGGCTATCTTGCTGTGGATGAAGCCGAACTGGTCGCGCAGAGGGTGCAGCACCAGCGCTTCGGCCAGCGGCAGCAGCAGGCGCGAGGTAAGCGGCGCCGCGCGCCCTTCGAGCCGCGCCACGTGCACGTCGTGGCCCACGCGCAAGCCCCAGCGATAGATGCGGCGTGCGAGCCAGCCTGCGTCCAGCATGCGTGCTTCGATGGTCGCGGCGATGTTTTCCCACTGGCGCGGGCCGAAGAGCACGATGTGCGGTGCGAGCTCGCGCAGGTTGGGCAAGACCTGGTCGGGCGCCTCGGGGAAGTTCACCACCAGGGGCGTGATCAGGCCCAGCGTCACGCCCAGCAACTGCTCGGTCACCCAGGCCAGCGGCGTGTACGAGAGGTATTCCATGCCCTCTTGCAGCGGCAGCGCGCTCTTCATGCGCAGGGCGTTGTCTCTCAGCCAGCGGTGGCTGATCATCACGCCCTTGGGCTTGCTCGTGGTGCCCGAGGTGTAGGTCAGCAGCGCCAGGTCGTCGGCCTGGCCGTCGGCGATTTCGCGCGCAAAGCGCTGGGGCTGGCGCTCATGCTGGCGCGCACCTTCGGCGCTCAAGGCGTCCAGCGAGTGCAGCAGAGGGTGCCGGTACGACCACATGCCCGCGTCGTCCCAATACGCGATGCCGCGGATGTCGGGCAGACGGTCGAGCACCGCGAGCGCCTTGTCCACCTGCTCCTGGTCTTGCGCGAAGATGAAGCGCGCCTCGGAGTCTTCGCTGAGGTAGTGGAGCTCGTCGGGCGTGGCGTCGGGATACACAGAGACGGTCTTGGCGCCGAGCGACTGCGCGGCGAACAGTGCCCAGAAGTGTTCGGGTTCGTTTTCACCGATGATGACGACGGTCTCGCCACGCAGCAGGCCCTGCGCCGCCGCGCCCAGCGAGATGTTGCGCACGCGCTCGAACACGTCGCCCCAGGTGTAGGTGCGCCAGATGCCCTTGCGTTTGACACGCTGAGCCAGGCGCTGCGGGTGGTTTTGTGCGTGTGCTAACAGGGTTTGCGGCAGCGTGGGAATGGCGTGCACGGCCGCGGGGGTGGAGGGGCGAACACTCATGCCGCGGCTCCCAGATAGGCTTTGACCACGGCCAGGTCGGCCTGCACCTGCGCGGGCGTGCCGTCGGCGATCTTGCGGCCGAAGTCGAGCACAGCCACGCGGTCGGCCAAGTCCATGACCACGCCCATGTCGTGCTCCACGAGCACCACGGGGATGTGCTTGGCTTCGCGCACGTCGATGATGAAGCGCGCAAGGTCTTCTTTTTCTTCAGTGTTCATGCCGGCCATGGGTTCGTCCATCAGCAAGACCTGGGGCTCCATCGCGAGTGCGCGGCCCAGGTCGACGCGCTTGCGCAGCCCGTAGCCCAGCGTGCCCACGGGCTGGTGGCGGATGCTTTCGATTTCAAGGAAGTCGATGATGTCCTCGACCACCTCGCGGTGCTGCGACTCTTCGCGCTGCGTCCACGGAAAGTAGAGGAAGGACTGCAGCAGGCCCGAGCGCATGAGGCTGTAGCGGCCCACGAGGATGTTGTCGATCACGCTCATGTTCGAAAACAGGTGCGTGCCCTGGAAGGTGCGCACGATGCCGTCACGCGCAATCTGGTGCACCGCACGGCCCTTGATGCTTTTGCCGCGGTAATGCACCGTGCCATCCTGCGGCAGGTAAAAACCGCTGAGCACGTTCATGAGCGAACTCTTGCCGGCGCCGTTGGGGCCGATGATGGCGAGCAGTTCGTCGTCGCGCACATCCACCGACACTTCGGACAGCGCGGTGACACCGCCGAAGCGCAGGGTGACGTTTTGTGCTTGCAGCACGGTGGCCTTGCCGGCTCCCGCAGAGGTGTGTTTGTCCATGGAGCAGGAATGATCAGGAGAAGGCATTGATGCCGGTCAGCGCGCGGCCGATGATGAGTTTTTGAATCTCCGTCGTGCCATCGGGGATGGGCATCATGCGGGCGTTTCTGAACAGCAATTCCACTCCGAACTCCTTGGTGATTCCGTTGCCGCCGTGCACCTGCAGGGCTTTGGAGGCTACCTCCACCGCCATCTCGGTGGCATACCATTTGGCCATGGCGCTTTGTATTTCGCTGCGCACGCCGTGGTCAATCAGGTTAAACGCGCGGTACACGAGCAGGCGCGCGGCGTCGAGCTCGGTGGCGGCCTCGGCCAGCATGCCCTGGATCAACTGGTGGCCGCCGATGGGCTTGCCGTGCTGGCGCCGTTCCTTGGCGTAGGCCACGGCCTTGTCGAGCGCGGCCTGCGCGATGCCGATCGAGGTCAGGCCCACCATGGGGCGGGCTTTTTCGAACAGCACCATGGTGTTTTTGAGGCCTGCGCCCGGCGTGAGCATCATGTTTTCGGCGGGTACGCGCACGTGGTCGAAAAAGAGCTGCGCGGTCGAGGTGCTGTTGAGGCCGAGCTTGTCGATGTTGCGGCTTTCGTAGCCGTGCTCGGCGCGGTCCACGAGGATCATCGAGAGGTTGCCCGAGCCTTCGCTCGAGGTGCGCACGATGACCATGCAAAAGTCGGAGTAGTGGCCGTTCGAGATCCAGGTTTTTTCGCCCGTGACGATGTAGTGGTCGCCGTCGCGCTGTGCGCGGCAGGTGACTTCGGCCACGTTCGAGCCCACGCCCGGCTCGCTGATGCCGCTGCACGCGATGATCTCGGCGCGCACCATGCGTGGCAGGTATTTTTGGCGCATGGCGTCGTTCGAGCAGACTTCGAGCGAATACGCGCCGAGTTGCTGGATCAAGAGCGAAATGGCCACGTCGCCCGAGATGCGCGCGAGCTGCTCGTACATCAGCGCGTAGGTCAGCCAGGAGAGCCCCATGCCGCCGTTTTCTTCCGAGATCAGGCCGTTGCCGCCCATGCCGTAGGGCAGCATCATCTGGAAAATCTCGAGCATGCGCTCTTTTTCGATGAGCTTGTCGGGCTGGTAGCGCTGCACGATGGGGCGCAGTTTGTCTTCGAGAAAGCGGGTGAAGCCTTCGACGGCCATGCGTTGTTCTTCGGTGGGCAGAAAGTTCATGATGGGCTCCGGGACAGGGGTGGGATGGAGGAAGGAGAGGGCGATGTGAGCATGGAACGCTCAGCGGGCGCTCATGCGTGCACCGGCGTCTATGTGCAGACAGGTGGCATTGATGTAGGGGTTTTCCACGACGCTGCGCACCAGGTGGGCGAGCTCCGCAGGGCGCCCCATGCGTGGCGGGAACAGCACCATGCGATCGACGATGGCCTGCGCCACTTTTTTCGGCAGCCCCGCGACCATGGGCGTGTCGAACAGCCCTGGAGCCACGGCTACGCAGCGTATGCCGTGCTCTGCCAGGTCGCGCGCCACGGGCAAGGTGAGTCCGATCACGCCGGCCTTGCTGGCGGCATAGGCTGCCTGGCCCATCTGGCCGTCGTGTGCGGCGCCGGAGGAAAGATTCACGATCACGCCACGCTCTTCGCCCTCGGGGGTGTTGCGCGCCATGAGCACGGCGGCCAGCCGCAGTACATTGAAGGTGCCCGTGAGGTTGATCGCGATCACCTTCTGCCAGACCGCGAGCGGAAAGGGTTTGCCATCAGACACGGTTTTGGCGGCGTCAGGAACCCCGGCGCAGTTGACGCAGATATGCACGGCGCCAAACCGCGCCATGGCAGCGTCCAGACCTGCCTGCACCTGCTCTTCGCTCGTGACATCGACTTGCGCGAACAGCGCGCGCTGCCCAAGCTCGGCGGCGGCCTGCGTCCCAAGTTCGGCATTGCGGTCGAACAAGACCACGCTTGCGCCCGCATCGTGCAAGGCCTGCGCGACTGCGCGGCCCAGCCCGGAGGCTCCGCCCGTGACGATGGCGACTTTGTCTCGTGGATTCATGACGCGCCCCGCTTCAGCGGCCCAGGATGGTGATCGCGGCCACGGCTTCTTCCAAGCCGTAGAGGCCGCCGCCGTTTTCGGCAATCGCCAGGCGCGCGCCCTGCACCTGGCGCGCGCCGGCCTCGCCGCGCAGCTGTTGCACGAGTTCGTGCAGCTGGCCTATGCCGGTCGCGCCTATGGGGTGGCCCTTGGATTCGAGGCCGCCCGAGGTGTTGATGGGGATGCGTCCGCCGAGCGTGGTTTCGCCGCGCTCGGCGAGCGGGCCACCCTCACCGAAGGCGCAAAAGCCGAGGTTTTCGCTCTGGATGATCTCGCCGATCGCGGTGGCGTCGTGCACCTCGGCCACGGAGATGTCCTTGGGACCGACGCCGGCCATTTCATACGCTTTTTTGGCGGCGCGCACGGTGAGGTGCTGCCCCACGTCTTCGGGGCGGCGGTTGGTGCCCGTGGCGATCACCGAGGCGAGCACGCGGATTGCGCGCTGGCGCTGCGCGAGCTTGGCGAGCGCGGCTTCGGAGCAGACGATGGCCGCCGCAGCGCCGTCGCTCACGGGCGCGCACATGGGCAGCGTGAGCGGGTAGGTGATGGGCGGCGCAGCCAGCACTTCGTCGATGGTGTAGGCGTTGCGGTACTGCGCGAGCGGGTTGTGTACCGAGTGGCCGTGGTTCTTGGCCGAGACCGCGGCGATCTGGCGCTGCGTGGTGCCGAACTCGCGCATGTGAAAACGCCCGAAGGCCGCGTAGATGTCCATGAACAGGCTGTACGGCGCCTTGGACGTACTGCCCTCGGGCGGCACGACGCCGTGGCCCATTTGCAGCAGCGTGCTTTTGTTTTGCTCGACGGTGGAGACGTCCCAGGCACCGTCGAACACGCTGAACATCTTGGCCTTGTCGGCGCAGAACATTTTTTCGGCGCCCACGGCAAGCGCGATCTCGCCCGCGCCCGAGCGCACGTACTGCACTGCGAGGTGAAACGCCGAGCTTGCGCTCGCGCAGGCGTTCTCGACGTTGAAGATGGGAATGGCCTCGAAGCCCATGGTGCGCAGCGCGATCTGGCCGCGCACCATGGTCTGCCCCTCGAGCGCGCCTTGTGTGGCGTTGGAGAAAAAGGCCGATTCGATGTCGGCTACCGAAAGGCCCGCGTCCGCGAGCGCCGCATGCACAGCGTCGGCCGTGAGCTGTTTGATGCTCTTGTCAAGGAACTTGCCGGTGGGTGTCATGCCGATGCCGGCGATGTAAACGGGAGGCTGGGTGTGGCTCATGGAGGGCTCCTGAGTTTCAAAAACAATAGCAATAATGGATGATAAAAATAGGCATTCGATGCTTGTGAATAAAGCGTAAGCAGCTATCTTTTCGGGATTGATTTCTCAAAAAATACTTTGCCGTGGCCGGCGCGATCCACTTTGGGCGCTCGCGCCGCAGCCGGGGTTCAATAGCCCTTGAAGTCGGGCGTGCGCTTGCCGACGAAGGCTGCGAGGCCTTCCTGGATGTCGTGCGAATGGCTGTGCGCCTCGAGCACCAGGCGCTCCAGGCGCAGCGCTGCAGCTTGCGGCTGCTCGAGCCCGTCGGCCACGGTCTGCTTCATGCGGCGCAGCACCAGCGGGCTCTTGCTGGCGATACGTGCGGCGAGCTTCTCGACCTCGGGTACGAACTCGGCGTCGGGCACGACACGGTTCACGAGGCCCAGCGGCACCAGGTCGCGTGCGGGCATGGTGTCGCCCGTGAAGAGCAGGTACTTGGCCGCCGTCGGCCCTATGCGCCGCGGCAGGATGGCCGCGCCGCCGGCACCGGGAAAGACGCCGAAATTGGCGTGCGCGTCGCCGATGCGCGTACTCTCGGTGGCCAGCATCAGGTCGCAGGCCATGGCCAACTCGAGCCCGCCGGCAATGGTCAGACCGTTGAGTGCTGCAATGGTCGGTTTGGGACAAAAGCGCAGTTTGTCCATCATGCGGTTGACCAGGTCGAGGAACTCGCCCATGGGGTCGCGCGGGCCTGGGCTGCTTTGCTTGTTTTCGAATACGCCCTTGAGGTCGGCGCCCGCGCAGAACGCGCGTCCGGCGCCGGTGAGCACGATCACGCGGATCGAGGTATCGCGCTCGCAGCGCTCGGTGGCCTCGAGCAGTTCGGCGCACATGGCGTCGGAGAGCGCGTTCATGGCCTCGGGCCGGTTCAGCGTGATCCAGGCCGTGGCGCCGCGCTGTTCGAACAGGATGGTGGAGGGGGTTGCCATGTTCGTTGTCTCCTTATGTCCTTATGGAATCGTTGTGCGTCCTGCCTCAGGCAAGGCGCGGGCACGGTTGTTGGCAATGCAGTAGGGAATCAGTTGCGCAGCAGTTCCTCTGCGATGATCATTTTGCGCACCTCGGAGGTGCCCGCACCGATTTCGAGGATTTTGATGCAGCGGAACAGCCGGTTGATTTCGGACTCCCAGATGTAGCCGCTGCCGCCGTGAATTTGTACGGCATGGTTGAGGATGCGGTTGCAGGCCTCACCCGCGTACAGGATGGACGCCGCGGTGATCTTGTGCGCAGCGCCGCGCCCGCCGCTGCCGACCTCGAGATCGTTGACCTCGGCCAGCGTGCGCCAGACGAGGGTCTTCATTGCCTCGGTTTCGGTATACATCTCGGCCAGCATGGCCTGCACCATCTGAAAGCTGCCGATAGGTTTACCGAACTGCACGCGTGTCCTGGCGTATTCGACGCCTAATTCGAGCGCGCGCTCGCATATACCGACGCACAGCGCGGCCACCAGCGCGCGCTCCAGGTCGAGCCCGCTCATGACGATTTTGACGCCCTCATTTTCCTTGCCCACCAGGTTGGTCGCCGGCACGCGGCAGTTGTCAAACACCAGCTCTCCGGTCTGGCTGCCGCGAAAGCCCATCTTGACCAGTTTTTGCGCCACTTTGAAGCCGGGGAAGTCCTTTTCGACGATGAAGGCCGAGATGCCCTTGGCACCGAGTTCCGGGGCGGTCTTGGCGTAGACCAGCAGCACATCGGCCACCGGACCGTTGGTGATGTAGATTTTGGTGCCGTTGAGGATGTAGTGGTCGCCCTCACGGCGTGCGCTGGTGCGCATGGCACCTAGTGCATCCGAGCCGGCGCCGGGTTCGGTCAGGCCGAGCGCGCCAATCTTGCTGCCGTCGCATAGGCCGGGCAGGTATTGGCGGCGCTGCGCTTCACTGGCGTTGCGATGAATGTTGTTGACACACAGGTTGTCGTGCGCCGCCCACGACAGCGCGATGGCAGGGTTCCAACGCGCGAAGGTCTGGCAGATCAGGCCCGAACTGAACAAGTCCATGCCTGCGCCGCCATGCTCCGTGGGTACTGTGACGCCCATGAAGCCGGCCGCGCCGATTTTCTGAAAAATATCCGAAGGCCACCATTCCTCGTCGTCCATGCGGCGCGCGAGCGGTACAAATTCCTTGCGGGCGAACTTGTCCGCAGCGTCGAGTACGGCGCGGTCATCGGCGGAGAGGGCGAAACTGCGAGGAGCGACCATGTCGGGGTGTCAATCAGTGTTTGGGTTGTGGATCAAAGAGTTACGACACCCGCCAGATCGATCCACCGGCGTCGATGCAAATCTTTAGCTCAGTGTGAATTTACTGGGGCATTGCAAAACTGTCAAGCGTTAGGTAGACTTCATTGCGTACACGTTCACTTGGCGCTGCCGCGTTGGCAACCATCCGGTCGCGCCGCCTGCAACCCGGCCATTCATCCGCGTCAGCCGACGCTTAATTTGAGGAGTTAGAGAGTCATGAGTCATAAAGTCATCGTCGCCGGCGTCGGCATGGTTCCTTTCACCAAGCCGGGTGCCAGCGAGCCTTATCACGTGATGGGGGAGAAGGCTGTGCGCCAGGCGCTGGCCGACGCGCGCATCGAGTACCCCATGATTCAGCAGGCCTACGTCGGCTACGTGTATGGTGATTCCACCTGCGGTCAGCGCGCACTGTATCCAGTGGGCATGAGTGGCATACCGATTGTCAATGTCAACAACAACTGCTCCACCGGTTCGAGCGCGCTGTTTCTGGCGCGCCAGGCGGTGGAAAGCGGGGCGGTCGATTGCGTTTTGGCCTTGGGGTTTGAGCAGATGGCCGCAGGTGCCATCAAGGCTCAGTTCGAGGATAGGCCCACGCCCTTTGAAGAATTCGATCGCACCACCGCCGAACTGGTGGGCCACCCGGAAATCCCGCTGGCGATTCGTTACTTTGGCGGTGCGGGCAAGGCGCACATGGACAAATACGGCACCCGCCTGGACACCTTCGCCCGCATTCGTGCCAAGGCCAGCCGCCATGCCGCCAACAACCCGCTCGCGCTGTTTCGCAAGGAGGTCAGTGTTGACGACGTGATGAACGCACCTGTCGTCTGGCCCGGTGTGATGACGCGCTTGATGGCGTGCCCGCCGACCTGTGGTGCCGCCGCCGCGGTTATCTGCTCTGAAGCCTTTGCCAAGAAGCATGGGCTAGACACCCGCGTCTCCATCCGCGCCCAGTCGATGAGCACAGACTTCCCCAGCACCTTCGAATCGCGCGACATGATGCGTCTGGTCGGCTTCGACATGGCACGCGATGCGGCGCAAAAAGTCTATTCGCAAGCCGGCATCGGGCCGGACGACGTGGATGTGGTCGAGTTGCACGACTGCTTTGCACAGAATGAACTGCTGACTTACGAGGCTCTGGGCCTGTGTCCCCTGGGTGGCGCAGAGAAGTTCGTGCTGGACGGCGACAACACCTATGGCGGCAAGGTCGTCACCAACCCGTCGGGTGGCCTGTTATCCAAGGGTCATCCGCTGGGTGCAACGGGCCTGGCGCAATGTTTTGAGCTGACCCATCAACTGCGTGGCACGGCGGATCAACGCCAGGTGGCGGGCGCGCGCGTGGCCTTGCAGCACAACCTTGGGCTGGGCGGCGCTTGCGTCGTCACGCTCTACCAGGCCGCTTGAGCGTCACCACAGGAAAGCCGGAGCTTGAATGCCATGATTGACAAAAAATTCATCGGGTACGAGGTGCCGCCGACGCTGTGGGAGGTGGAGAAGGGGCGCATCCGTTTCTTTGCCGAGGTGATCGGTGCCGCCGCCCCGATTTACTTCGACGAGGCCGCCGCCAAGGCCGCCGGTTACCGCAGCGTTGTTGCGCCACCGACCTTTATCTTTGGTGCCGAGAGCGATTCGGGCGTGTTGATGAAGTTGCTCGACACGCTCAAGATCGATCTGCGCGAGGTTTTGCACGGTGAGCAACGCTTCGACTATCACGCCCCGGTGTGCGCTGGCGACACGCTACGCTTTCAGACCCGGGTTGCCGACATCTACGACAAGAAGGATGGCGCGCTCGAGTTTGTCGTCAACGACACGAAAGTCACCAATCAGTTCGGCGAGCATGTCGCCGACTTGCACGCGGTGATCGTCGTGCGCCACGCCTGAAGGAAATATCCATGAACTCTCCAATAAAGATGATCCAGGTCGGTGATGACATGCCCGTGCTGGAGTTGCCACCCATCACCCGCACCACTCTGGCCCTGTTCGCCGGTGCATCGGGAGACCACAATCCGATCCACATCGATATCGACTTCGCCCGTGGCGCGGGCATGAAGGACGTGTTTGCTCAAGGCATGTTGTCGATGGCGTATCTGGGGCATGCACTCACCGAATGGGTGCCGCAGCGCCAGATTCTCAGCTATGGCGTTCGCTTTGCAGCCATGACCCACCTGGGTGACCGCGTGCGCTGCAGCGGCAAGGTGGTCGAGAAGCTCAACCACGCCGGTCGCCCCTGCGTGCGCGTTCAAATCAGCGCGGCCAAGGCCACGGGTGAAATCACGCTGGCGGGCGAGGCTCTGGTGGCCCTGAACTGACGGACCACCGAAGGGCGGTCGAGAGCTCTATCTCTTTTCGATTCATTCACAAGCAAGGACACACACCATGAAGAAACTCGAAGGCAAAGTCGCGATCGTCTCCGGATCGGGTCGCGGCATTGGGCGCGCCATCGCCATGAAGCTCGCCAGTGAAGGAGCCAAGGTCGTGGTCAATGACCTCGATGCCGCGCCGGCCGAGCAGACGCTGGCCGATATCAAGGCCTCCGGCGGCACCGCCGTGGCCTGCGTAGGCAGCGTCACCGCCGACGGCTTCGCTGATCGCTTCGTCAAGACCGCGATCGACAACTTCGGCGGCCTGGACATCATCATCAACAACGCCGGCTACACCTGGGATAACGTGGTCCAGAAGATGACCGACGAGCAATGGAATGCGATCATTGATGTGCACCTGACCGCGCCGTTCAAGATTCTGCGCGCGGCCGCGGAGTTCATTCGTGCCTCTTCGCGCAAGGAAGCCGAAGCAGGGCAGGAAGTGTTCCGCAAGGTGGTCAACATCTCGTCCATCGCCGGCACCGGCGGCAATGCCGGCCAGGCCAATTACTCGGCCGGCAAGGCCGGCATCATCGGTCTGACCAAGGCGCTGTCCAAGGAGTGGGGGCGCTACAAGGTCAACGTCAATGCTGTCGCTTTCGGCATGATCAAGACGCGGCTGACCGAAGCTTCGGCCGCAGGCGATGCCTCGATTGATGTTGAAGGCCACAAGATCAAGGTTGGTGTCAATCCTGATCTGCTGGAAATGATGGAGCGCACCATTCCGCTGGGTCGCGGCGGAACGCCCGAGGAGGCGGCTGGTTCGGTTTATCTGCTGTGCATTCCCGAATCGAACTACGTCAGCGGCCAGACCCTGATCTGCGGCGGCGGCATCTCGATCTGAAACGCACATCACCAGCGCACAGAGGCACACGATGGACATCGATTTCAGCCCGCAAGACAGAGCGTTCCAGCAAGAGGTTCGCGCATGGTTCAAGACCCACACGCCAGCCGATCTCAAGCGCAAGACCGTCACCGGAGAAATGCTGCAAAAGGACGACATCGTTCAATGGCAGCGCCGACTCGACACGCAAGGCTGGCTGGTCACCGGATGGCCCAAGGAGCACGGTGGGCCGGGCTGGACGCCAACGCAGCGCTACATCTTTGACCTTGAACGCGCGGCGGCCAGCGCGCCGGTGGGCCTGTCGATGGGGGTAATCATGCTCGGGCCGGTGCTGATCGCCTTTGGAACGCCTGAGCAAAAAGCGCAGTACCTGCCGCGTATCCGTCGCTGTGACGACTGGTGGTGCCAGGGCTATTCCGAGCCGGGCGCAGGCTCGGATTTGGCCAGCTTGAAGACCACGGCCGTGGCCGATGGCGACGACTACATCGTCAACGGCTCAAAAATCTGGACCACCTACGCTCACTGGGCCACCCACATGTTCTGCCTGGTGCGCACATCCAGCACCGGGAAAAAGCAGGAAGGGATTTCCTTCCTGCTGATCGAGATGGACCGTGCTGGCATAGAGGTCAAGCCCATCGTCTCGATCGACGGCGAGCATCACCTCAATCAGGTGTTCTTCACCGACGTTCGCGTGCCCCGGAAAAACCTGGTCGGCCGTGAGGGCCAGGGCTGGGATATCGCCAAGTACCTGCTGACGCACGAGCGCACCAGCATCGCCGGCGTGGCCGACTGCAAGGCGCATCTGGCCAACCTGTATGCCGCAGCGGATGAGCGCCGCTCGGGCGGCCGACCGCTGGCCGAGGATGGCGCGATGCGCCTCAAGCTGGCGCGTGCCGAGATTGAACTGATGGCGCTTGAATACACCAATTTCCGTGTGCTCGCGGCCACCGCCGCAGGCAAGGCACCGGGGCCGGAATCCTCACTGCTCAAGACCATGGGCACGGCGGTGCAGCAGACCTTGTCCGAGCTGGACGTGGAAATCGCCGCCGAGATGGCGTGGCCCTGGCACGAGGGCGGCGAGTTGGGCCACGGGCGCTACGCGCATGCGATGCCGCGCTACTGCTTCTCACGCGCTGCCACCATCTACGGTGGCAGCGACGAGGTGCAGAAGAACGTACTGGCCAAGATGCTTCTGGCCGGCGGCGCACGCTAAAGGAAACCGCATGAACTTTGATTTGTCTGAAGAACAAACGATGCTGCGTGACGCGGCGCAGAAATTTTTGCGCGCCGAGTACGGTTTCGATGCCCGCAACAAAATCGTCGCCTCCGAGCCTGGCATGAGCCGCGAGCACTGGCGGCGATTCGGCGAGTTCGGCTGGCTGGGCGTGGCCCTGCCCGAAGCGGATGGCGGTTTCGGCGGAGGCATTGTCGAGACGATCCAGGTCGCCGAGGCCTTGGGTGCGGCGCTGGCGGTAGAACCCTACCTTGCCAGCACGGTGCTCGGTGCGCAGGCGGTGGCGCGCGCAGGCAGCCCGGCGCAGCGCTCGACGTGGCTGCCAGGACTGGCTTCGGGCGAACTCATTCTCAGCTTGGCGCACACCGAGGTCGATGCGCGTCACGACCTCGCCCATGTGCAGACCCGCGCCACGGCCAAGGGCGGTGGCTGGGTGCTGTCGGGTCGCAAGAGCGGCGTGCTGGGCGCGCCCTGGGCGGACGGCTTTGTCGTCGTGACCAGGACGTCGGGCGCGGTCAATGAGCGCCAGGGGATCAGCTTGTTTCTGGTCGGGGCCAGCACGCCGGGGGTGCAGGTGACGGGGTACAAGGTCTATGACGGCAGCCGGGCCGGCGATCTCCGGCTCGACGATGTCGTGCTCGGCGAGGGCGCGCTGCTCGGCACCGAAGGCGAAGGCCTTGCGCTGCTGGAGCACTTGATCGATCTGGGCATTGTGGCCGCCTGCGCCGATGCCCTGGGCGCGATGGGCGCGCTGCTGCGAAAGACTGGCGAATACGTCAGTACGCGCAAACAATTTGACGTGCCGATTGCCAGCTTCCAGGTTATCCAGCACCGTCTGGTCGATATGTTTGCCGCCGTCGAAGCCACTCGCTCCCTGGTGTTGATGGCGGCCTTGCATGCCGAGCATCTTGATGCGGTGACTCGTTCGCGCGCCGTGTCGGCCGCCAAGGCGGCCATTGGCGAGCGAGCTCGCTTCGTCGCCCAGCAGGCGGTGCAGTTGCACGGCGGGGTGGGCATGACCGAGGAGCTGGACATTGGCCACTACTTCCGCCGTCTCACCCTCTTTTGCAACCTGTTCGGCAGCGCCGACCACCACCTGCAGCGTTTTGCGGCGCTGGCTGCGGTAGCCCCGAACAGCCCGCCGCCACGCTGACCATGGTGCGCGGGACCATCCACCGGTGCGCGGGTGCCAGCTGGATCGATGAAGACCGGGAGCGCTTCAAGCAGCCGATACGCGTGCCCCAGCGCGACACGCAATTCGGCGTGTTCAGAAGGTGAGCCCTCAGGGGATACCCATGGACTTCAGCTACACGGAAACACAGACGCAGATTCGTTCCGCCGTGAAAGCCCTGTGCGACGGCTTTGGCCCCGATTACTGGCGCCAGTGCGCGCAGGACGGCGCCTATCCGGAGGCATTTGTCGATGCCATGATCGAGGCAGGCTGGCTGGCCGCGCTGATCCCTGAGGCATACGGCGGTTCCGGGCTGTCGCTGATGGATGCCTGCACCATCCTGGAAGAGGTCAATCGCAACGGTGGCAACAGCGCTTCGTGCCATGCGCAGATGTACACCATGGCCTCAATCCTGCGGCATGGCAGCGAGGCGCAAAAGCGCAAGACGCTGCCGCGCATTGCCGACGGCAGCCTGCGCCTGCAGGCTTTCGGCGTGACCGAGCCCGATGCAGGCTCCAACACGCTGCGCATCAAGACCTTCGCGCGCAAGGTGGCCGGCGGTTATGTCATCAACGGCCAGAAGATATGGACGTCGCGTTACAGCCACTCGCACATGTACCTGCTGATCGCGCGCACCACGCCGTTCGAGGAATCGGCCAAGAAGACCGACGGCCTGAGCCTGTTTCTGGTCGATATCGCCAAGGCTGGCTCCTCGCTCAAGGCCAAGCCGATCCGCACCATGATCAACCACCACACGTTCGAGGTCTTCATTGACAACCTTGAGGTCAGCGACGACGACCGCATCGGCGAAGAAGGCAAGGGCTTTTATTACCTGCTCGACTCGCTGCATTCCGAGCGCCTGCTAGTGGCCAGCGAGGCGATCGGCGACGGCAAGTGGTTTGTCGAAAAGGCCTCGCGTTATGCCAGCGAGCGTGTCGTCTTCGACCGTCCGATCGGTGCCAACCAGGGGGTGCAGTTTCCCATCGCTCGCGCGCATATCAACATCGAAGCCGCCGAACTGATGCGCAACAAGGCCGTCACGCTGTTCGACGCAGGTTTGCCCTGCGGCCGCGAAGCGACTATGGTCAAGTACCTGGCCAGCGAAGCCGCCTGGGAGGCGGCCGAGGCGGCGATGAGCACCTTTGGCGGCTACGGCATAGCCTGCGAGTTTGACATCGAGCGCAAGTGGAAGGAGTCACGGCTGTTTCGGACCGCGCCGATTTCCAACAACCTGGTGCTGGCGCAGGTGGCCGAGCACCTGCTGGGCATGCCCCGATCCTATTGACCGCTTTAAAGCCGCCATTCCCGACCATGGACTACACTACCCTGCGCGTCGAAGCCGCGCCCAACACTGATCCCACTGACGGCATTCGCACTCTGGTGCTGAACCGGCCCGAGGTGATGAATGCGATGAACACGCAGATGTTCGTCGAGTTGCGCGAGGCCTTGCATGAACTGGCTTTTGACGACGCCTTGCGCGTGCTGATCTTCACCGGTGCCGGCAGCCGCGCGTTCTCGGCCGGCGGCGACCTCAAGCAGCGCGACGGGATGACCGACGGCCAGTGGCGGCGCCAGCACCAGCTCGCCGAAGAGGTCTTTCTGGCAGTCAAGGATTTTCCGCAACCGGTGATCGCCGCCGTCGAAGGCCACGCGCATGGCGGTGGCTGCGAACTGGCGCTGATGTGCGACTACATCATCGCCTCGCGCGCGGCGGTGTTTTCGCTGCCCGAACTGCGGCGCGGCATCATGCCTGGCGGCGGTGGCATCCAGAACCTGGTGCGCGCGGTCGGCGTACGGCGGGCCAAGAAGCTGCTGCTCACCGCACAAAGGTTTTCAGCCGAAGAAGCCGCCGAATGGGGCATGGTAACTGACTTGGCCGAGCCGGGCACGGCGCTGGCCGCCGCAGTGGCCGACGCGCGCGAAATCGTGCGGGCTGCACCGATGGCCACCCGCTACGCCAAACTGACCGCCTCGCGCGGCGGCGAAATCGACTTTCACAGCGGTTACATGCTCGACATTGCGGCCTACAACGTGCTGGTGTCGTCGGCCGATCGACTCGAAGGCGTCAAGGCCTTCAACGAAAAGCGCCCACCGCGCTGGCGCGGGGGCTGACATGTTCCATAAAACCCTGATCGCAGACCTTGTGGTCATAGGCTCGGCACTTCACCTGATTGCCAACGGCCGGATGCAGCGCGTGAACCCAGATTTGCACGTCGCCGGGCGCGGCAGCCCGCCCGCCTTTGCCGGGAACGGAAAGCCAATGTGCAGCGCCGCTGATGGCGCACTGGAGAAAAGCCATGTCCAGTCTGAACCCTTTGTTTGAGAACAACCGTGCCTGGTCGGCGCGCTGCGCGGCCCTGGACCCGCAGTACTTCGAGCGGCTGGCGAGGCAGCAGATGCCACGCTATCTGTGGATCGGCTGCTCCGACAGCCGGGTGCCAGCCAATGAAATCGTGGGCTTGCAGCCGGGCGAGGTGTTCGTGCACCGCAACGTCGGCAACCTGGTGGTGCACTCTGACCTGAACTGCCTGACGGTGCTGCAATATGCGGTCGAGGTGCTCAAGGTCGAGCATGTGCTGGTGGTAGGGCACTACGGTTGCGGCGGCGTGCAGGCCGTGGTCGAACAGCGCCGAACCGGCCTGGCCGACAACTGGCTGCGTCATCTGGAAGACGTGGCGCGCAAGCACGCCGATCGGCTTGACGGCATTTCCTGTGCCGACGAGCGCGCCGCCCGGCTTTGTGAGATGAACGTGATCGAGCAGGTCAGCAATGTGTGCCGCACCACCATCCTGCGTCGTGCTTGGGAGCGCGGGCAGCAAGTCGAGGTGCATGGGCTGGTTTATGGCCTGCGCGATGGCTTGTTGCGGCCGGTGGGTCTCAGTGTCAACGGAGCGCAGGATGGACAAGATCGTTACGTCCAGTCACTGGCTGCGCTCAGTCTGCCGTGAATTGCCGCAAGCGAGGTTCTTGAAAATGATTCCAAACACCCCTGACGCCGCCCCCAGCATTGCCGCGCAGCTGGCTTCGTTCGCGCATGACCTCGAGCCCGGCATGCTGCCGGCGGCCGTGGTCGAACGGGCCAAGCTGCTGATGCTCGACGCACTGGGCATCGCATTAGCGTCGTCACAGCAGGATTTCGCTCACTGCGCCTACCGCGGTCTGCAGGCCTTGGGCGGCGCGGGCGATAGCGCCGTTATGGGCACCTTTGCGCCGTTGCCGTTGCGTGATGCGGTGTTGATGAATGGCATTCTGGTGCATGGATTGGACTTTGAGGATACCCACCCCGGCGCGATCACGCACCCCGGCGCCAGCGCCTTTTCGCTGGCGCTGGGCCTGGCGGCACAGCGGCATGCCACGGGTGCCGAGATGATTGCAGCCTACGTGCTGGCGATTGAGGTCGCAGCCCGCCTGGGTGCAGCGGCCCGGGGCGGCTTCCACGACGTTGGCTTTCATCCGACCGGATTGGTGGGGGCTTTTGGTTGCACGCTGGCGGCGGGCAAGTTGATGGGGCTGGACCGAGCCGGACTCGAACACGCGCAAGGCGTGGTGTTGTCCATGGCTTCCGGCAGCATGGAATTTCTGAGCGACGGTGCCTGGACCAAGCGCATGCACCCGGGCTGGGCCGGTGTCTGCGGACTGACAGCCCCGGCGCTGGCCGGAGCCGGTTTTCGCGGCCCTTCGCAACCTTACGAGGGGCGTTTTGGCCTGTACGCCAGTCACCTTGCTGCGCGCGGCCTGCAGGCCGACCTGTCGCAGTGCACGCGCGGCTTGGGCGAGCGCTGGGAAGTGCTCGATGTCGCCGTCAAACTGTATCCGACGTGCCACTTCACGCATGCCAGCATCGACGCCGCCTTGGCGCTGTGGGCCGCTGGTTTGCGCGCCGAGGAGGTGGCATCGGTGCAAGTGCTCCTGCCGCAAGGGGTGCACCCGGTGGTGTGCGAACCCGTTGCGGCCAAGCGCCGCCCGGCCAACGTCTATGAGTCGCAGTTCAGCATTCACCACCTTGTCGCGCTGGCCCTGCTGCGCGGGGAGTTGGGGCTGACCGAACTGGATGCTGCCAACCTGAGCGACCCGCAGGTGCAGGCGCTGGCTGACCGCATAGCGCACGTGGCTGACCCCGAGGCCGATACACGGCCTTCTTTTCGGGCGAACTGCGCGTGCGCACGCACGATGGGCGCAAACTGCGTTGGCGTGAGTCAATGCACCGCGGCGCGCCGGGTCAACCCATCACGGGCGCTGACATCGAGACCAAATTCATGCGCAATGCGCTGCTGGCGCTGCCACGCGATCAAGCGCTGCGCTGGCGCGACGCCGTGCTGGCGGCTGACCGGATCAAAGACGCAGCCACCTTGGCGCGCACCCTGACCCAGTCCAACACCTCCGAAGCACCCTGATGACCACCAGCCAGCCCATGGCCTTTGATGCTGAAAAAGAAAGTTTGGTGCTCGATGCCGTCGCGCGCTTCGTAGAGAGGGAGATCAAGCCGGTGGCGCAGCGGCTCGAACATGCCGACGAGTGGCCGGTCGGCATTGTCGCCGGGATGCGCGAGATGGGCCTGTTTGGCTGCATCATCCGAGAGGAATACGGCGGCCTGGGCCTGTCGGCCAGCACCTATGCCAAGGTTGTGGAGCGCATCGCGCGGGTCTGGATGTCGGTGTCCGGCATCATCAATTCTCACCTCATCATGGCAGCTTGCGTGCAGCGCAACGGCACCGAGGCGCAGCGCCAGCGTTTTCTGCCGCTCTTTGCCAGAGGCGAACTGCGCGGCGGGCTGGCACTGACCGAGCCCGATTGCGGCACCGATCTGCAGGCGGTGCGCACGGTGGCGCGCCGCGACGGTGATCACTACGTCATCAACGGCACCAAGACCTGGATCTCCAACGGCATCCATGGACAGGCCTTTGCCGTGCTGGTCAAGACCGACCCCCAAGCGCAGCCACGGCATCTTGGAATGAGCCTGTTCATCTGCGAGAAAGGCCCGGGCTTCACCTCCACCCGCAAGCTGGAAAAGCTCGGCTACAAGGGCATTGACAGCGCCGAGCTGGTGTTCGACAACTTCCGCGTGCCGTCCGAAAATCTGGTGGGCGGTGTGGAAGGGCAAGGCTTCAAGCAAGTGATGGGCGGGCTCGAGCTTGGGCGCATCAATGTGGCGGCACGCGGCGTGGGTGTGGCGCGCGCCTGCCTGGAGGAATCGGTTGCCTATGCGCAACTGCGGCGCACATTTGGCAAGCCGATCTGCGATCACCAGGCCATTCAGCTCAAGTTGGCTGACATGGCGACCCGGACCGAGGCGGCGCGGCTGCTGGTTGAACAGGCCGCGCGTGCTTATGACGCCGGCCAGCGCTGCGACATGGAAGCCGGTATGGCCAAGCTGTTCGCCAGCGAGGCGGCGGTTGAAAACGCCATGGAGGCCCTGCGCATTCACGGTGCCTACGGCTACTCTAAAGAGCTGAACGTCGAACGCTATTACCGAGACTCGCCGCTGCTGTGCATCGGCGAGGGCACCAACGAACTGCAGCGCCTGATCATTGCCCGCCAACTGGTGGAGCGGAACCCAATCTGAGCTTTCGCCTACGGAGCGATCGAAGTCTCACCCTGCCAGTTTTCCCTGCAGTTCGGCCACGGACTCCGGGTTGACCAGTGAGGAAAGGTCGCCAGGGCTCTCGCCGCGGTACACGGCACGCACGACGCGACGCATGATCTTCATGTTGCGTGTCTTCGGCAGGTCGCTGACCAGCAGCACCTGGCGAGGACGGTAAGACGTGCCCATGCCTGCAACCACGGCCCCCGACAGTTCGGCTTGCAGCACCGCGTCCGCAGCCACGCCGGGCATCGGCACGCAGACGCAGACGATGGCCGAGCCCTTGACCTCGTCGGGCACGCCGATCACGGCTGCCTCCGACACCTTGCCGGTGCCGGTGAGCAGCGTTTCGATTTCCGACGGGCCGGTGCGCTTGCCCGAGACCTTGATCGTGTCGTCGCTGCGGCCGAGGATGTAGAACAGACCGTCTGCGTCACGCATGGCGAAATCGCCATGCACCCACAGGCCGGGGAGGGTACGCCAGTAGCTGTCGAGGTAGCGCTCATCGTCGCGCCACAGGCTTTTGGTAAAGCCGATGTTGGGGTTGCGCAGCACCAGTTCACCGACTTCCCCGGGGCCGACCGGCTGGCCACTTTCGTTCACGATGTCAACGCCTGCACCGAGGCCGCGCGCGCCAAACGAACCAGGACGCAGAGGATGGTGCAGGGTACCGGTGAAATTACAGCCGCCGACCTCGGTGCCGCCCACGATGTTCAGGAACGGAAGCGTCGACTTGCAGACATGCTTGAAGAACCAGCGCCACGGTGCCTCGGTCCAGGCCTCACCGCCTGAGCAAGTGACGCGCAGCGACGACAGGTCGTAGCGTTTGACGTCCTCATCCCCATAGCGCATTAGCCCCCGGATCAGCGTCGGCGCCACCCCGGCATAGCTGACCTGGTGGTCCTGCAGCAAGCGCCAGAAGCGGCCGGTATCGGGAAAGTCGGGTGTGCCTTCGGCCACCAGCAGGCTGCCGCCGAAGTAGCTTGGAATGCAGGCGCACATGGCACCCACCATCCAGCCCATGTCGCTCATGAAGAAGAATCGATCCGTTGGCTTGAAGTCGCCACAGATATGCATGTCGCGCGTGACCATCGAGCCAAGGAAGCTGACATGCGTCCAGACACAGCCCTTGGGCTTGCCGGTGGTGCCGGAGGTGTAGAGCAGCACGGCGGGTGCCTCGGCCTCCATTTCGGCAGTCGGGTGGTCGGCGGGTTGGTTGGCCACCAGCGTGGCCCAGTCGTGGTCGCGTCCGGGTGTCATCGGGCAGGCGAGTGCTTCGCCGAGGTGGCTTAGTACCATTACATGCTGGACGCTTGGCACTTCGGCCAGCGCTTCGTCGAGCACTTGCTTCATGGCCCCTGGATTGCCGCGCCGCCAGGTGCCATCGACTGTCAGCACGGCTTTGGCTTCGCCATCGTTCAGGCGCGAGATGATCGGCTGCGGCCCGAAGCCGGAAAACAGAGGCATCAGGACCGCGCCTATTTTCAGCACCGCAAAAAACGCGATGAAGGTCTCTGGCAGGTTGGGCATGAACAGGCCGACCCGGTCGCCCCGCCCTATGCCAAGCGACGTCATCGCGCCTGCCAGACGGCAAACCTCGGCATCGAACTCGCGATAGCTCAGGCTTCTGCGGTCTTTCGGGTCTTCTCCCTCCCAGACCAGGAAGGTCTGATCCCACACCGGCGTACCGCGGTGCCGGTCCAGACAATTCAAGACGATGTTGGTCGTGCCGCCTACACACCAGCGCGCCCATTCGATGCCGCGCGAGGTGTCGAGCATCTGGGTGTAGGGCTTGTAGAAGCGCATGTCGCAGAAGTCGAGCACCTCTTCCATAAGCCATGCCGGATCGGCATCGGCACGAGCGCTCAAGCTCGCGAAGCTCGATTCGCCAACCTTGCGCAGGAAGGCGGTGAGGTTCGATTGCGCCATCAGGTCCGGGGTCGGCACCCAGTCGAACGGTTGTTTGTTAGAAATCATGACATAATATACACTGAAGGTCGTGCTGGAGTCCAGTGCGGGTGCACGTATAAATTTTCCTTTATTTGGCATGTCAGAAAGGCGGTGTATTCCCATGCATGTCGACGAAGCGATCCGCAGCCGAAAATCGGTCAGGCGTTTTCTGCCCACGCCCATTCCCACCTCGGTCGTTCATCACATCTTGAACGTGGCGGCGCGGGCGCCGAGTGGCAACAATGTGCAGCCGTGGAGGGTTTATGCGGTGGCAGGCGAGGCCCGGCAGCGCTTGTGCGAGTCAATCATCCATGCGGCCACCCACGAAGCCGACCGCCACCTGCCCGAGTACGCCTATTACCCCACGACCTGGGTTGAGCCGTATCTGGAGCGCCGGCGCCGCTGCGGTTTCGGCCTGTATGCCAGCCTGGGCATCGGCCGCGACGATATGGCGGCGCGCGAGCACCAGATGCTGCGCAACTACCTGTTCTTTGACGCGCCGGTCGGGCTGATAGTCACGCTGGACCGTCGCCTGAACACCGGCAGCTTCATGGACCTGGGGATGTTCATCCAGAACATCCTGATCGCCGCGCGTGCCCAAGGCCTGCACACCTGTGCGCAGGCGGCGTTTGCCTGGTTCCACAAAGTGGCGCGTACCCAGCTGCCGATCGGCGACCACGAGATCCTGGCCTGCGGTATTGCCTTGGGTCACGAAGACCTGTCGGCCCCGGAAAACGCCTTCATTACCGAACGTGCCGAGGTGGATGCCTTCGCCAGCTTCCATGGTTTTTGATCCTCAGGGAGTGATCAAAGTGGATCGCGACCTGAGTTGTTTGCTTTTTTGGAGACCTGCAACATGATTCTGCATAGCCCTGCCACGATTGAACGCTACACGTCTGCCGGATTGTGGGGTGACCGAACGTTGCTCGATGTCGTTGCAACACACGTGACCCATGTTCCTGAACGGGTGGCTATCGTCGACACCCCAGACCGCGAGGCGCTGATCGGCACGCCCGCCACCTCGGTGACCTGGCGCGAGTTCGGTCAGGCCGTTGATGCTATCGCCACTGGGTTGATACGCTGGGGGTTAAAAAAGGATGATGTTGTGGTCGCGCAGCTGCCCAACGTCTGGGAGTTGATTGCGCTGTACTTTGCTGTTTCCCGTGCCGGTGGCGTGCTGTCGCCTGTGGCGATGCAGTGGCGCGAAACCGAGTTGCGCAACGTTTTTGATACCAGTCAGGCACGGCTGTACATCGGCGTGAAGGACTTCAAGGGCTTCAATCACATCGCCATGGCTGACAAGCTGGGCTGCAATACATTGGTGCTCGAAGACATCACTGCCATGTCCGCGCAGGCACCGGACCTGGCGTTGCTGGACGCGATCAGTATCGGTCCCAACGATATCTTCAGCATCTGCTGGTCCTCGGGGACCGAATCTTATTCCAAGGGCTGCCCGATGTCGCATAACAACTGGATTTACCAGATGCGGCTTGTGCCCAGTACAGCGGGCATCCAGGAGGGCGACCGTGTGCTGGCACCTGCACCGATGGTCAACATGACTGGCGCCGTAGCATGGATGAGCTGGTTGGCGGCACGTGGCACGCTGTTGTTGCACCATCCGCTCAACGTTGAGCTGTTTCTCAAGCAGATACTCACGGAGCGGGTTCAGTTCACGATTCTGGTGCCGGCGATTCTGAACATGATTCTGAAGCTGCCCAACGTCGACCAGCTTGACCTCTCGTCGATCCGCTCGATCGCCACCGGTTCGGCACCGCCGTCGCGTTGGAGCATGGAAGAGTTCAAACGGCGCTGGAACATCGAAATCTGCAACCTGTGGGGTCAGACCGAGGGCACAGGCTTGGTGGGGGGGCCAGTCGATGTGCCGGACTTCGCCATGCGCTCGGACCATTTCCCCTGGTGGGGCAAGCCAGGGCTTGAATGGCCGTCCAATATGGAAGGCGTGCAGGCCAAGCTGCTCGACGAGCAAGACCGGGAGTGCACGCAGCCGGGCCAGGTAGGCGAATTGGTTTTCCGTGGGCCGAACGTATTTGCCGGTTACTACCGGCGGTCCGACCTTGCGCAGAACTCGTTCACGCCGGACGGCTTCTTTCGTACCGGCGATTTCTTCATCGTGCGTGACGAGCGCCATGTTGGTTTTTTTGACCGCAAGAAAGACATCATCATCCGCGGCGGCTTCAATATCAGCGCTGCCGAGGTGGAGAATCTGGTGTTGACCCACCCTGGCGTGCAAGAGGTGGCGGCGGTGGCTGTACCCGACGACATCATGGGCGAGAAGACCTGCATCATGGTCGTGCCCAAGGACAAGGCGCAGCCGCCGACGCTGGAAGATATCGTCGCGCACCTGCGGCAGATTGGCGTGGCAGCTTACAAGCTGCCGGAGCGGCTGGAGTTGATCGATGTGATCCCGCGCAATCCGGTGGGCAAAATCCTCAAGGTGCAATTGCGTCAGCATTTGCGCGCACCCGCAACCTGAATTACTTCCCGATCCGACTTCCCATGACACGTTTCAAATCTTCCTCGTCATCACGGCGGACGCTTCGCGGGCAGACAGCGATCATCGGTGCTGGTCTTTCGGCAGTCGGACGCGTGCCGGGCAAGAGTGCACTCGCGCTGGCAGCGGATGCTGCGGGAAAGGCGCTGGCCGAGGCAGGCATCGACAAGCGTGAGGTGGATGGTGTGCTCTCAAGCGCCGCCTTCGCCTCGCCGTTTCATCGCTTCAGCGTCGCCTTCAGCGAGTACCTCGGCATCCAGCCCACATTCTCCAACACGCTGCAGGTCTCGGGCGCCACGGCGGCGACGATGTTCAATAGCGCCGCCGCCGCGATTGCCAGTGGCCTGGCCGAAACCGTGCTGGTGGTCGGTGGAGACAGCCTGCTGACCGGCCTGTCGCCCGACCTCGCCTTGCGTTCGATGACCGAAAGCCGTGACCAGCAATACGAGATGCCGTTCGGCATTCCCGTGGCCAACACCTTCGCCATGACCGCGCATCGGCACATGAGGGAGTTCGGTACCACCCCAGAGCAATTGGCCAAGGTGGCGGTGATCCACCGTGAACACGCGCGCCGCACGCCGGGGGCGCAGATGACCGACCCCCTCACCGTCGACGACGTGCTCAACTCGGGCATGGTGACAAGCCCCTACCACAAGCTGGACTGTTCTTTGATTTCGGATGGCGGCGCGGCTTTCGTCGTTACTTCGGCCGAGCGCGCGAAGGCCTTGGGCATTGGCAAGCCGGTCTACATTCTGGGTGGCGGCGAATGCTACACGCACGAGCACATCTTTTTGATGCCCTCGCTCACCACCACCGGCGCGGTGCAGTCGAGTGCCAAAGCCTATGCCATGGCCGGCTACGGCCCCAAGGATATTGACGTGGCCGGGGTCTACGATTGCTTCACCGGCACGGTGATCATGATGCTGGAAGATCTTGGCTTCTGTGCCAAAGGTGAGGGCGGGCCTTTTGTCGACGCTGGTCAGATCACCTACGGAGGTGTCATTCCATGCAACACGCACGGCGGCCTGCTGTCGTTCGCGCACTCGGGCATGCCGGGCTCCCTGTTCCACTTTTATGAGGTTATCAACCAGCTGCGTGGACGTTGCGGCGACCGCCAGGTGGTGGGTGCCGAACTTGGCCTGGTACACAGCCTGGGGGCAGGCTTCGCAACCAACGCAACGACTATTTTGGGAACGGAGGCGACCCTGTGATCAACCCCAAAGATGCCCACATCAAGCCGATGCCCATGCCAGATGCCGATTCGCAAGCTTTCTGGCAGGGCATCAACGAGGGCAAGTTGCTGTTGCAGCACTGCCAGGCGTGCGCTCACGTGCAGTACTACCAGCAGGCCATTTGCCGCGCGTGCGGCAGTGAGCGCCTGGAGCACCGTGCTGCCAGCGGCCGCGGCAAAGTGCATTCCTTTAGCGTCGTTCACCGGGCTCCCGGGCCGGCTTTCAAACAGGACACGCCATATGCCGTGATCCTGGTCGAACTCGAAGAAGGCCCGCGGATGATCAGCTCCTTTGTCGGTGCAGATCCATCAGTTGTGAGTTTCGACATGGCAGTCGAGTTGGTCTGCGAGCCCGCCGGGGGCGGCATGGTACTTCCGCGATTCCGGGCGGCCTGATTGTACCTGATTTCAGGAACGCAGCAGGGCTATCATTTACGAGCCGCCATGAATGACCCTAGAAACGGCATTTGGCCGCGCCCTAGGATGGCGCAATCGCGTACGTAGCGCCCTCACCCAGGAAGTCTGGGTTCATGCGCGTGCCGGGTCCATCGGGGATGCATGCAGTCAATTGCCGTTTCTAGATTCAGTGTCGATTAGACGCAATTAACCAGCGGCTTGGTATAGATGCGGTAGGTGCCGATGCCGCGCGAAACGATGTCGCCGTCGAGTGCGTCGAGCGTCACTTTGACAGAGACTTAGGCCAGCGTCTTGCCGATGTGGTCTGGCGTTGCAGATGCAAATAGAATACCCGTGCTGACCGCACGCATGAAATCCACGGTGAGCGTGACCGTCACGGACGACTGGATAAGCTGGCCGCTGCCAGGGATGGGTCGGTCAATCAGCGATCTGCCCCCGACCGCATCGAGCAAGGTCAAGGGCACGCCGCCGTGCAGCACGCCGTGGGGGTTGAGGTGGTCGCGCCGGATTGGCAGCCGGAAATACAGGCCGCGCTCGTTGTTCAGGATATCGTATCCCACGAGCTGCTGAAACGGCCCGTGGAAGTAGCTTGCCGACGCAGAAGGGTCCTGCGCGCTCAAGTGGGTTCCACTATGAAATAGTCTGGCTTGCCGGCAGGCCAGAACTCGCCCCACAGCAGCATTCCGCCCTCGACGTTGAGCACCTCGCCGGTGATGAACTTGCCGGATGGCCCCGCCAGGTACACCACTGCTTCGGCGATATCTTGCACGTCGCCGGCGCGTTTCATCGGGTTGCAGGAATAAAAGGTGGAAACGTTTTCTTCTCGGTAATTGTTGAAGCCATTGCTCTCGATGGCTCCGGCCCCGATGCAGTTGAGGCGGATGCCGTGTTCGGCCCATTCGATGGCCAGCGTGCGCGACAGCGCGATCACGCCGGCGCGCGAAGCGGTGGTGTGCGCCATGCCCGTGAGGCCACGGTCGATGGCGGCGGTGATGTTGACGATGTTGCCGGGCCGACCCTGCTCCACCCAACGCTTGGCCGCGCCCTGCATCATGAACCATGTGCCGTTGAGGTTGGTGTCGATCACAGCGTTCCAGCCCTTGACGGTGAAGTCCATCGCATGGGCGGCGAACTGGCCGCCAGCATTGTTGACCAGTACGTCGATGCCACCAAAACGCTCCCAGACTGCAGCCAACAGGGCGTCCACCTGCTCGGGGTCGCGGATTGTCATGGGGTAGATAAACACCTCGCGTCCCGACAGCGCGCGTAGTTTTTCGGCGCAGTCCTCCAGGTTGTCGGCCTTGCGCCCGCACAGGGCGAGCGTGGCGCCAAGTCGCGCAAACAGGAAGGCGATGGCCTTGCCGATGCCGCTACCGGCACCCGATACCAGCACCACCTTGCCGGCGAAAAGGTCGTCACGGTAAACCGTGGGCAACGCGGCCAGGGCTTGGTCACCCGGGCCGAACTTGGGGTTTGGTGTGGCGGCTGAATTCATGCGTTCACCTTGAAGTAGTCGGGTTTGGCGATGGTCCAAGCCTCGCCCCAGAGCACACCGCCGCCATCCACAGTGAGCAGCTCGCCGGTGATGAACTTGCCGCTGGGCGCGCTGAGGTACACCACGGCTTCAGCGACGTCCTGCACGTCACCGACATGCTTCATCGGGTTGGCTCCGGCGAAGGCTTTTACCGCTTCTGGCGAGTACTGCCGGAAGCCCGTGCTGGCAATTGCGCCTGGTGCGATGCAGTTGACCCGGATGCCGTATTGCGCCCACTCCACCGCGACCGTCTTGGACAGGTAGGTGACTGCAGCGCGCGCGGCGCAGGTGTGGGCCACTCCCGGCATGCCGCGCTGGAAGGTGGCGACGATGTTGACGATGTTGCCCTGGGTGCAAGTATCTCTCCAGCGGCGGGCAATGGCATGCATCATGTACCAGGTGCCGTTGAGGTTGGTGTCGATCACCGCTTTCCAGCCCTTGACGCTGTAGTCCAGCGCCCGCTGAGGAAACTGCCCGCCCGCATTGTTGACCAGTACGTCAATGCGGCCAAAGTGCAGCCAAGCAACGTCGATCAACCGGTCGACCTGCTCGGGTTCGCGAATGTTGGTGACTTGCACCAGAACGTCGGGGCTGCCCAGCCGGCGCAACCACTCGGCGCAGGATTCGAGTTTGGCCGGGTCGCGACCGCAGATCACGAGCCGGGCACCGAGCCGTGCGTAGAGGAAGGCAATGGCCTTGCCGATGCCGCTGCCAGCGCCGCTGACGATGGCCACCTGCCCGGCGAAGAGGCCTGGCTGGTAGACGGTGGGACGGGCGGCGAGGGCCTCGTCGTCGAATCCGAAGGGGGTGGGTTCGGTCATGGGGCGTGCCTTTAGAAACGGAAGATGCCGTAGTGCGGATCGGCGATGGGAGCGTGCGAGGCCGCTGACAGGGCCATGCCGAGCGCATTGCGGGTATCGACGGGTGCCAGCAGTCCATCGTCCCACAGGCGCGATGTGCCGAAGTAGGCGTTGGACTCGCGCTCCGCCTTTTCATAGACCCGTTGCCGCAGCGCCTGGATTTCATCTGCGGCGGGTTCGTTCCCCTTGCGCCGCAACTGTGCGATTTTTACGTCGGCCAGGGTGTTTGCTGCCTGCTCTGGTCCCATCACGCCCATATGCACGTTGGGCCAGGCCCAGAGCATGCGCGGGTCCCAGGCGCGGCCGCACATGCCGTAGTAGCCGGCGCCGAAGGCGGCGCTGGTGATGACCGTGAACTTGGGCACCTCACTGCCAGCCTGGGCCATCAGCATTTTTGCGCCGTCCTTGGTGATGCCTTCCATTTCGTAGCCGCGGCCTATCATGTAGCCGGTGGTGTTTTGGAGAAACAGCAATGGCGTGCGGTTCTGGTTACACAGCGAGATGAAGTGCGCCGCTTTCTTGGAGCTGTCGCTGAACAGCACGCCGTTGTTGGCCAGGATACCCACGCGGTAGCCCCAGATGTACGCGTAGCCGCAGATCAGCGTCGTGCCATAGGCTGGCTGGTATTCGTGGAAACGGCTGCCATCGACGATGCGGGCAATGAGTTCGCGCTGATCGAACTGTACCTTATGGTCGGGCGAAACGATTCCATGGATTTCGTCCGGGTCGTAGTAGGGCGCCTCGGGTTCGCGCTCGGGCAGGAAGCTGCGCGTCGGCGGCTTGAACTGGGCCACGATGTCGCGGCAGATTTCAAACGCATGCGCCTCGCTGTTGGCTGGATAGTCCACCGTGCCAGAAACCTGGGTGTGCAGGTCGCAGCCGCCAATCTCGTCTGCGGTATGCTCCTCGCCGGTAGCAGCCTTGACCAGCGGCGGGCCGCCCAGGAACACCCCGCCGGTGCCACGCACGATGATGCTGTAGTCGCACAACGCCGGAATGTAGGCGCCGCCGGCCGTACAGTGGCCGAAAACGATGGCGACCTGCGGCACGTTGGCCTTCGACAGCAGGCACTGGTTGCGGAAAACCTTGCCGCCCTCGATGTACACGCCTGATAGTTCTTCGAGAAAGGCGCCGCCACTGTCGCACAGGTGGATCACCGGCAGGCGGTTTTCCAGCGCGATGTCGAGCAGGCGACTTAGCTTGCGTGGCGTAAGAGTGTACCAGACGCCCCCCTTGACGCTGGAGTCGTCGGCATGGATCAGCACCTCACGGCCACTGACCACACCCAGGCCGGTGACGACGTTGGCGCCTGGCACCTCGCCGTTGTAGTCATCGCAGGCAGCCAGGGCCGAGAATTCGAGGAAGGGCGTGCCGGGGTCGAGCAGCAGATCCAGGCGCTCGCGCACCAGCAGCTTGCCTTGATCGCGTACACGCTTGATTTCGTGCGCCGGGCGCTGGTGGCGGGTGATCTGCATGCGCTCACGGTACTTCGTGACGATGGCTGTCATTGCCTTGTAGTTGCCACGGTACGCCGGGGACGAAGTGTCAATGCGGGATTCGATGCGTTTCATGGCGTGAGGCAAAAGTTTTTGGGGCTCAGGCGTCGGCCAGCGTCAACAAAATTGCCTTGAGTCCGAAGGTGGCTCCAACGCCAAAATGCACGGCCTGGATGCGCGCGTCACGGGGCGCGACCAGTGTGGTTTCGAGCTTCATGCTCTCGATCACCAACAGCGACTGGCCGGCGTTCACCATGTCGCCCTCGCACACGTGAACGGCGATGATGGTGCCAGGCATCGGTGCAACCAGCGTGTCGGACGCACCAACGCGGGCTTGTCCGGCACCACCCGCGGCGTCCACCGTCTCGATCTCGATGGCACCGCTGAGGTTGCTGTGCACGAAAACCGACTTCTCACTGCAAGCGACCCAGACATCGTGCGCCTGTCCGTCTATGTGCAAGCGCTGGCGGTCGTCGGGCAGGGCTTCGGCGTGCACGTCAATGCGGCGACCATCGCGCAGAATGGAAAATCCTCCATGGACGCTGCGGGTTACCACAACGTCATGGGTTTGTCCGTCTATCAGGTAGCGTCGGCGCATCGTCAATTCCTCCAGGCGCCCATTGCGGCATGCATCGCGGGCACGCTGCGCACCGCGCGCAGCAACTCGCGATCAGACAGCACGGCCGCGGCGATGGCCATGTCGGTGTCGGCCTCGCCTGGCGGTGCGGCGCGCAGCTCGTCGGCGCAGCGCGCCAGCATGCCGGTGTCGGCTCGGCCTTCCATGAATTCGGGATGGAGCAAAACACGGGTCAGGTAGCGCGCATTGGTGGTCAGGCCCAACAGCACGGTGTCCTGCAGCGCACGCACTGAACGCGCGATGGCCTCGTCGCGCGTGGCGCCGTGGCAGATGATTTTGGCGATCATCGGGTCAAAGGCGGCGGTCACGGCCTGGCCTTCGCGCACGCCTGAATCGACGCGCACGCCGGGCCCCGCAGGCGCTTGCCAGCGCAGGATTTTGCCGATGGCCGGGCGGAAGTCATGCGCCGCGTCCTCGGCATAGAGCCGGCATTCAATGGCATGGCCTTGCTGCGCAATATCGGACTGGGCGAAGGCCAGCGGCTCGCCGCGCGCTACCCGCACCTGCTCGCGCACCAGGTCGATGCCCGTGACCATCTCGGTCACCGGGTGCTCGACCTGCAACCGTGTGTTCATCTCGAGAAAGTAAAACTCCCCGCCCGCGCCATAAATGAATTCAACCGTACCGGCGCCGCGGTAGCCGCATGCGCGGGCGATGCCCGCCGCAGCCTCGCAGATATCGCGCCGCTGCTTGCCGGTCAGCGCGGGCGAGGGGGTTTCTTCGATGATCTTCTGGAAGCGCCGCTGCACCGAACATTCGCGCTCCCACAGGTGGACCACCTGACCGGATTCATCGCCCAGCACCTGCACCTCGAGGTGGCGCGGGCGCTCAACGTAGCGCTCGACGAACAGGCGGCCGTCGCCAAAGTAGCGTTCGCCCTCACGGCGCGCAGTGGCAACCTCGGCCTCGAGATGGGCCAGGTCTCGCACGATGCGCATTCCCTTGCCGCCACCACCTGCCGAGGGCTTGATCAGCAGCGGCGAGCCCACCTGGCGGGCGCGTTCGAGAAAAGTCTCCGGGTCGTCGTCCTCAATCGCGCCGGGTGCCACTGGAAATCCGCGCTCGGCCACAAAGTTGCGGGCGCGCACCTTATCGCCCATCAGCTCAATGGTGTCGGCACGGGGCCCGATGAACACAATGCCTGCCTGCATCAGAGTACGGGCAAAAGCCGTGTTCTCGGACAAGAAGCCGTAGCCGGGGTGTACCGCCTGCGCCCCCGTGCTGCGGCAAGCTTCGACGACTTGGGCGATGTCGAGGTAGGCTGCCACTGGCGTCGCACCGTGCAGCTCGACGGCCTGGTCAGCCTCCAGCACTGCCGGACTACCGGCATCCACCGCATGGTAAGCAACCACGGTGGAAAGCCCCATGGCCTTCAGACTGCGATGAATCCGCAGCGCGATTTCCCCCCGGTTGGCGATCAGAACTTTTTGGAATACCGGCATATGAGGACAGGTCAATGGCGACGCAGGTATCAGTCGACCACCGGCAGGGGCTCGGACACACGCTCGAACCGGGAATTCTTGGCATCTGAGCGCAAGACCAGAATACTGCTTGGTGAGTGACGTACGCCGGTTGCGAAGCTGATCGGCGATGCCAAGCCGTCGGTGCCAAAGTTTTTGGTTGCTTCGAGTTTGTCGACGACACAGGCACGCGTCAATGCTTTGCCACAGCGTTTGATGGCATCTTCCATCAACAGCGCGCCAATGTAGGCCGTGATCGAGTAGCGGTTGAGCGATTTCAGCTCGTCTGATGAAAGGTACTTCTGGGCCAGTCCCATGAACTTGGCCATCCCCGGAACAGACAGGTCTGTCAGAGGCGGCACGTAATCGGCGACGAAATAGCCATCTCCCGCAGCGCCAGCGAGCGCCTGCACCGGTGTCAGATGGGCCGAGTGCACCGTCAGAATGGTCAGCGGCATCTGGTTTTTGGCAGCTTCCTTCATTAGCATGGAGTGCTCGGCTACCACACCGCCCGACAAGAGGAAGGTCGCTCCGGCCTGCTTAAGGCTGAGCATCTCGGCCGAGAAATCCTTGGTACCGCGTTTGAAGGAGATATCGGACACGCTGTTGAGCCCGAGTTCCTTGACGGCCTTCTGGTAGCCACAACGCACGTCGCTGCCGAACTCGTCGTCTTGGTAGACGATCGCGAACTTCTCCTTCTGCAGTTTCCTGCTCGTCACCATGTGCCTCATCGCGGTGCTGACCTCCTGGCAATAGGTGGGCCCGACCACGAACACGGTCTTGTTGGGGGGCGTGAAATGGGCGGCCGCCACCGCCATGGCATTGATCGTCGGAATCTGCTGCTCGTTGATGTAGGGGATCATCGCCTGCAGCATCGCCGACCCTGAGGTGCCGATGAGTCCGAAGATGTTCTCGACCTCGACCAGTTTCTTGACGCTCTGCAAGGCGCGCTGTGGCACGTAGCCGTCGTCGTCCTGGCGGATATCCACCTTGCGGCCGTTGATGCCTCCGCGAGCGTTAACGTCTTGTTCCCACACCCGCAGGGCGAGCATGTGAGCCTTGCCGAGCAGGCTTGCCGGACCGCTGACGGGTGTCACCGAGCCGAGAACGATCTTGGTGTCGGTCACGCCAGGCTCCGCTGCCACTGGTGTTGCGGCAATGGCGGCCGCCATGCCGATCAGGCTGGCAACCGCGAGTCGGTTGAGTTTTTGAATCATGAAAGACACTCCTCTATTGATGGGTGAAACGGGGATGGAACTCATTGCTGCAAGAGCGCTACCCAGGGCCATTGTGACGAGGGTGCCCAGGTAATGGCGCATGGTCAACTTGTGGATCTTTCGCATCTCAGGTCTCCTTTTGAGCATCAGCAGCGGCGGTCGTTCCCCGCCGAGGTGCTTAGAAACGGAAGGGCCAGTTGGTCCAGTAGTGCTTGATGTCGTGCCAGCGTCCCACCAACCCGTCGGGTTCAAAGCGCAGGAACAGCACGATCGCGAGCCCGTATATCACGCCTTTGATTTCGTAGGCGGCAGTGGAGCCTGACCCGCCGAAGCTGGCGCCGATCATGCCGAACAAAAAGCCCAGTCCTTCATTCAGCAAGACGATGAAAGCAGTACCAAGCAAGGCTCCGGCCACCGTGCCGAGCCCACCGACGATGAGCATCGATAGTGCCTCGATCGATATCAGCAGGCTGAAGCTGTCGACATTCAGGTAACGTGTGTAAAACGCCAGCAATCCGCCGGCGATTCCCGTGTAGAAGGCGCTGATCATGAACGCCAGCAACTTGTAGCGGATCAGGTTGACGCCCATCGCCTTGGCGGCGATGTCATGCTCCCGAATGGCCAGGAAAGCCCGGCCGATGCGGCTGCGCAGGATGTTCAGGGTAATGAAGGTGAACACCACCAGCAATGCGAGAACCACGTAGTAGTAACCGCGCTCTGCGCCAAGTGGGTGGCCGAACAACGAGGGCTGCGGGACCGTCAGGCCTTCCGACCCCCCCGTGAGGGTGCCGCCATTGAGAATCAGATGGTTGATGATCACGGCGAAGGCCATTGTCGTAATGGCCAGATACAGGCCCTTGAGCCGCAGCGACGGTATGCCCACGATGACGCCTGCGATGGCTGCGCTCACGCCGCCGACCAATATAGCCGGCAGCATTGACCAACCCAGCTTGCTGGCCACGATGCCAGTCGCGTAGGCGCCGACCGCCAGAAACCCGGAGTGCCCGAGCGAGATCAGCCCGGTGGTGCCGGTCAGCAGATTGAGGCCCAGCACCCCCACCGCCGTGATCAGGAGCAGCAGCAGCACGGACACGTAGTACGTGGGCAACACCAGCGGCGCAGCGAGCAGGAACGCCACCAGCACACATGACCAGAAGACGACAGCGACCGAGTCGGTCAGTGCCAGCAGTTCGCGATAGTTTTGTTTGAAATTCCCGCTACGCATCAGACACGCTCGATATCAGGTTTGCCGAACAGGCCATAGGGCCTGACCATGAGGACGACCAGAATAAGTACAAAGCCGGCGATTTCTTTCATGCCGCGGCCAATGTAACCTTCAGACAGGTTTTCGACGACGCCGATTAGAACGCCACCCAGTGCGGCACCGAACACCGAGTCCAGTCCGCCGAGAATCACCGCCGGAAAGCTGCGCAGACCCGTTGTCCACATGCCGGGATTGACGTCGTAGATCACGCCGATCAGCACTCCGGCTATGGCGGCGAGGCCGGCCGACAGGGCCCACGACAGCGCGAAAATGCGCTTGACATTGATACCCATCAGCAGCGCCGCGGTCTGCAGGTTGGCGGTCGCGCGCATCGCGATGCCGACCCGTGAATAGCGGAAGAAGGCCCAAAGACCGATCAGCACCGCAGCCATGAGTCCCAAGGCGTACAGTTGTGCCGGGTACAGACCGGCGGGCCCGATCCTGATGACTTCGGTGGACAGGCCTGTATTCAGCGGCATCGGGTCGGCACCCCAGATGAGCACGACTACCGAGCGCAGAATCACGGCCAGCCCGATGGTCACCATCACCGTCGAAAAGACCGGCTGGCCGAGCATGGGCCGGATCAGCAAAACCTCGACCATCAGACCGATCAGTACCGAGATCGCCACTGTTGCCGCGAGCATCGGCCAGAAGCCAAAGTGCAATGTATCTGCCAGGGTGAATGCGATGTAGGACACCAGCATCATCATCTCGCCCTGGGCGAAGTTCACCACGCCGGTGGCGCGGTAGATCATCGCAAAGCCCATGCCGATGAAGCCATAGATCAGACCGACGGCCATACCGGAAATGAGTAGCTGAAGAAAATAGTCCATCAGGCATTTCCCCCGCCGTAAATGATCGCGATCTCGCGAGAAAAAGTTTTTTCGATCACGTTGCGGCGCACTTTCTGGGTGGCGGTGAGTTCACCGTCATCGTGGTCGAGTTCCTTTTCCAGGATCAGGAACTTGCGGATATTTTCGACTCGCGCAAACAGTTTGTTGACGCGCTTGACGTCTTCGTCGATCAGCTCGCGCACCTCGGGCAGCAAGGCCAGGCTCTTGTAGGTGGTGTAGGCCAGTTTGCGCTCCTGTGCCCACTTGCCCACCGTTTCGTAGTCGATCTGGATGAGCGCGGACAGGTAATGGCGACCGTCGCCCAGAATGATGGCCTCGCGCACGTACAGGCTGTCCTTGAGTGCGTTCTCGATTTCGGACGGGGCGATGTTCTTTCCCCCGCTGGTGATGATAATGGCCTTCTTGCGGTCGGCGATCATCAGTTCGCCGTTGTCGGCGAGTGCCACGATGTCGCCGGTGTGCAGCCAGCCATCGACCACGGTCTTGGCGGTGGCGCCATCGTCGTGGAGATACCCCTTGAACACGGCGGGGTGCTTGATGATCAGCTCGCCGTCGTCGGCGATCTTCCAGTTCAGGCCGTCGATCGGCAGTCCGGTGGCGCCCAGCCTGGCCGCTTTTTCATGCTGGAAGAAGACCACCCCCCCGGACTCGGTCATGCCGTATACCTGGAACACCGGAAGACCGAGGACGCGGAAAAACTTCAGCACTTCGGGCGAGACGCTGGCGCCGCCGCAGAACCCGCAGCGCATGCGGTCCAGACCGATGAACTTTTGCAGGTTGCGAAACATCACCAGCCAGAGCAGGAAGAACTGCAGCCGGTCGGTGAGTGAGCGTCGTCCTTCTCGTGCCTCGACGCGCTCGAACAGCCGCTGTCCGGCCGCCATGCAGCGCGAGAATGCCCAGCGTTGAAAGCGCGAGGCATCCTGCATGCGAATCAGAATGCCTTGTTGCAACTTCTCCCAGATGCGCGGCACGCCCAGAAACACCCTTGGCGCAATTTCGCGCAAATTGACGGCGACGGTGTCGATCGATTCGGCGTAGTTGACCACGCCGCCAGTGAGCAGGTGCAAAACGGTCGAGAAGGCACGTTCCGCCACGTGGCACAGTGGCAGGTAGCACACCACCTCGTAGTTGTGACGGTCCAGCCTGAAATGGGTCTTGAGCTTGTCCACCGTGACGATCAGGTTGCGGTGTGAGAGCATTGCGCCCTTTGGGGGCCCGGTGGTTCCCGAGGTGTAGACGAGCATGCATGTGTCGTCGGGCTGGGTTTGCTCAATGGCACGGTCAAATGCTCTCGCGTTCTCGGGCGACGATGCAAAGTACTGGTCGCCGAGTTCGAGTACATCCTCGAACGACATCAGCTTGTCGAGCTTGTAGCCGCGCATGCCTTTCATGTCGGCGCAGATGATCTTTACCACATCGGGCAAACCGGTCGCGTGCTTGTCCATCGCATCGAGCACCTTGTCCACCTGCTCCTGGTCGCCGCAGACCACGAACTTGCTGTTCGAGTGATGCACGATGTACTGTAGTTCCGGCCACGGATTGGTGGGGTAGATCCCCACCACCACGCCGCCGATGGCCTGCGTGGCTAGGTCAGCGAACATCCACTCCGGGCTGTCCTCGCTGGCGATGGCCAGCCGGTCGCCCTTGTTGAAGCCCAGGGACTTCAGTCCCAGGGCGAAGCGGCGCGCCGTTTCAAAATAGTGCTGCCAGGTCATCCGGTTCCAGATGCCGTAGTCCTTTTCCCGAAAGGCCAGCGAATCCGGGGTGCTTTGCGCCCAATGCTGCAACAGCTTGGGAAGGGTGGCGTTACCGTCGCGCAGCTTGGTGTCCAGGGAGTCGATCACGCAGCCTCCTTTGTTTTGCTGCCCAGGTAGGCGTCGATCACCGCCGGGTTTGCCGATATCTCGGCGGGCGTGCCTTCGCCGATCTTGCGCCCGAAGTTGAGCACACAGATGCGGTCGGAGATGTCCATCACGATGCCCATGTCATGCTCAACCATAAGCACCGAGATCCCTAATTCGTCGCGGATGTCGAGCACGAAGCGGGCAATGTCTTCGGTTTCTTCGCTGTTCATTCCCGACACCATTTCGTCCAGCAGCAGCAGCTTGGGTTGCGTGGCCAGTGCGCGCCCAAGTTCGACCCGCTTTTGAAGCCCGTAGGACAAGGTGCCCACCGGCATGTTGCGGACTTCCTCGATCTCCAGAAAATCGATGATCTCCTCGACCTTGCGGCGGTGCTCCATTTCTTCGCGTCGCGCCCGCCCGAAGAACCAAGAGGCATCCAGCACATTCGTCGCCATGTGGCAATGGCGACCTACCAGGAGGTTGTCCACCACGCTGGCATGCTTGAATACTGCCAGGTTCTGGAAAGTTCGACCGATGCCGATGGCGGCCAGACGATGCGTGGGTATGCCGGTGATGTCGCGACCGTCAAAATGCACCGTGCCGCTGCTGGGCTTGACCACACTGCTGATCATGTTGAACGTTGTTGTCTTGCCGGCCCCGTTGGGGCCGATCAGAGAATAGATCTCGCCGCGCTTGACGTGAAAGCTGACGCCGGCCACGGCCTCGACGCCGCCGAATCGCTTGGACAGGGTTTCGACCCTCAGCAAATCGTCGTTCATGATGCTTCTCAGGATAGCCAGCGCTTGCGCCGCTTGTAGTGTTTTACGTCGCGCATGTTCTTGCGCGATCCGCCCTCGCCGAAGCCAAGGTAGAACTCGCGCACGTCTTCATTGCGCAGCATCTTGTCCGCCGGGCCATCAAGCACTACGCGGCCATTTTCCATGATGTAACCGTAGTCGGCGATGGCCAGTGCCATCTGCGCGTTCTGCTCCACCAGGAGAATGCCCATGCCGTCTTGACGGCAGAGGCGGGTGACGATCTCGAATATCTCTTCGGTGATTTGCGGTGCAAGGCCGAGCGTCGGCTCGTCGAGCATCAGTAGCTTCGGGGCCGACATAAGGGCGCGACCGATGGCTACCATCTGCTGCTCGCCGCCCGAAAGATAGCCCGACACCGTGGTGCGTTTGTTCACCAGTCGCGGGAACAGGCTGTACACCATGTCGATCCGGCGTTTGGCGTCGGCCCGGCTTCGCGTGTAGCCACCCATCACGAGATTCTCTTCAACCGTCAACTGGTCGAAAAGGCGGCGCCCCTCGGGTACCATCACCACACCCGTGCGCACAATCTCGTCCGGCGGCAACCCGGCAAGTGGACGACCTTCGAAGATGATCTGGCCGCCCTTGATTTCGCCATCTTCCGGGTAAAGGACGCCGCAAATGCCTTTGAGCGTGGTCGATTTGCCTGCCCCGTTGGAACCCAACAGCGCGACGATGCTTCCCTTGCTGACCGACAACGACGCTTCTCTTACCGCTTCGATGGTGTTGTCGTAAACGATCTGAACATTCGTGAGATTCAGCATGACAGTTTGCTCCATGCGCCACGCTGCGGGGGTGTGGGTATCGAGCGGCCCTTCCGCACCCCCCGGCCGGGTCCACGGTCACTCCCTTTGGCGTCTAGGGAATGTGTCGAATGCGAAGTGAGTCTTTGCAAGGATTCTCCAGTGTGGACTGTGTCGGGGCAGGGAGGATGCCTGTCTTGTTTTTCCTTGTCAGTTAAAACACGCATCGCTCCCGCCAACATCACGAATCTAACGATAGTTAGGTGTGTGGCCAATTAGGAAAAACCCTGAACTGGAAACGAGCCCCTCGGTTGTGATCAAAAACTTTCCCGGGACCCCTGCCGGAGGTTCGTTATTGATCCGGCTACATGCCGCTGTAATTCGGCCCGCCGCCGCCTTCTGGCGTGACCCAGACGATGTTTTGCGTCGGGTCCTTGATGTCGCAGGTCTTGCAATGCACGCAGTTCTGCGCATTGATCTGCAGTCGGTCGCTGTTGTCGGGGTTCTTGACGAACTCATAGACCCCAGCCGGGCAGTAGCGCGATTCGGGCCCGGCATAGGTGGCCAGGTTGAAGTTGACTGGTAAGCTGGCATCTTTCAGCGTCAGGTGCGTCGGCTGTTGCTCTTCATGGTTGGTGTTGGACACGAACACCGAACTCAAGCGGTCAAAGGTGATCTTGTTGTCGGGCTTGGGGTAAGCAATCTGCCGGGACTCCGAGGCGGGCTTGAGCTTGGCGTGGTCGGGCACGCGATTGTGGACAGTCCAGGGTGGCGCTTTGAAACCGAGTTTGGGCAGCAACCACAGCTCGATGCCGTTCATGATGGATGACAGGTACAGGCCTTTCTTCATCCACTGCTTGGTGTTGCGCGAAGCATCCAGTTCTTCAAACAGCCAGCTCTTCTCAAAAGCTTCGGGGTAGGCAGTGAGTTCATCGTGTTGGCGGCCACCCGTCACCGCAGCATACGCCGCTTCCGCCGCCAGCATGCCGGTTTTCATGGCGGCGTGGCTGCCCTTGATGCGCGCAAAGTTGAGAAAGCCCGCTTCGCAGCCCACCAATGCACCGCCGGGGAACACGGTTTTGGGCAGGCTCATCAAGCCGCCGCAGGTGATGGCGCGCGCGCCGTAGCCGATGCGCTTGCCGCCTTCGAGGTAGTGGCGAATCGCGGGATGGGTCTTCCAGCGCTGCATTTCCTCAAACGGACTCAACCACGGATTGCTGTACTCCAGCCCGGTGATGAAGCCGAGCGTGACCTTGTTGCCTTCCAAGTGGTACAAAAAGCCACCGCCATAGGTCTGGCTGTCCATCGGCCAGCCGAGGGAGTGCACGACATGGCCGGGTTTGGCTTTGGCTGGGTCAATCTCCCACAGCTCCTTGATGCCGAGGGCGTAGGTCTGGGGGGCTTTGCCGGCATCGAGCTTGTACTGGGCGATCAACTGCTTGCCCAGGTGGCCGCGGGAGCCTTCGGCAAAGATTGTGTACTTGGCATGCAGTTCCATGCCGAGCTGGAAGTGGTCGGTGGGCTGGCCATCCTTGCCGACGCCGAGGTTGCCGGTGGCCACACCCTTGACCGCCCCGTCGTCGTTGTAGAGCACTTCAGCGGCCGGGAAGCCGGGGAATATCTCGACGCCCAGGGCTTCGGCCTGTTCACCCAGCCAGCGCACGATGTTGCCCAGGCTGATGACGAAATTGCCTTCGTTGTGCAGACATTTCGGAATCAGGAATTGCGGTGTGCTGATTTTGCCGGTCTGACGCAGGAGCAGCATCTCGTCGCCGGTGACGGGTTGATTCAGCGGCGCGCCGAGCGCTTTCCAGTTGGGAAACAGTTCGGTGATCGCGCGCGGGTCCATGAGCGCGCCGCTCAAAATGTGGGCGCCGGGCTCAGAGCCTTTTTCGAGTACCACCACCGAGAGCTCCGTGCCCTTTTCGGCGGCGAGTTGTTTCAGCCGGATGGCGGTAGCCAGCCCGCCTGGGCCGCCGCCGACCACGACCACGTCGTATTCCATCGTTTCACGGGGGCCGTATTGCTCAAGCAGGGAGGATGGCGTCATGTGGAAAGAATCTGAAAAGTTGGGGGCCTTGTGGGGCCCAAGTCAGTGAAAACTGCGATTCAGGGGCCGCTGCCGACCGGCAGTGGCGGCGCGGTGCGCGGTGCGCCGTCGCGCTTGTAAACCAATACCGTGCGCTTGAACGTGCAGACAATGATGCCGTCCTGGTTGTAGCCCTCGGTACGCACTGTCACCACGCCGACGTTGGTGCGTGACCGCGACTCCCGCTTGTCAAGCACTGTGGAGCGCGAGTAGATCGTGTCACCTTCGAACACCGGATGAGGCAGACGGACTTCATCCCACCCGAGGTTGGCCATGACGTTCTGCGAGACATCGCTCACTGTTTGGCCGGTCACGAGGGCCAGCGTGAGACAGGAGTTGACGAGGGGGTGACCGAACTCCGTCTGGGCCGCGTAGTGGGCATCGAAGTGCAGAGGTGCCGTGTTTTGCGTCAGCAGCGTGAACCAGATGTTGTCCTGCTGGGTGAGGGTGCGCCCGAGAGCGTGTCGATACTCGTCGCCCACTTCGAAGTCTTCATAGAACCGGCCGCGCCAGCCTTCCTTTACCGTCATGCCCCACCCCTGTTGCTGGCGGCACGGACCGAGAGTTCCTTGACGCAACGGAGCAACAAGCCACGAGGCACCACCGCGGGCGGCACGCTGACGGTTGCTGTCAGGGTCAGATGTGCCGCTCGATCTATCGAAGCGGCCGATAATGCCTCCCAGAGATGTTTTGTCATGTCATGCCTTGTCATGCGTGAGGATTCCATCGAACACGATGGCTGTGATTTGGCGTGCGAAGTCCTGGAATGAACCGCGCTGGGGGTTGTACCACTCGACGGTCCAGTTCAACGCGCCGATCACGAAAAGTCGAATCACGGCCAAGCCGGTGTCTTGACGCAACTCGCCGCTGGCCAGTGCCGACGCGAGCAGACGGTCCCAGTAGTCCGCATAAGCCCGGCGGACTATCTTGTGGCGATTCTTTGCGCTGGTAGGTATTTGCCCATAGACGCGAATGTTGGCCGACGTGAAATCGCCATAGTGGAGCATTCCCCACAGGTGGCCTTCGATGCCTGCCGCGATGCGGTCACGCCAGCTTGCGTCCGCTGGCAGCGCCTCGATACGGGCGCGAACTGCATTGGCGACGATTGTGATACCCTTGTCCAAGACTTCGCCGAGGATCTCCTCCTTTGATTCGAAGTGGTAATAGATGCTGCCGGCTTTGACGCCGGCCGCGTCGGCAATTTCTCGCAGGGTGGTAGCGGCATATCCATGGTGCCGGAGCAGTCGAGCGGCTTCGAGCAGGATGCGCTCGCGAGTGTCTATGGCTTCGGCGCTGATGGAGGTGGCATCAGAACGTGGCTTGATGGTCATTTCGGTTGTTAGTTAGGTTAAACAGACCGATCGTAGCAGACATGTTCCCGCGCTCTTACACGCTGCCTACCTTAGCGGTGTCTGTTCTGGCTCATTTGCTGTCACCAGTCCATTGCCGGAAGTCTGGCAGGCGTTTCTCCAGGAAGGCGCGGACGCCTTCCTTGGACTCCGCAGTGTCATAGTACAGGCTCAGCGCCTGGAGGCCGAGACTGCCGATGCCCCGAATGTGCTCGGTGGAAGCGTTGAATGAGCGTTTGGCGATGGCCAGTGCGGTCGGGCTCTTGTCAACGATCTCCTTGCACCAGCGTGCGACTTCGGCATCGAGCTGGTCGTGCGGTACGACGGTGTTGCACAGACCCATCGCCAACGCTTCCTGTGCTGTGTAGCGTCGGCACAGATACCAGATTTCGCGCGCCTTCTTCTCGCCGACGACATGTGCCAGATACGCTGTTCCCCAACCGGGGTCGACCGAGCCAACCTTCGGGCCGACCTGACCGAACACGGCTTTTTCGGATGCGATGGTCATGTCGCACAGGGTGGCCAGCACGTTGCCGCCCCCGATCGCGTAGCCTTGTACGCGGGCGATCACCGGCTTGGGCACGTCGCGGATCGCGCTGTGCACTTCTTCGACCGGCAATCCGACGGTGCCGCGTCCGTCGTACTGACCTGAGTGCGCCGACTGGTCGCCGCCAGTACAAAATGCGCGGTCACCCGTACCTGTGAGGACGATGGAAGCAATTTTTTTGTCCCAGCCAGCCTTCATGATGGCGTGGAGCAGCTCATCCATGGTGCGACCCCGAAATGCATTCATCACCTGCGGCCGGTTGATAGAGATGTAAGCGGTCGAATCACGCTCTTCGTACAGGATGTCTTCGAAAATCATCTTGGATTTTTATGAGATAAGTTGTCGGTTGGCAGATGCTGCAAGCTGTTCAGCCGATCATGCTGTAGCCGCCGGAGACGGAGAGGACTTGCCCGGTCACGTGTCCGGCAACCTTGCTTGACGAAAGGAATGCAACGGCATTGGCGATATCCTGCGGACGGCCGACCTTGCGCAGCGGCAGTGACTTGGTGACCTTTTCCAGTTGCTCGGGGGTGAACATGCTGTCGGCGTCGACCCACATGCTGCTTCCGCCCACTTCGTCAGTGGTGCTTGGGAGCGTCACGCCGGGACAGACCACGTTGCAGCGGATGCCGTACCGACCGTTTTCCTTGGCAACTGTTTTCATGAAGCTGTTGATCGCCGCCTTGACGCCGCCGTAGACCGCTTCGCGCGGCTCGCCCTGACGGCTGGCATCGGAGCTGATCGAGACGATGGACCCTGCGTTGCGCGGGATCATCACTTCAAGTGCTGTCTTGGTGCAGTTCAGGACCCCCACATAGTTGATCTGAATTACCTTTTGCCAGAACTCGGGCGTCGTTTGTGTTGATTTCCACGCAAAGCTGACCCACCATTTCCATCTAATCTTGACCCACCCTTGTTCGTGAACTTCACGCTCACGTTGTGGATAAGTTCTTGGTCGCCTTCTCCTTCTTGGTGGTCTGTGGTGGTTGCTGTGCGGAGCTGTTCTT
>JAFKGE010000038.1 GCA_017307865.1 Burkholderiales bacterium | reverse complement strand
CGGCGGCCGCGCCTTGGCCGGCGCCTGCTCCCGCGGCCGCGCCGGCGCCGGCGCCGGCGGCCGGCGGCTCGTCCACCGCCTGACCCTTGCGCCGAGCGCTTCGCCCATGATGTCCCGCCTGCGGCAATACTTCATCACCGGCCTGCTGGTGTGGTTGCCCATGACCGTCACCGTGTGGGTGCTGCTGTGGCTGGTCGGCCTGCTGGACGGCGTGTTCGGCGGCGTGCTGACCGCCTTCGAGACCATGGTGCCGCCGCTGCAGCCGCTGGCCAGCCAGCTGCGCCACGTGCCCGGCCTGGGCGTCATCCTGGTGGCCATCGTCATTCTGGCCACCGGCCTGTTCGTGGCCAACATGTTCGGCCAATGGGCGGTGCGCCAGTGGGACCGGCTGATGGCGCGCATTCCGGTGGTGCGCAGCATCTACACCAGCGTCAAGCAGGTGTCGGACACGCTGTTTTCCGGCTCGGGCCATGCCTTTTCCAAGGCGCTGTTGATCCAGTACCCGCGCGCGGGCGCCTGGACCATCGCCTTTCTGACCGGCCAGCCCAGCGGCGAGGTGGCGGCCCACCTGGGCGGCGATCACCTGAGCGTGTACGTGCCCACCACGCCCAACCCGACCTCGGGTTTTTTCCTGATCGTGCCGCGCGCCGACGTGGTGGAGCTGGCCATGAGCGTGGACGAAGCGCTCAAGTACGTCATCTCCATGGGCGTGGTCGCGCCGCCGCCGGCGCGCGTGCCGCTGGCGCCCCCGGTGCTCCCCGAGCACGCGGCGGCGCACCCCGAACCCTGATTCACCGATCGTCCGAAAGTCTTTCTGCCCCATGTCCATGCGTAGCCATTACTGCGGTCTCGTGACCGAAGCCCTGCTGGGTCAAACCGTCAGCCTGTGCGGCTGGGTCAATCGCCGGCGCGACCACGGCGGCGTGATCTTCATCGACCTGCGCGACCGCGAAGGCTACGTGCAGGTGGTGTGCGACCCCGACCGCCCCGAGATGTTCCAGGTGGCCGAGGACATTCGCAACGAGTTCTGCGTGCGCGTCGAGGGCCTGGTGCGGGCGCGCCCGGCCGGCACCGTCAACGAGCAGCTCAAGAGCGGCCAGATCGAGGTGCTGTGCCAGCAGCTGACGGTGCTCAACCCCTCGGTCACGCCGCCCTTTCCGCTGGACGACGACAACCTGTCGGAAACCACGCGCCTGACGCACCGCGTGATGGATCTGCGCCGCCCGGCCATGCAGCGCAACATGATGCTGCGCTACAAGACCGCCATCCAGGTGCGCAACTTTCTCGACCAGCAGGGCTTCATCGACATCGAAACGCCCATGCTGGGCAAGAGCACGCCCGAGGGCGCGCGCGACTACCTGGTGCCCAGCCGCGTGCACGACGGCCAGTTCTACGCGCTGCCGCAGTCGCCCCAGCTGTACAAGCAGATGCTGATGGTGGCCGGCTACGACCGCTACTACCAGATCACCAAGTGCTTTCGCGACGAGGACCTGCGCGCCGATCGCCAGCCCGAGTTCACGCAGATCGACTGCGAGACCTCGTTTCTGGGCGAGGAAGAAATCCGCGCCATCTTCCAGCGCATGATCAGCGAGGTGTTCCAGCAGCAGTTGGGCGTCGACCTGGGTGAGTTCCCCGTCATGGCCTACCAGGAGGCGATGCACCGCTTCGGCTCCGACAAGCCCGACCTGCGCGTCAAGCTCGAATTCACCGAGCTGACCGACGTGATGAAGGACGTGGACTTCAAGGTCTTCAGCACCCCCGCCACCACCCCCGGCGGGCGCGTGGTGGCCCTGCGCGTGCCCGGCGGCGCGCAGATCTCGCGCGGCGAGATCGACGGCTACACCGATTTCGTCAAGATCTACGGCGCCAAGGGCCTGGCCTGGATCAAGGTCAACGAAGTGGCCAAGGGCCGTGACGGTTTGCAATCGCCCATCGTCAAGAACATCCACGACGCAGCGATTGCCGAGATCCTCAAGCGCACGGGCGCGCAGGACGGCGACATCCTGTTCTTCGGCGCCGACAGGCTCAAGGTGGTCAACGACGCCATCGGCGCGCTGCGCCTGAAGGTGGGCCACAGCGAATTCGGCAAGAAAAGCGGCCTGTTCGAAGACCGCTGGGCGCCGCTGTGGGTGGTCGACTTCCCGATGTTCGAGCACGACGAGGAAGACGACCGCTGGGTGGCCGTGCACCACCCCTTCACCAGCCCCAAGGACGGCCACGAAGACCTGATGGAGACCGACCCCGGCGCCTGCCTGTCCAAGGCCTATGACATGGTGCTGAACGGCTGGGAACTGGGTGGCGGCTCGGTGCGCATTCACCGCGCCGAGGTGCAGTCCAAGGTGTTCGCCGCGCTCAAAATCGGCCCCGAGGACGCACGTGCCAAGTTCGGCTACCTGCTCGATGCGCTGCAGTACGGCGCGCCCCCGCACGGCGGCCTGGCCTTCGGCCTGGACCGACTCATCACCCTGATGACCGGCGCCGAGTCGATCCGCGACGTCATCGCCTTCCCCAAGACCCAGCGCGCGCAGGACTTGCTGACGCAGGCGCCGAGCCCGGTGGACGAAAAGCAGCTGCGCGAGTTGCACATCAGGCTGCGCAATCCCGCCGCGGCATAGCCACCGCCCCGCGCGCCGGGGCATGGCCGGGGGCTCTGCTACGATGAATTCTTTGCCAAGGAGGTCCCCCGATGTCCAACCTGTCCGATATGGCCGATTCCGCCGTGGAAGCCAAGGAAGAGCTTGTCGCCAACCTGCGGCGCGTGATTTCCGATGCCGAGGATTTGCTGGCCGCCACCGCCGGTGACAGCGACAGCCGCATCGCCGAGTTGCGCGCGCGCGCCAAGCAGAACCTGGCGGTGGCGCGCGAGAAGCTGGCCGACGCCGACGCCGCCCTGCGCGCGGGCGCCCGCCGCGCCATGAACGTCACCGACGACTACGTGCACGAAAACCCCTGGTCTTCCATCGGCGCCGCGGCGGCCGTCGGCATGCTGATCGGCGTGCTGCTGGGCCGCCGTTGAGCCGGGCGCGCGGGCTCCAGGCTTCAGCGGGCGCGGCGTGAGCGCGGGCACCGAAGGCACCCTGGCGCGGGTGCGCCAGTTGCTGGCCGACGCGGTCGAGCTGGTTCAGGTGCGGCTGGAGCTGCTCAGCCTGGAGGCGCGCGAGGACATCGGCCAGCTGCTGACCTTGGGCCTGCAGGCCGCGCTGGCGCTGGTGCTGCTCAGCTTCGGCCTGATCTTCCTGGCGCTGTTTCTCACCGTCCTGCTGTGGGACAGCCAGCGCCTGCTGGCGCTGGGCATCTTCACCACCGCCTTTCTGGGCGGCGGCGTGGTGCTGGCCCTGCTGGCCTGGCAGCGCCTGCGCCGCGGGCTGCGCCTGTTTCGCTCCAGCATCCAGGAGCTGCAGGCCGACCGGGAGCGGCTGCGTTCATGACCGACGGCGCTTCGCACACCCGCCCGCGCGAGCTGGCCGCCCGGCGCGAGCATCTGCTGCTGCGCTCGGCCCAGCTGCGCGAGCAGATCGGCGCCCGCACGCAGGTGCTGCGCCCGGCCTTTCGCGCCGTCGATCGCGTGCGCGGCGGCGCGCGGGCGGTGCGCAGCAATCGCGGCTGGGTGCTGCTGGGCGCCGCCGCCCTGGCCGGCGCCGCGCTGGTGCGGCCACGCCTGGTGCTGGGGCTGGGCGCGCGGGCCTGGGCTGGCTGGCAGGCGTATCGGCGCGTGCAGCCGATCGCGCGCACGCTGCTGCGCCAGTTGATGTGAACCTGCAGGGGCCCGCGCCATGCCGCAGCCCAAGACCACGCCCCGTCCCTACAAGATTCCCCAGTCGGTGCTGGTGGTGATCCACACCGCCGCGCTGGACGTGCTGCTGCTGCGCCGCGCCGACATCGAGGCCGAGTTCTGGCAGTCGGTCACCGGCAGCAAGGACCGCGCGGACGAGCCCCTGCTCGAGACGGCGGTGCGCGAGGTGCGCGAGGAGACCGGGCTGGACGCCACCGCGCCGGGCTGCCAGCTGAGCGACTGGAACCTGGAAAACGTCTACGACATCTACCCGCGCTGGCGCGCGCGCTACGCGCCGGGCGTGACGCGCAACGTCGAGCACGTGTTCGGCCTGCGCGTGCCCGCCGGCGTGGCGGTGCACCTGAGCCCGCGCGAGCACACCGACTACGTGTGGCTGCCCTGGCGCGCGGCGGCCGACCGCTGCTATTCCTACACCAACGCCGAGGCCTGCCTGCTGCTGCCGCGCTTCGCGCCAGGGGCGGCGTCATGATCGAAGCCCCGTCCGGCGACATCCTGGGGCCGCAGCGCCTGCGCGTGGCCACCTACAACATCCACAAGGGCGTGCAGGGGCTGGGCCCCACGCGTCGGCTGGAGATCCACAACCTGGCGCTGGCGGTGGACAGCCTGGACGCCGACATCGTCTGCCTGCAGGAGGTGCGTGCCGAAAACCGCCGCGAGGCGCAGTTCTTCGAGCGCTGGCCGACGCTGCCGCAGGCCGACTTCCTGGCGCCGCTGGGCTACGAGGTGGCCTATCACACCAACGCCGTCACCAAGGACGGCGAGCACGGCAACGCGCTGCTCACGCGCTGGCCCATCATCCACGTGCGGCACGAGGACATGTCGGACCACCGTTTCGAGCAGCGCGGCCTGCTGCACGCCGAGCTGCGCGTGCTGGGCGCGCCGCTGCACGTCATCGTGGTGCACTTCGGGCTGATTCCGGCCAGCCGCCTGCGCCAGGCGCTGCAGCTGCGCCGCTACATCGCGCGCGAGGTGCCGCTGGATGAGGCCCTGCTGGTGGCGGGTGACTTCAACGACTGGGGCACGCGCGTGCAGCGCCTGCTGCGCGTGGACGCGCTCAAGGGTTTCGAGGGCGAGCGCACGCTGACCTACCCCTCGCGCTTTCCGGTCGCGCAGCTGGACCACATCTACGCCCGCGGCATGTTGCCGCTGAGCCTGCAGGCGCCGCGCGGGCGCGTCTGGCGGCGCATGTCCGACCACCTGCCGCTGATCGCGGAATTTCAGCTTGCGGCGCACGCCAGATAAGCGCGAGCAGCTACTTAAATGATAGTAATGCGGGCGCGTTCCGCTGCTGCTACCATCACCTCTTCATGAGCCGCATTCTCCCCGCCACCCCCTTGCATGCCGCCGCGGCCGACGACGAGGGCACGCCCGTCTCGGTCAAGATTCGCGAGCGCGTGCGCGCCGCCGGCCAGCGCTTCAACGCCAACGACAACATCGCCGAGTTCATCCAGCCGGGCGAGCTCGAGCGCCTGCTGGACGAGGTCGAAGACAAGATGCAGGCCGTGCTCGACAGCCTGGTGATCGACACCGCGCGCGACCACAACACCGAGCGCACCGCCCGGCGCGTGGCCAAGATGTACCTCAACGAGGTGTTTCACGGCCGCTACACGCCGGCGCCCACGATCACCGAGTTTCCCAACGCCGAGCACCTCAACGAGCTGATGATCGTCGGCCCCATCACCGTGCGCTCGGCCTGCAGCCACCACCTGTGCCCCATCATCGGCAAGCTGTGGATCGGCGTGATGCCCAACGAGCACACCAACGTCATCGGCCTGTCCAAGTACGCGCGCCTGGCCGAGTGGATCATGGGCCGCCCGCAAATCCAGGAAGAAGCCGTGGTGCAGCTGGCCGACCTGATCCAGCACAAGACCAAGCCCGACGGCCTGGCGCTGGTCATGCAGGCCTCGCACTTTTGCATGGCCTGGCGCGGCGTCAAGGACATGGACAGCCGGATGATGAACTCGGTGATGCGCGGCGTGTTCCTGAAGGACGCCAACCTGCGGCGCGAATTTCTGTCATTGATTCCCCGGGAGGCCTGAGCATGCTGGTACGACTGCTTTACGCGAGCCGCGCGGTGGACCAGGCGCCGTCGGCCATCCAGGCCATCCTCGACTCGGCCCGGCGCCACAACGCCGACAGCGGGGTGACCGGGCTGCTGGTGTACGGCGGCGGCGTGTTCATGCAGGCCATCGAGGGCGGCCGCCAGGCCGTGAGCGACCTGTACGGCACCATCTCGCGCGACGCGCGCCACAAGGACTTGGCGCTGCTGCACTACGAGGAAATCGCCGAGCGGCGCTTCAGCAGCTGGACCATGGGCCTGGTCGACGTCGGGCGCATCAACGCCAGCGTGCTGCTCAAATATTCCGAGCGCGCCGTGCTCGACCCCTACGCCGTCTCGGGCCAGGTGTCGATGGCGCTGCTGGACGAGCTGATCGCCACCGCCAGCATCGCCTGCCATGCCTGATCGGGCGTTCAAGAGCCGAATCGACCGCTGGCCGGTGCTGAACAAGCGCGAGCAGCTATCAATTAAATAGTTTCAGGCGGGTGACGCGGGCGCGTCCGCCGCCTCGCCAGTGTCGCGCAGCGCGGCCAGCGTCTCGGCATCGGTGCGCCACAGCTGCAGCAGCGGCGAGGGCGCCAGCGCACCGGCGGCGCGCAGCACCTGCTCGGCGGGCAGCTTCAGGCCGCTCACCAGCAGGCGCACGCCACGCGCGTTCAGCTGCGCCTGCACGCGCGCGAATACCTCCGCGCCGGTGACGTCGATGTGGTTGATGGGCTGCGCCAGCAGGCACACCTGGCGCGTGTCGGGGTGTTCGGTCAGGTACTCGACCACGCAGCGCTCGAACTCGCCCGCGCTGGCGAAGTCCAGCGCCGCGTCCATGCGCAGCGCCAGCGTGCGCGGCGCCAGCGGCGGCAATTGCCACAGGTGGCGGTCGCGCAGGGTGCCGTCGGGGTGCAGGCCGACTTCGATGATGCGCGGGTGCAGGTTGCGGTACAGGTAGTGCGACAGCGCCATCAGCACGCCGGCCAGCACGCCCCAGTACAGCTGCGGCGCGGCAGCGATGGTGATGGCGAAGGTGGCGACGGCGATCACGCCTTCCACGCGCGAGATGCGCCACACGCGCAAAAATTCGCGCGGCCGCAGCAGCCCCACCACGGCCACCACCACGATGGCCGCCAGCACCGCCTGCGGCACGTGCCGCAGCGCCGGCGTGAAGAACAGTAGCGCCCCCAGCACCACGAGCACCGAGAACACCGTGGCCCAGCCGGTCTGCGCGCCGGCGTACAGGTTGAGCGCCGAGCGCGAGAAGGACGAGCTGGTGGCGAACGCGCCCGACAGGCCCGAGACGATCTTGGCCAGGCCCTGGCCGATCAAATCCTGGTCCTGGTCCCAGCGCTCGCCCTTGCGCTGGTTGTCCACCTTGGCGCTGGACGCCGTCTCCAGAAAGCTGATCAGCGTGACCACCAGCGTGGGCAGCACCAGCTGCCCCAGCGCATGCCAGCCCGGCCAGGTGGGGACGTACAGCGAGGGCAGGCCCTGCGGCAGCGCGCCGATCACCTTGCCGCCCGTGGCCTCGAAGCCGACCAGCCAGCTCACGCCGGCGGCGGCCAGCACGATCACCAGGATGCTGGGAAAGGTCGGCCGCCAGCGCCGTGCCAGCCACAGCAGGACCAGCGCCGCCAGCCCGAAGGCCGCCGCGCTGGGGTTGATGGCGGGCTGCGCGGCCATCTGCGCCCACCCTCCCTTGAAGCCCAGCAGCGCCGGCAATTGCGAGCTGACGATGAGCACCGCCGCCGCCTGGGTGAAGGCCGTCAGCACGGGCGAGTTGACCAGGTTCAGCAGCCAGCCGAAGCGCGCCAGCCCCAGCGCGGCCTGCAGCAGGCCCGACAGCAGCGCCAGCCACACCGCCAGGTCCACCCATTCGGGCGTGCCCGGTTGCGCCAGCGGCGCCAGGCCGGCGTAGATCAGCAGGCTGGTCAGGGCCACGGGGCCCACCGACAGCCGCGCCGAGGCCGAAAACAGCACCGCCGCCAGCGCCGGCAGCAGCGAGGCGTAGATGCCGGTGATCAGCGGCATGCCCGCCAGCTGCGCGTAGGCCACGCCTTGCGGAATCACCATCAGGCCCACCGTCAGGCCGGCCAGGGCCTCGCTGCGCAGCAGCGCGCGCGTCGGCCGCGGCCAGCGCAGAAAGGGCAGGCGACGGGTCAGGCCGGGCGGCAGGGACATGGGGGCGGGGCGGGTGTCGGCGCGGTGGGGCGGGGGGACGTTACATTGCGCAGGTGCGCACCCATGCGCGCGTACCACCGTCCTTGTCGGGAGAACGATGATAACGACCCCAACCTTGTCGTCGCCGCATGCCTGCGGGCTGCAGCGCGCCCTTGTCGCCCTGGCGCTGTGCGCGCCGCTGGCGGCCGGCGCCCAGGCCTACCGCTGCGTGGACGCGGCCAGCGGGCGCACGCTCTACACCGACCAGCCGTGCAAGGGCGGCGCCACCGTGGTGCCCAAGCCGACCGAGGAGCAGCTGCAGCGCGATGCCGAGCGTGCGCAGGAGGCGCGCGAGCGCAGCCTGCAGCAGCGCGAGCAGACCGTGCAGCGCGAGCAGGACCGGCTGGACGCTGCGCGCAGTGCCGAGGCGCAGCGCCCGCCGCCCGCGGCGGCGCCATCCGAATCCCAGGCCTGCCGCGCCGCGCGCGAGGAAGCCAGCTTTCGCGCCGCCAGCGTGACGGCGACCGAGGAGCAGATTCGCACCGCGCGCGCCAACGCGGCGCTGGCCTGCGGGCAGCCGGCGCCGCCCGAGATCGTGGTGGCGCCGCCGCCGCGCTGGCACCCGCACGTCTATCCGCGGCCCGATCGCTACCCCGGCTACTCCGGGCCGGCGCCGTGGCCGCGCGCCGTGGACTCGCAGCCCAGCTACGCGCCGGGTACCGAGCCCCTGCCCATGACCACGCGCCCGCCCTCGGCAACTCGCTGACTCCGCGAATGGATCATCGACGCTCATCAGTTCATTGGGACGAAAGGCCGCGGAGCAGGCCATGCCAGCAATCGCCGTGGCCGGGGTCTCCCCGGTCACTGGCGATGCCCCCTCGAGGGGGGAGGCGAAACATCGCGCAGCGAGTGGAGCAACGGGGGTGATCGTTCAACGTTGTGGCATGTCCTTGTAGGAGTAGCCCAGGCTGATCGTGGCGTCGTCGGGGATGGGCGGCATGCCGGCGTTCCAGGCCAGCCAGTCGGCGCGCAGCGCGTCCAGCCGCGCGGGTTCCTTCCTGGCCAAGTTGGCGCGCTCGCGCTCATCCAGCGGGATGTTGAACAGGTACTCGTTGCCGTCCACCTTCAGGTACTTCCAGTCGCCCACGCGCAGCGCGCGCTGGTCGCGGTGGTTCATGCGAAAGTGCAACGGGCGCTCGAAGACCTGCGAGGCATCGCGCAGCACCGGCAGCAGCGAGACACCGTCCAGCGGATAGTCGGGGTGCGCGGCCACGCCGGCGGCGGCCAGCACGGTGGCCGACCAGTCCATGGTCATGCACAGCTGGGGGCTGACGCCGCCGGCCTGGATCTGCGCCGGCCAGTGGGCGATCCAGGGCACGCGGATGCCGCCTTCGGTCAGGTCCATCTTGCCGCCCACCAGCGGCCAGTTGTCCGAAAAGCGCTCGCCGCCGTTGTCGCTGGTGAACACGAGCAGGGTGTTGTCCAGCTGGCCGGTGCGGCGCAGCGCCTCGACGATCCAGCCGATGCCCTCGTCCATGTGGTGGATCATGCGGCGATAGACGTGGATGTTGCCGGCCGCCAGGTCGAACAGGTTGTCCTTGATGGTGGGTGCGCGCGCGGCGTCCTCGCGCGTCTCCCAAGGCCAGTGCGGCGCGGTGTAGTGCAGGCTGACGAAGAACGGCGCGTCCTGCTTGGCCATGCGCTCGACGTACTCCACCGTGCGACGCGAGAACAGGTCGGTCAGGTAACCGTCCTCGTGGTGCTCCTCGCCGTTCAGCCACAGGTCGTGCTGGCCGCTGGAGTCGCAGTGGGTGAAGTAGTCCACCCCGCCGGCCAGCGGGCCGAAGCTTTCCTCGTAGCCGGACTGGAGCGGCCCGAAGTGCGGCCCGAAGCCCAGGTGCCACTTGCCGATCAGCGCCGTGCGGTAGCCGGCGTCGCGCAGCAGCGAGGGCAGAGTGGGGTGCTCGGGCGGCAGGCCCAGGGTGGTGCTGCCGCGGCTCTTGCTGTTGATCGGCTCCTCGGCCGCGCCGCGCAGGCGGTACTGGTAGCGCGCCGTCATCAGCGCAAAGCGCGTGGGCGAGCACACGGGCGAATTGCTGTAGCCCTGGGTGAAGCGCATGCCCTCGGCCGCCAGGCGGTCGAGCACCGGCGACACCGCGCCCCAGGGCTCGTCGCGCCCGTCGTAGCAGCCCAGGTCGGCATAGCCCAGGTCGTCGGCGACGATGTAGATGATGTTGGGTCGATTATTGGTCATATTGGCCGCTAGCCCAGGTGGATCAAGCGCGAACAGCTATCAAAAACAAAGCATCACTCGACGTGCATGCCGGTGGCGCGGATCACCCGCTCGTAGCGCTGCGACAGCTCGGCGATGCGCTGGCTGGCGGCGGCGCCGGTCAGGCCTTCGGGGAACAGGTCCAGGTCGACCAGGCGCTGCTTCACATCCGGCTGCGCCAGCGCGTCGGCAAAGGCCTTTTGCAGCGTGCGCACCACCGCATCGGGCGTGGCGGCGGGGGCCATGGCGACGTACAGCACTTCCTGCTCCAGATTCTTGTGGCCGGCCTCGGCCACGGTGGGGATGTCGGGTGCCAGCGTCGAGCGCCGGCGGCTGGTGACGGCCAGCGCGCCGATCTTGCCGGCCTTGACGAAGGGCAGCATGCCGGGCGTGGCCAGCACGCCGCTGTCCACCTCGCCCGAGAGCACGGCGTTGACGGCCGGGCTGTTGCCCTTGTAGGGGATCTGCGTGATCTTCATGCCGGTGTCTTCCTTCATCATCTCCACCGCCAGGTGGCCCGGGCTGCCCGAGCCGGCGGAGGCGAAGTTGATGTTCTTCTTCTGCCCGGCGGCGATCAGGTCGGCCAGCGTCTTGTAGCCGGTCTTGGGATGCACGCCCACCAGCAGGCCGGATGACGCCATCACCATCACCGGCCTGAAGTCGGCCGGCTTGAAGGCCAGCGACTTGTAGATGTGCGGATTGACGGTGAAGGCGGTGTCGATGCCGATCAGCAGGGTGTAGCCGTCGGGCTCGCTCTTGGCCACCACGTCGGCGCCGATGTTGCCCGAGGCGCCGGGCTTGTTGTCGACGATGAAGCTTTGCTTGAGCGTCTTTTGCAACTCGGCGGCAATCGAGCGGGCGATGATGTCCGAGGGCCCGCCGGGCGGAAAGTTGTTGATGATCCGCACCGTCTTGGCGGGGTAGCTGCCCTGAGCCAGCGCGGGGGCGACCAGGGTGGCGGCGCACAGCGCGGCCAGGGCGCCGCGCAGCAGGAGTTTCGTCGTGAGCATGAGCGATGGGCCGTTGTCGTTCGTCGATCAGGGCTGGTAGCCCGACTGCTGCACCACCGGTGCCCACTGCGCGCGGTAGGCCTTCAGCATCGCCGCGGTCTGCGCCGCCGTGGCCGACACCGGCACCATCTTGGCGTCGTGGAACTTGCGCCGCGTGTCCTCGTCCTTCATCACCTCGGCAATGGCCTGCGACAGGCGCGCCACCTCGGCCTGGGGCATGCTGGTGGGGGCGAAAAAGGCGTTCCAGCCGGTGGCCACCAGGTCCAGCCCCGACTCCTTGTAGGTCGGCACGTCGGGCGCGAAGCCCGAGCGCTTGGCACCCGAGCTGGCCAGGATGTGCAGCTTGCCCGCCTCGTGCTGGGGCAGCAGGGTGTCCAGCGTGTCGAAGGCCACCGGCACCTGGCCGCCGATCAGGTCGGTCAGCAACGGGCCCGAGCCGCGGTAGCCCACCACCTGGCCCTTCACCTGCGCCTTCTCGCTGGTCATCAGCGCAAAAAAGTGCGGCAGGCTGCCGGTGGCCGGCACGCCGAAGTTGGCCTGTGTGGGGTTGGCGCGCAGCCAGGCCAGCAGGTGCGACAGCGACTTGACCGGCACGGCGGTGGCCACGGCGGCGCCGAACTCGTATTCGCTGACCTGCCCCACGGGCTGAAAGTCGGTCTGCGGGTCGTAGCCCGCGTCCTTGAACACCAGCGGCGCCACCACGATGGTGGCCGGGTTGGCCAGCACCAGCTCGCGCCGGCTGGCGGGCGCCAGCTTGCCTTGCTGCATGGCCAGGCGCCCGCCGGCGCCGGTCTTGTTCTCGACCACCACCACCTCGCCCAGCTTGGCGCCCAGCTTGTCGCCGATGATGCGGGCGGTGCGGTCGCTGGAGCCGCCGGGCGCGTAGGGCACGACCAGGCGCAGCGGGCCCTTGTCCTGGCTCCAGGCGGGGGCGACGATGGAGGCCGCGGCCAGCGCGGCGGCGGATTTCAGGGCGGAGCGTCGAAGCATGATGGAGGGGTTCCTTCTCGTGGTGCGCAAAATGACCGGAATCAAGCACTGTAGGTTCAGACCCTTGAATTGACAAAATCAATCCATGTCCGGAATTTCCCCAATGCCTGCACGCCATTTGCTCCAGCCCAAGACCCTGGACGACATGCTGCTGTACGTGATGTGGCAGCTGCAGGCCTGCGCGGGCAGCGTGGTGGTGCGCCTGTGCGAGAGCGAGTTCGGCATCACGCGGCGCGAGTGGCGCATGGTGGCGCAGCTGGCGGTGCACGAGGGCGTGCAGTCGTCCGAGCTGGCGCGGCACGCCGCGCTGGACCGCGCTCGTACCTCGCGCGCGCTGACCGGGCTGGAGGCCAAGGGCCTGGTGGAGCGCACGCCGCGCCCCGGCGACCGGCGCGAGGTGCTGGTGCGTCTGACGCCGCAGGGCCGCGCGCTGCACGCCGCCCTGCTGCCGCGCGTGATGCAGATCAACCGCGAACTGCTGTCGGCCCTGGACGAGGGCGAGGTCGATCAGCTGGAGCGCTTCTTCGCGCGCCTGCAGCAGCGCGCCGAGGCGATGCGGGCCGATGCGCGCGGCGCGGCCGAGCGGGCGCCCTAGCCGTGGGCATATGCACATCGAAAAACAATCGTTGGGGCCGTGCCCGGGCATTCCTACAATTTCATCCCTTTCGGGCGGCCGGGCATGACGGGCGCCTTTGTTGGAGAATTTGCACCATGAACGTCTTGAAGAAACTCTTGTTGACCATCGGCTTGGGCGCCGGTCTGGGCCTGCTGGCGGTCGCGCCGGCGCAGGCCGCGGACGACGACCTGGCGGCGATCCAGAAGGCCGGCGTGATCCGCATCGGCACCGAGGGCACCTACGCGCCCTTCACCTACCACGAGACCTCGGACAACAAGCTGGTCGGCTTCGACGTCGACATCGGCCGTGCCATCGCGGCCAAGCTGGGCGTCAAGCCCGAGTTCGTCGAGGGCAAGTGGGACGGCCTGATCGCCGGGCTCAACGTCAACCGCTACGACGTGGTCATCAACCAGGTCGGCATCTCGGCCGAGCGCCAGGCCAAGTACGACTTTTCCAAGCCCTACATCGCCTCGGCGGCGGCGCTGATCGTGCGCGCCGACAACGACAGCATCCACGGCTTTGCCGACCTCAAGGGCAAGCGCTCGGCCAACAGCATCAGCAGCAACTTCGCCAAGCTGGCCGAGCGCAACGGCGCGCAGGTGGTGGCGGTGCAGGGCTTCAACGATGCCATCGCGCTGCTGCTGGCCGGCCGGGTCGACGCCACGGTCAACGACTACCTGTCCTACCTCGACTTCAAGAAGCAGCAGCCGCAGGCCAAGGTCAAGGTGGTGGCGCGCGACGACAGCGCCGAGTTCGGCCGCTCGGGCGTGCTGATGCGCAAGGGCCAGTCGCAGCTGAAGGCGGCCATCGACCAGGCGATCGACGCCATCGTCGCCGACGGCACCTACAAGAAGATCTCCGAGCACTATTTCGGCGAAGACCTCGCGTCCAAGATCCGCTGAGTTCGTTCAGTAACAACGACTGAGGGATCGTGCCCGACTGGCTGCTCCTGATGTGGCAATCCCTCGGGCCCTTGCTGGTCGGAGGGATCAAGTTCACGGTGCCGCTGGCGCTGCTGTCGTTTGCGGTCGGTCTGCTGCTGGCCTTCGCGGCCGCTTTGGCGCGGCTGTTTGGCCCGCCGCCCCTGGTGGCGCTGGTGCGTTTTTACATCTGGCTGATCCGCGGCACGCCGCTGCTGGTGCAGCTGTTCGTGATCTTCTACGGCCTGCCCAGCGTGGGCATCGTGCTCGACCCGCTCACGGCGGCGCTGATCGGCTTTTCGCTCAACATCGGCGCTTACAACGCCGAGGTGATTCGCGGCGCCATCGAGGCCATTCCCAGCGGCCAGTGGGACGCCGCCTATTCGCTGGGCATGACGCGCGCGCAGGCGCTGCGCCGCACCGTGCTGCCGCAGGCCGCGCGCGTGGCGGTGCCGCCGCTGGCCAATTCCTTCATCGCGCTGGTCAAGGACACCTCGCTGGCCGCGGTCATCACCGTGCCCGAGATCTTTCAGGCCGCGCAGCGCATCGCCTCGGTCACCTACGAGCCGCTGGTGCTGTACGTGGAGGCGGCGCTGATCTACCTGGTGCTGTGCTCGGTGCTGTCCTCGCTGCAGGTGCGGCTGGAGCGCCACTTCAGCCGCCACGCGGTGTTTGCCGAGGGCCGGCGATGATCGCGCTGCAAGGCATCCGCAAGTCCTTTGGCGGCCACGAGGTGCTGCGCTCGGTCAGCGTCGACATCGCGGCGGGCCAGGTCACGGCGCTGATCGGCCCCTCGGGCAGCGGCAAGAGCACCCTGCTGCGCTGCGTCAACCTGCTGGAGGTGCCCGACGCCGGCAGCCTGACCCTGGGCGCCGAGACGATCCGCTTCAGCCCCGGCGTGCGGCCCGGCCCCGAGGCCGTGCGGCGCATCCGCCTGCAGACCGGCATGGTGTTCCAGAACTTCCAGTTGTTCGCGCACCAGAGCGCGGTGCAGAACGTGATGGAGGGCCTGGTCACCGTCAAGCGCTGGGACAAGGCGCGCGCGCACGAGCGGGCGCTGGCCCTGCTGGACAAGGTGGGCCTGCGCGACAAGGCCGACGCCTGGCCCGCCAGCCTGTCGGGCGGCCAGCAGCAGCGCGTGGCGATTGCCCGTGCGCTGGCGATCGAGCCCGCCGTGCTGTTGTGCGACGAGCCCACCTCCGCCCTGGACCCCGGCCTCGCCGCCGAGGTGGTCGCCGTGCTGAGCGAGCTGGCGCGCGAAGGCATGACCATGCTGATGGCCACGCACGATTTGCGCTTGGCCGCGCAGGTGGCCGGTCACACGGTGTTCCTGCTGGATGGCGCGGTGGTGGAGGCCGGCCCATCCAGGACCATCTTCGAAGCTGCCCAGGACCCGCGCACGCGCGAATTCGTGGCCACCCTGGCGCACGGGTGAATGGCCCAACAAAAAACCCAAGCGATCGACTCGCTTGGGTTTTTATTGGTACCTGGTCGGGGTGAGAGGATTCGAACCTCCGGCCTCTACGTCCCGAACGTAGCGCTCTACCAGGCTAAGCTACACCCCGATGGCCGTGCCAGCGTACTCCGTCAGGAGCGCCGCTGCAGCAGCTGAGCCGACAATTCTAGCAAACTCTCGGTGTACGGATTGGGCGCGAAGCCCTGCAGGGCCTGGACCGCGCGCCGGGCCTGCTCGGACGCCACGCCGCGGGCCTGCTCCAGCGCGCCGCAGCCCTGCACGATGCGCAAGATGGCGGGCAATTCGTCGGTGCGGCCCGACTCGATGGCGTGGCGCACCAGCGCGGCCTGCTCGGGCGCGCCGCGCTGCATGGCCACGATCAGCGGCAGGGTGACCTTGCCTTCGCGCAGGTCGTCGCCCAGGTTCTTGCCCAGCTCGGCGGCGTCGCCCTCGTAGTCGAGCACGTCGTCGATGATCTGGAACGCCGTGCCCAGCGACTGGCCGTATTCGGCGCAGGCCTCTTCCATGGCGGCGGGGCTGCCCGCCAGCACCGCCGCCAGGCGGCAGCTGGCCTCGAACAGCTTGGCCGTCTTGGAGCGGATGACGCGCAGGTACGCCGCTTCGTCCAGCGCGGTGTCGCGGATGTTCATCAGCTGCAGCACCTCGCCCTCGGCGATGACGTTGGTGGCGTCGGCCAGAATCTGCATCACGCGCATGCTGCCGGTCTCGACCATCATCTGGAAGGCGCGCGAATACAGAAAATCGCCCACCAGCACGCTGGCGGGATTGCCGAACACCTCGTTGGCGGTGGCCTTGCCGCGGCGCAGGGTGGACTCGTCCACCACGTCGTCGTGCAGCAGCGTGGCGGTGTGGATGAACTCGACCACCGCCGCCAGGTTGAAGCGCTGCTCGCTGGCGCAGCCCAGCGCGCCGCAGGTCAGCAGCAGCAGCACCGGGCGCAGGCGCTTGCCGCCCGAGGCGATGATGTAGCGTGCCACCTCGCCCACCAGCGGAACGCCCGAGTCCAGGCGCCGGGCGATGGTGGCGTCGACCTCGCGCATGTCGGCGGCGGCCAGTTCGAGCGCGCGGTGATAGGGGGTGGAGGAGGCGGACAAGACGGACGGCGGGGGTAAGTCGAGAGGAGCAGGCCGTGGCGGCCTGCGGCGCCGGGGATTATAGGTTTGAGCGCGGGCTCCCCACGGCGCCTCGGGGCTTGGTTTGCCAGCGGCGGCCAGGGCCTATATAATGCGCAGTTCGCCGGAAATCCGTCTGGCGAGACTCAATCAACAAGGGTTTTCAATATGTACGCGGTCATAAAAACCGGTGGCAAGCAGTATCGCGTTGCCGCTGGCGAGAAGATCAAAGTAGAACAGATTGCTGCGGACGTAGGCCAGGAAATCACCCTCGATCAGGTTTTGGCTGTCGGCAGCGGCGGCGATCTGGTGGTGGGCGCGCCCCTGGTGTCCGGCGCCACGGTGGTGGCCAAGGTGCTGTCGCACGGCAGGCACGACAAGGTGCGCATCTTCAAGATGCGCCGTCGCAAGCACTACCAAAAGCGCCAGGGCCATCGTCAGAACTACACCGAGCTTGAAATCGGCGCCATCAACGGCGGCAAATAAGGAAGGATAGCGACATGGCACAGAAAAAAGGCGGCGGCTCCACCCGCAACGGCCGCGACTCCAAGCCGAAGATGCTGGGCGTGAAGGTGTTCGGCGGCCAGGCCATCAGCGCCGGCGCCATCATCGTGCGCCAGCGCGGCACCAAGTTCCACGCCGGCACCAACGTCGGCGTGGGCAAGGACCACACGCTGTTCGCCCTGGTCGACGGCCAGGTGTCCTTTGCCACCAAGGGCGCGCTGAACAAGCACACGGTCATCGTCACCCCGACGGCCTGAGGCGCTCGCGCTCCGGCCCTGGCCAAAGCCCCGCGCCGCGGGGCTTTGGCGTTTCTGGCGGCGGCTTAAACTCAAGATCATGAAATTCGTCGACGAAGCCTTCATCGACATCGCCGCCGGCGATGGTGGCAACGGCTGCGTGTCGTTTCGCCACGAGAAGTACAAGGAGTTCGGCGGCCCCAACGGGGGCGACGGCGGGCGCGGCGGCCACGTGTTCGCGGTGGCGGACGTCAACCTCAACACGCTGATCGACTTTCGCTACGCGCGCCGCCACGAGGCGGGGCGCGGCCAGCACGGCATGGGCTCGGACATGTTCGGCGCCGCGGGCGATGACATCACGCTCAAGATGCCGGTGGGCACCATCATCAGCGACGCCGAGACGGGCGAGGTGCTGTTCGAGCTGCTGACCGCCGGCGAGAAGATCATGATCGCCAAGGGCGGCGACGGCGGCTTCGGCAACCTGCGCTTCAAGAGCGCCATCAACCGCGCGCCGCGCCAGAAGACGCCCGGCTGGCCGGGCGTGCGCCGCAGCCTCAAGCTGGAGCTGAAGGTGCTGGCCGACGTCGGCCTGCTGGGCATGCCCAACGCGGGCAAGTCCACCTTCATCGCCGCCGTCAGCAACGCGCGGCCCAAGATCGCCGACTACCCCTTCACCACGCTGCACCCCAACCTGGGCGTGGTGCGCGTGGGGCCCGAGCAAAGCTTCGTCGTGGCCGACATCCCGGGCCTGATCGAGGGCGCGTCCGAAGGCGCGGGCCTGGGCCACCAGTTCCTGCGCCACCTGCAGCGCACCCGCCTGCTGCTGCACATCGTGGATATTGCGCCGTTTGACGAAGGCGTCGACCCGGTGGCGCAGGCGCGCGCCATCGTGGCCGAGTTGAAGAAGTACGACCCGGCGCTGCACGCCAAGCCGCGCTGGCTGGTGCTCAACAAACTGGACATGGTGCCCGCCGAGGAGCGCGCCGCGCGCGTGAAGGACTTCGTGCGGCGCCTGCGCTGGAAGGGCCCGGTGTTCGAGATCTCGGCGCTGACGCGCGAGGGCTGCGAGCCGCTGGTGCAGGCCATCTACCAGCACGTGCACGCCGAGCAGCGCGCGGCGGCCGGCGACGAGCCGGTCGACCCGCGCTTTGCCGATCAGGCGTAAACTATCAAAACAATAGCTGCTTGCGCTTTACTGGCGCCGGCTGCAGGTCAAAATGACTCAAGAATCTGCTGCTGAAGTGCTGCGCCAGGCGCGCCGCATCGTGGTCAAGGTGGGCTCCAGCCTGGTGACCAACGAAGGCCGCGGGCTGGACGCGGCCGCCATCGGCGAATGGTGCCGCCAGCTGGCGCTGCTGGAGCGGGGCGCCGACGGGCAGGCGCCGCGCGAGCTGGTGATGGTCTCCAGCGGCGCCATCGCCGAGGGCATGAAGCGCCTGGGCTGGAGCAAGCGCCCGCACGAGGTGAGCGAGCTGCAGGCCGCCGCCGCCGTCGGGCAGATGGGCCTGGCGCAGATGTACGAGACCCAGCTGAGCGAGCAGGGCCTGCGCAGCGCCCAGGTGCTGCTGACGCACGCCGACCTGGCCGACCGCGAGCGCTACCTGAACGCGCGCTCCACCCTGATGACCTTGCTGCGGCACCAGGTGCTGCCGGTCATCAATGAGAACGACACCGTGGTCACCGACGAGATCAAGGTGGGCGACAACGACACCCTGGGCGCGCTGGTGGCCAACCTGATCGAGGCCGACCTGCTGGTGATCCTGACCGACCAGAAGGGCCTGTACACGGCCGACCCGCGCAGCCATCCCGAGGCCGAGTTCGTGCACCAGGCGCGCGCGGGCGACCCGGCGCTTGAGCGCATGGCCGGCGGCGCGGGGTCGAGCATCGGCAAGGGCGGCATGCTGACCAAGATCGTCGCGGCGCGGCGCGCGGCGGGCTCGGGTGCGTCCACCGTCATCGCCTGGGGGCGCGAGCCCGACGCGCTGCTGCGCCTGGCCGCGGGCGAAAACATCGGCACCCTGCTGGTGGCGCCCACGCACAAGACGCAGGCGCGCAAGCAATGGATCGCCGACCACCTGCAGCTGCGCGGCTCGATCACGGTGGACGAGGGCGCGGCCGCCAAGCTGCGCCGCGAAGGCAAGAGCCTGTTGCCCATCGGCATGACCCAGGTGGAGGGCGATTTCTCGCGCGGCGACGTGATCGCCATCCGCGACGGCGCGGGGCGCGAACTGGCGCGCGGCCTGGCCAACTACGCCAGCGCCGAGGCGCGCCTGCTGTGCCGGCGGCCGTCCCGGGACATCGCCAAGCTGCTGGGCTACAGCGGCGGGCCGGAGATGGTGCACCGCGACAACCTGGTGCTGACCCAGGCGTCGGCCGCGGCCGATCAGTAGTACAGCACCTCGTTGCCGGTCTTCAGCGCGCGCACGATCTCGGTCACCGACTGCGGCACGGTCGTGCCGTTGCACATGCCGCCGCGCGCCAGCTGCAAGGGGTGGCGCACCACCACGTTGCTTTGGCCCAGCATGGGCTTCCACTCGCTCTCGGTGCTGGGCGTCCAGGCGCCGCCCTGCACCTGGCGGGCGTAGACGCGGTATTCGGCGGTGGCGCAGCGGATGCCCTCGTAGGTGGCGTTGACGGCCGAGGTGCCGCGCGCCACCACCACGTAGCGCACGATGCCGGTCTCGAGGTTGAGGCTGATGGTGGCCGGGTCGACCCCCAGCTTCAGCGTCGAGCCGCGCGGCATCTCGATCTCGATCAGGTGGCTCAGGCTGTAGCTGGGCGGCGGCGGGGGCGCGTCTTCCTTCCAGTCGGCGCGGTCGAGCTCGGCGTTTTGCGCGCCGGCGGCCACGGCCAGCGCCAGCAGCGCGGCGCCGGTCAGCCGCCGCGCCAGGGTGCCGACGCGGGTCATGAGCCGCTCCGCGGGAACAGGGGCGAGCGCAGGCCGCCGCTCAGGCTGGCGCCCGGGGGCAGCTCGATGCCGCCCGGCGCCGTGTCGGGCCCGCTGTGGGTGATCGGCGCCGGCACCGCCGCGCCGTCGCCGCGCTCGCGCATGCGCACGCCGCCGCGCAGGTAGCGGTTGCGCTGCTCGGGGCGCGGCAGAAAGCGCGCCAACTCGGTCAGCGCCAGCTCGTAGACGCCGCGCTTGAACTCGACCACCACGTCCAGCGGCACCCAGTAGTCGTTCCAGCGCCAGGCGTCGAACTCGGGGTGGTTGGTGGCGCGCAGGTTCAGCTGCCAGTCCTGCGCCACCAGTTGCAGCAGATACCAGATCTGCTTTTGGCCTTTGTAATGGCCGCGCGCGTCGCGGCGGATGAACCGGTCTGGCACCTCATAGCGCAACCAGTCACGGGTTCGGGCCACGATGCGCACATGCTCCGGCAGCAGACCCACTTCCTCGTGCAGTTCCCGGAACATGGCCTGCTCGGGAGATTCGCCCCGATCGATGCCGCCTTGTGGAAACTGCCAGGAGTGGGTGCGGATGCGCTTGCCCCAAAATACCTGATTTCTCTGGTTGAGCAAGACGATGCCGACGTTCGGGCGAAAGCCTTCCCGGTCAAGCATAATCAAACCCCAAATTCAATAAGTTGTGACCATTATGCACGGCGTGATACGCGGGGCAAGTGGGCACAAACCCCCTGTGCCGTGCCGTGTCGGCACCCCCGCGTCCATGAAAGCCTCCCAGTTCCTGATTTCCACCCTGCGGCAAGCGCCGGCCGATGCCGAAGTGGTCAGCCACCAGCTGATGATGCGCGCCGGCATGATCAAGCGCCTGGCGGCCGGCATCTACACCTACATGCCCATGGGCCTGCGCGTGATCCGCAAGGTCGAGGCCATCGTGCGCGAGGAGATGAACCGCGCCGGCGCCATCGAATGCACCATGCCCGTGATCCAGCCGGCCGAGCTGTGGTCCGAGAGCGGGCGCTTCGAGAAGATGGGGCCCGAGCTGCTGCGCCTGAAGGACCGCCACGAGCGCGACTACGTGGTGCAGCCCACCAGCGAAGAAGCGGTGACCGACATCGCGCGCCAGGAGTTCAAGAGCTACAAGCAGCTGCCCAGGAACCTCTACCAGATTCAGACCAAGTTTCGCGACGAGCGCCGCCCGCGCTTCGGCCTGATGCGCGGGCGCGAGTTCATCATGAAGGACGCCTACAGCTTCGACCGCGACGAGGCCGGCGCCAAGCGCAGCTACCAGGCGATGGCCGCGGCCTACCGCGCCATCTTCGACCGCTTCGGCCTCAGCTACCGCGCGGTGGCGGCCGACTCGGGCGCCATCGGGGGCGACCTGAGCGAGGAGTTCCAGGTCATTGCCGCCACGGGCGAGGACGCCATCGTCTATTCCACCGGCAGCGCCTACGCCGCCAACATGGAAAAGGCCGAGGCCGCCGCGCCCGCCGGCCCGCGGCCCGCGGCCGGCGAGGCCTTGGCCAAGACGCCCACGCCCGGCAAGAGCACCTGCGCCGACGTGGCCGAACTGCTGGGCCTGCCGCTGGCGCGCACCGTGAAGTCGCTGGTGCTGGCCACCGACGAGCTGGACGCGGCCGGCGAGGTGGCCAAGACCCAGGTCTGGCTGCTGCTGCTGCGCGGCGACCACGACCTGAACGAGGTCAAGGCCGGCAAGGTGCCGGGCCTGAATGTCGGCTTTCGCTTTGCCACCGTGCCCGAAATCCTGGCGCACTTCGGCACGCCGCCCGGCTACCTGGGCCCCATCGGCCTGAAAAAGCCGCTCAAGATCGTCGTCGACCGCGAGGTCGCCGTGATGGCCGACTGGGTGTGCGGCGCCAACGACAAGGACTTTCACTTTACCGGCGTCAACTGGGGGCGCGACCTGCCCGAGCCCGACGCGGTGGCCGACCTGCGCAACGTGGTGGCGGGCGACGCCTCGCCCGACGGCCAGGGGCAGCTCGCCATCGAACGCGGCATCGAGATCGGCCACGTGTTCTACCTGGGCACCAAGTACAGCCGCGCGATGAACGCCAGCTTCCTCGACGAGGACGGCAAGCCCAAGCCCTTCGAGATGGGCTGCTACGGCATCGGCGTCACGCGCCTGCCGGCCGCCGCCATCGAGCAGAACCACGACGAGCGCGGCATCATCTGGCCCGACGCCATCGCGCCCTTCACGGTGGTGATCTGCCCGGTCGGCATGGACCGCAGCGAGGCGGTGAAGAGCGCCGCCGAAAGCCTGTACGCCGAGCTGCTGGCCGCGGGCGTGGACGTGATCCTGGACGACCGTGGCGAGCGCCCCGGCGCCATGTTCGCCGACTGGGAGCTGATCGGCGTGCCGCACCGCGTGACCATCGGCGACAAGGGCCTGAAGGACGGCCAGGTCGAATACCAGCACCGGCGCGACACGGCCGCCACGCGCGTGCCGGCGGGCGAGATCGCCGCTTTCGTGAAAGGCCGGCTGGCCGGGTGACGATGCCCGCCGCAGGCCGTCGCGCGCTGCTGCGCACGCTGCTGGCGCTGCCCGGCGGCGCGCTGCTGGGGCCGCGCGTGGCCCGGGCCGGCGGTCAGTTGGAGGAACCCCTGGCCGACGCCGTGCGCACCGCTTTGAGCGCGGCCATCGCCAACGACGCGCCGCCGGTGCCGGTGTTCGACACCACCGAGGCGCGGCTGGCCTACCTGCGCTGGCTCTCGCACGCCAGCGACCGGCTGTACCCGCGCATGAAGGACTTCGACACGCGCATCGGCTTTCTGCAGACCCTGTGGTACGAGACCCGCCGCGCCGGGCTGGACACCTCGCTGGTGCTGGGCCTGGTGCAGGTCGAGAGCGCGTTTCGCAAGTACGCCGTCTCCGGCGTGGGCGCGCGTGGCTACATGCAGGTCATGCCGTTCTGGAGCCGGGTGATCGGCGACGGCGACCCGGGCAAGCTGTTTCACATGCAGACCAACCTGCGCTTCGGCTGCGTCATCCTGCGCCACTACCTCGACCGCGAGCAGGGCAACCTGTATCTGGCGCTGGGGCGCTACAACGGCTCGCGCGGCCAGGCGCCGTACCCGAACGCGGTGTTCGGCGCGCAAAAACATTGGCATTTTGACCGCTAGCCGGCGCCAATCGTGCGCGAACAGCTATAAAAATTGTAGTCAATGGCTGGCTGTGGCCGCCGCCGGCGGCTCGCGCGTGACCAGCACTTGGTCGATGCGGTGGTTGTCCACGTCCAGCACCTCGAAGCGGTGCCCGTCCCAGCTCAGCCGGTCGGTGCGGCGCGGCACGCGGCGCAGCATCACCATCAAGAAGCCGGCCAGGGTGTCGTACTCGCTCATGTGCGGCGGCTCGTTCAGGTCGAGCGCGCGCAGCACGTCGGACATCGGCGTCAGGCCGTCGATCAGCCAGCTGCCGTCCTCGCGCCGCACGATCATCTCCTCGTCCTCCTGCGTCACCAGCTCGCCCATCACCGTGCTCATCACGTCGTTGAGCGTGACCACGCCGACCACCGTGCTGTATTCGTTGACGATCAGCGCGAAGTCCTCGTGCTGCTGGCGAAACTGGTTCAGCACCTCCGACAGGCTCAGGCGGTCGGGCACCACCACCAGCTTGTGCAGCAGGCTGTCGTCGGTCAGGCGGATCGGCTGGCCGTTGAGCACGCGCTGAAACAGCTCCTTGGCGTCGACGTAGCCGATGGCCTGGTCGAGCTCGCCGCGGCACACCGGGTAGGTCGAGTACGGCTCGGCGGCGATGCGCGCGCGCACCACCTCGTCGGGGTCGTCGTGGTGCAGCCAGGCAATGCGGTCGCGCGGCGTCATGGCGCTGCTGACGGTGCGCGTCTCCAGCTCCAGCAGGTTCTCGATCACCTGCTGCTCGGGGCGGTCGATGGCGCCGGCCTGCGTACCGGCCTCGGCCAGCGCCAGGATGTCGTCGGGCGTGATGCGCTCGTCGCGCTGCAGCGGCAGGCCCAGCGCGCGCAGCAGGGCGTCGGCGCAGCGCGCGTACAGCCACACCAGCGGCCGCAGCGCCAGCCGCACCGCGTTCATGGGGCCGATCAGGGCCATGGCCACGCGCTCGGGCTCGGCCATGCCCAGGCGCCGGGGCAGCAGGTCGGCGAACATCACGAACATCGAGGTCACGATCAGCACCGACACGGCAAAGGCCACGTCGCCCGCCAGGCCCGCCGGCAGCCACAGCGCCAGCAGGCGCTCCAGCGGCGGGCCGAACAGGCCCTCGCCCACGATGCCGCCCAAAATGGCCACGGCGTTGACGCCGATCTGCACCGCGGTGAAATAATCGCCCGGCTGCTCCTGCACCTGCAGCACGCGCAGCGCCCGCAGGTCGCCCGCGTCGGCCAGCGGGCGCAGCCGCAGCCGACGCGACGCCGCCAGCGCGATCTCGGCCAGCGAGAAAAAGGCGCTGACCACGATCAGCAGCACAATCAGCAGCAGGCTCTGCGTGAAACTCATGGGGGGGCGTGGACGGAGGTTGCCGCCCCACGCAGGGTGCGGCGGGCGCGCCCCAGTGTAGGGGCAATCGGGCGCGATCCGGCCCGGCCGGGGCCGCGCGGGGGCTGACTATAATTTTTTCGAGGTTGCGGTCGCGCAGGGCGCCATGAAGCGGCCCTTTTTTCCAACAACTGCTGATGAGCGAGGTTCGTGATGTATGAGGTGCTGATCCGCGAAGCGGCCGTGCGTTTTGGCCTGGGTGACAAGGCGCTGCCGGTGCTGCAGATGCTGCTGGCCTACATGACGGCCAAGGACAGCGGGGGGCTGGTCGGTTTTCTTGAAAAATTCAAGGCCGCCGGCTTGGGCCCGCTCATCCAGTCCTGGCTGGGTGGTGGGCCCAGCGCGCAGCCCATCAGCAACAGCCAGCTTGAAACGGTGCTGGGCTCCAGCGGCGGCCTGCTGTCGCTGATCAGCGGCAAGCTCGAATTGGGGCGCGACAACGTGACCTCGGCCCTGGGCTATCTGCTGCCGGCCCTGGTGGGCAAGCTGACGCCGGGCGGCAGCATGCCCGCCAGCCTGCCCGCCGAGGTGCAGAGCCTGGCCGAGGCCGGCCAGCAGCTGCTGGCGGCGCCGGCCCCGTCGGAGCTGACTTCCGGCGGCATCGGCGGCAGCCTGCTCAGCTGGCTGCCCTGGGTGGTGGTGGTGCTGGCGGCGCTGTTCGGCCTGAGCTACTGCGGCAAGGACAAGGGCAGCGCCACGCCGCCGGCGGTCGAGGCCCCGGCATCGGCGCCGGCCGCTGCGTCCGAGCCGGCCGCGCCGGCGTCCGATGCGGCCCCCGCCGCCGCGCCCGAGTCGTCGGCGCCGGCGTCCGAAGCCGCGCCGGCGGCGGCGCCTGCCGCACCCACGGCCTCCGAGCCCGAGGCGCCCGCGTCGGCGGTGTCGGGCGACACGCGCGCCTGAGCCGGCACGGCCCAATAAAAACGGACGCCCCGGGGCGTCCGTTTTTCCTTGTGGCGGAGAAACCCGCTGCGTTCAGGCGGCCTTGGCGCCCACCAGTTGCTGCAGCTCGCCCGACTCGTACATCTCCATCATGATGTCGGCGCCGCCGATGAACTCGCCCTTGACGTAGAGCTGGGGAATGGTGGGCCAGCGGCTGTAGTCCTTGACGCCCTGGCGGATGGCCTCGTCCTCCAGCACGTTCACGGTGGTGATGGTGCCGGTGTCGACGCCGACGGCCTTCAGGATCTGGATGGCGCGGCCCGAAAAGCCGCACATCGGAAAGTTGGCATCGCCCTTCATGAACAGTACGAGCTCATGGCCCTTGACGAGCTGCTCGATGCGTTGCTGGGTGTTTGAATCCGTCATGGTGCTTCCTGTTGCGCGAAGCGCGAATTATCCCATTTCGGGCGCAACCCCGTGGGGCGCAAGGCCGGCCAAAAAACAAGGGCGCCCGATGGGGCGCCCCGGCCATGCGTGCAATGGCAATCAGGCAATCGCGAATGCGCTGCGGTCCTTGCCCTCGATCCAGCGCGGCGGCTTGCCGCGGCCGGTCCAGGTCACGCCGGTGGCCGGATCGCGATATTTGGGCGCCACCTTGCCGGTGGATGCGGTTTTGCCGCCACGGCGGCGGCCGGGAAACACGTCCTGCGCCGTCAGGCCATATTCGGCCACCAGTTCGCGCGCCTTGTGCACGGCATCGGCAATCTCGCGCTTGCGCGCTTCCTCGACCTGAACAGCCAGTTCTTTTTGCTTTTGCAGCAGTTCCTTGTAACTTGCCATGGCAATGAAATCCCTAATGAGTGAAAGGGCCCCGAATATATCATTGCCGCGCGGCATTCAAAACCCATTAATCCACGGCGCGCTTAAATTTCGGTATCTGCCACCAGCGCCGGGTGGGCCTTGATTTTGTCGATGCGCCGGCCCTGCAGACGGCGGATTTCGAATATCCAGCCCGCGCAATCGATGCGTTCGCCGGCCTGCGGCATGCGGCCCAGCACCGACATCAGCAGGCCGCCCAAGGTGTTGTAACGATTTTTGTCTTCGGCCGGCAATTCGTCGATATTCAGCCGCGCTTTCAGTTCGCTGATCGGCATCAGCCCGTCCAGCAGCCAGCCGCCGTCGGGCGTGGGCATGGCCCAGGCATCGACGTCGGCGTCCGGTTTCAATTCGCCGGTAATGGCTTCCAGCAAATCGTGCGGCGTCATCAGGCCTTGCACCACGCCATATTCATCGACCACAAAGGCCAGCCGCCCCGACTTGGCGCGCAATTGCTCCAGGATTTCCAGGCCGCTCAGAGTTTCCGGCACGAATCGGGCCGGCTCGGCATGAGTTTCGATGGATTCGGCGGCATGCGGGCCCAGGGCCAGCAGACGGGCCACCGAAATCACGCCCTTGACCTCGTCCAGACCATTGCGGCAAACCGGATACCAGGAATGCACGCTGTTTTCTCCATGGCGCGCCACATAATCGAGCGCCTGCGCCACGCTGAGGCTGGCCTCCAGCCAATCAATATCGGCGCGCGCCACCATCAGCGAGGTCAATGGGCGGTCGTCCAGGTGAAACACGTTGCGCACCATCTGGTGCTCGTGCGCCTCGATCAGGCCGGCGTCCACGCCTTCTTCCAGGCTGGCCGATATTTCCTCCTCGGTCACGCGCCGGCTTTGCGAGTCGTCGATGCGCAGCAGCTTGAGCATGCCCTGCGTGCACACCGACAGCAGCCACACGAAGGGTTTGGCCAGGCGCGCCAGCCAGGTCATGGGCCGGGCAATCCAGCGCGCCACGGTCTCGGGGAACATCTGGCCGATGCGCTTGGGCACCAGCTCGCCGAACACGATGGTGGTGAAGGTGATGATGGCCACCACCAGCGCCGTGCCGGCGACCGAAGCCACGCCGGCGCTCAGGCCCAGCCGGGCCAGCCAGGCCGCCACTGGCCCGCTGAAGGCGGCCTCGCCCACGATGCCGTTGAGCATGCCGATCGAGGTGATGCCCACCTGCACCGTGGACAGGAACTGCGTCGGCCGCTCCATCAAGCGCAGTGCGGCCGTGGCGCCGGTGTCGCCGCTTTCTTCCATCGCTGCCAGGCGCGCCTTGCGGCTGGAGGCCACCGCCAGCTCGGACATGGCGAACACGCCGTTGAGCAGGGTGAGGAAGACGATCAGGAAGAAGTCCATGCGGGCCGGGGGCGAGCCCGGTGGAAAATCGGGTCATGGCACTCTACCTGATTGGCGACGTGCAGGGCTGCGACGACGCCCTGGGGCGGCTGCTCGACGCGGCGGCGTTCTCGCCCAGCCGCGACCGGCTGATCGTGCTGGGCGATCTGGTCAACCGCGGCCCGGCCTCGCTGGCCGCGCTGCGCCGGCTGATGGCGCTGGACGGGGCTGGCCAAAGCCTGCTGGGCAACCACGACCTGCACCTGCTGGCCCTGGCCTGCGGCGTGCGCCCGCTGCACCGGCTGGACACCGTGGGCGACATCCTGGCCGCGCCCGACCGCGCCGCGCTGCTCGACTGGCTGCGCCAGCGCCCGCTGGCGCTGCGCGAGCAGGGCGTGCTGCTGGTGCACGCCGGCGTGCTGCCGCCGTGGACGGCCGAGCAGACGCTGGCGCTGGCCGGCGAGGTGCAGGCCGTGCTGCGCGGCGCCGACTGGGCGGGCTTCTTGCAGCGCATGTACGGCAACCAGCCCGACCAGTGGCACGACGGGCTGCAGGGCGCCGAGCGCCTGCGCGTGATTGTCAACGCGCTCACCCGCCTGCGCTTTTGCACGCCCGAGGGCCGCATGGAATTCGCCACCAAGGAGGGCGGGGCGGCAGCGGCGCCCCCCGGTTACCTGCCCTGGTTCGACGCGCCCGCGCGCCGCACGGCGGGCCAGACGATCGCCTTCGGCCACTGGTCGACGCTGGGCGCCGTCGAGCGGCCCGGGCTGATCGCGCTGGACACCGGCTGCGTCTGGGGCGGCTGCCTGAGCGCCGCGCGGCTGGATGGCGCCGGCCGCGTGGCCGAGCGCATCCGGGTGCGCTGCCCGCAAGCGCAGGCGCCCGGCCGCACATGAAGATGAAGCGCGTTGCGCTGGCCCTGCTGCTGGCCGCTGCCGCGCTGTACGCGCTGGCCACCTGGATGGCGCCGCGGCACCTGGCCTGGGGCTACGTGGCGGCCTTTGCCGAGGCCGCCATGGTGGGCGCCATCGCCGACTGGTTCGCGGTGGTGGCGCTGTTTCGCCGGCCGCTGGGGCTGCCCATTCCGCACACCGCCATCATCCCGGCCAACAAAGATCGCATCGGCCAGCGGCTCGCGGGCTTCATCGTCACCCATTTCCTGTCGACCGAGCAGGTCACGGCGCGTCTGGCCGACTTCGACGCCGCCGGCCGCTTGGCGGCCTGGCTGGCCGACCGTGACCACGCCGAGCGCCTGGCCGGGCGGCTGTCGGGCGTCGGCGGTTGGGTGGTGCAGGCGCTGGACGATCCGCGCGTGCACCCCTTCGTCACCGAGCTGGCGCGCAGCGGCCTGCGGCAGATCGACGTGGCGCGGCTGTCGGGGCAGCTGATCGAGGCGCTGATGCGCGAGCGCCGCCACCAGGTGCTGCTGGACGGCGTGCTGGCGCAGCTGGCGCGCTGGCTGGGCGAGGACGCGGTGCAGGACGCCATCAGCGAGGCCATCGCGCGCGAGGTGCGGGTGCTGCGGCGCGTCGGGCTCGACCAGGTGGCCGCGCGCCTGGCCACGCGCAAGGTGGTGCTGATGATCGCCCGCAGCCTGCTGGAGCTGGCCGAGGACCCGCAGCACCGCCTGCGCCTGGCCTTCGACGAGCAGGTCGCCGACTGGGCCGAGCGCCTGCAGGACGACGAGGCGCTGCGCGCCCGCGTGCTGCGCCTGCGCGACGAGCTGCTGCAGCGCCCCGAGCTGGCCGCCAGCGTGCGCGGGCTGTGGTCGGAGCTGCTGGCTTGGCTGCAGGCCGACCTGCGCGCTCAGGATTCCTGGCTGCGCCAGCGCAGCGCCGCCGGGCTGCAGGCGCTGGGCCAGCGCCTGGCGGCCGACCGGGCGGTGCGCGCCTGGATCAACGGCGAGTTGCGCGCCGCCGCGCCGCGCCTGCTGGAGCGCCACCGCGACGCCATCGCCGCCCTGATCGAGGCGCGCGTGGCGGGCTGGAACGCGGGCGAATTGAGCGCCGAGCTGGAGCGCCACATCGGCAACGACCTGCAGTACATCCGCATCAACGGCACGCTGGTGGGCGGGCTGGTGGGGCTGCTGATCCACACCGTGACCGCGTGGGCCGGCGGGTAACTATCATTTAGATAGCTGCTCGCGCTTGATGCACAAGCGCTGGAGCCCGATTTGACTTGAAACCGGGCCGGCGTGCCGCCCGCGCCCTCAGGGCGTCGGCGCCGGCGCCTTGAACAGCGCGGCCACGGCGCGCTTGGGCTTGATGTTGGCCGAGCGGCCGGTGCGCGGGCGCTGGGGCGTGTCCCAGGCGGGCGGCGCCTGCTCGGCGTCGGTCTCGGCGGTGTAGGGCTGGCTGAAGAAAGGGTCGACCGGGGCGCTGGCGGCGGGGCGCGGCGGCGGGGCGCGGCGCTCGCCGCGCACGCGGCGGGCCTCGTCGCGGCTGTCGCCGGTCTCGTGGTCCTGCCAGCGGCGGCGGCCGTCGTTGGCGCGGCCGTGCGGGCGCTCGCCGTCGAACTCCAGGTGCTCCAGCTCGATCTTGGTCTTGAGCAGCTTTTCCAGCTCGCCCATCAGGCGCTGGTCGCCCTTGGTGACCAGGGTGACGGCCACGCCCGAGGCGCCGGCGCGGCCGGTGCGGCCGATGCGGTGCACGTAGTCCTCGGCGTGGAAGGGCACGTCGTAGTTGAAGACCGCCGGCACGTCCTTGATGTCGAGCCCGCGCGCCGCCACGTCGGTGGCCACCAGCAGGTCGACCTCGCCGGCCTTGAAGGCTTCGAGGGATTTGAGGCGCTCGTCCTGGCTCTTGTCGCCGTGCAACGCGGTGGTCTTCAGGCCGTCGCGCTCCAGCGCGCGGGCGAGGCGCGCCGTGCCCAGCTTGCTGTTGCAGAACACGAAGGCCTGGCGCAGCTGCTTGTCCTTGAGCACCTGGCGGATGGCGCGCCGCTTGTCGTCGTCGTCCAGCAGGTAGAAGTGCTGCTCGACCGTGGACGCGGTGGCGTTGGGGCGGGCGACCTCGATCAGCACCGGGTTTTGCAGATAGCTCTCGGCCAGCCGCTTGATCTCGGGCGAGAAGGTGGCGCTGAACAGCAGCGTGGTGCGCTGCTTGGGCAGGTAGTTCAGGATGCGCTGCAGATCGGGCAGAAAGCCGATGTCCAGCATGCGGTCGGCTTCATCGAGCACCACGTATTCGACCTGGTTGAGCACCGCGGTCTTGGCCTCGATGTGGTCCAGCAGGCGCCCGGGGGTGGCCACCAGCACCTCGACGCCCTGGCGCAGCTCGGCCGTCTGCGGCTTCATGTCCATGCCGCCGAACACGACGGCGCTGCGCAGCTGGGTGTACTTGGCGTACTGCTTGACCTGGTCGGCCACCTGCACCGCCAGCTCGCGCGTGGGCAGCAGCACCAGCGCGCGCACCGGGTGGCGCGCCGGCGAGAGCGAGGCGGTTTCGTGCTTGAGCAGGCGTTGCAGCAGCGGCAGCGAGAAGGCCGCCGTCTTGCCGGTGCCGGTTTGCGCGGCGCCCATCACGTCCTGGCCCGCCAGCACCACCGGAATGGCCTGCGCCTGGATCGGCGTCATGGTCTCGTAGCCCATGTCGGCCACGGCGCGCTTGAGGGGTTCGGCCAGCGCGAGATCGGAATATTTTGTCGTCATGAACCCGCTATTGTCGCACTTTGGCCACTTTTGAGGTCAAGTACGCCGGCCGCGCCGCCGCCGGGCGGGTTCAGCCTGCCGTCACAGGCCCTGCGCGTTGAAGGTGTCGCAGGCCTGCACGCTGCCGGTCTTGAAGCCCTGGGTGAACCAGCGCACGCGCTGGGCGCTGGAGCCATGGGTGAAGCTGTCGGGCACGGCATAGCCCTGGCTGCGCTTTTGCAGCGTGTCGTCGCCGATCTGCTGGGCGGCGTTGATGGCCGACTCGATGTCGCCCGCATCCAGCCACTGCTTGGCCTGCTGCGACTTGTTGGCCCAGATGCCGGCGTAGCAGTCGGCCTGCAATTCGAGGCGCACCGACAGCGCGTTTTGCTGCGCCGCGCTGATGCGCCCGCGCATGGCGTCGACCTTGCCGGTGATGCCTTCCAGGTTCTGCACATGGTGGCCCACCTCGTGCGCCACCACGTAGGCGCGGGCGAACTCGCCCGGCGCGCCCAGCTGGCGCGTCATGGTGTCGAAGAAGTCCATGTCCAGATAGACCTTCTGGTCGCCCGGGCAGTAAAACGGCCCCATGGCCGACTGGCCGGTGCCGCAGGCCGTGGGCGTGGCGCCGCGGTACAGCACCAGCTTGGGCGCGGGGTAGCGCTGGCCGGCCTGCTGGAAGATCTGGCTCCACACGTCCTCGGTCGAGGCCAGCACGGTGGAGACGAAGGCGGCGTTCTTGTCGTTGGCGGGCGGCGCATGGGCCGGCCCCTGCTGCTGCACCGGCTGCCCGCCGCCGCCCGACAGCACGCCGATGGTGGTGAGCGGGTTGATGCCGAACACGCCCCAGCCGATCAGCGCCACCACGATGGTGCCGATGCCGATGCCGCGCCCGCCGATGCCGAAGCCGCCACCCCCACCGCCGCCGCTGCGGCGATCTTCGACGTTTTCGGACTCGCGTTGACCTTCCCATCTCATGCTTGGCTCCTGCGGTGGCGCGGCTTGCGCTAAATTGACGCGATGGTAGCGCCATCGTCCCCTCGTCCGTCAACCCAATATGTCGCCGAACGCAAGCCGGTGCTGCTGACCGGTTTCGATGCCTTCGACGGCGATGCGATCAACCCCAGCTGGCTGGCCGCGCGCGCCCTGCACCGGCGGCGCATCGCCGGCCACGCGGTGCTGGCGGCGCAGCTGCCCACGCAGTTCGGCGCCTCGCTGGCGCGCCTGCGCGCGCTGCTGGCCCAGCACCGGCCGGCGCTGGTGATCTGCCTGGGGCTGGCCGGCAGCCGCAGCGCGCTGTCGCTGGAGCGCGTGGCGATCAACGTCGACGATGCGCGCATCGCCGACAACGCCGGCGCGCGCCCCATCGACACGCCGGTGGTGGCCGACGCGCCGGTGGCCTACTTCTCGCGCCTGCCGATCAAGTCGATGCACGCGGCCATCCAGGCGGCGGGCATCGCGGTCGAGGTGTCGCAGAGCGCCGGCACCTTTGTCTGCAACCACGTTTTCTATGGCCTGATGCACCAGCTGGCCACCGCGCGCGGCTTTGCGCGCACGCGCGGCGGCTTCATCCACGTGCCGCCGCTGCCCGAGCAGGCGGCGCACGGCATGCCTCTGGCGCAGATGGTCGAAGGCCTGCGCATCGGCATCCGCACCGCGCTGACGGTGACGCGCGATGCCCGCCACGGCGCGGGAGCGGTGGACTGATGGCCACCGCCCTGGACGCCGGCCAGACCGCCGCCCGCCTGCCCTGGCCGGCGCTGGTGGACGAGATCGAGGCGCTGCTGCGCGACGCCAGCGTGCACATTCCCGAGCGCATCGTCATGCCGACGGCGCACGGCGCGGTGCTGTTCGTCATGCCCGGCTGCGACGCGCGCGTGGCCATGACCAAGCTGATCAGCTTCACGCCCGCCAACGTGGGCACGGCCACGCCCACCATCCAGGGCGATGTGACGGTGTTCGATGTTGCCAGCGGCACGCGGCGCGTGATCCTGGACGGTCCCACCGTCACCGCGCGGCGCACCGCCGCCGTGTCGGCGCTGGGCGCGCGCTGGCTGGCGCCCAACACCGCCGGGCCGATGCTGATCGTCGGCGCCGGCGTGCAGGGCCGCGCGCACCTGGAGGTGTTTGCGCAGGTGCTGGGCGTGTCGCGCTTCTTCATTGCCTCGCGCAGCGCGGCCAGCGCCCGGGCGCTGGTCGATCACGCGCAGGCGCTGGGCCTGCAGGCCGAGCTGGCGCCCGATGCCGACGCGGCGCTGGCCGGCTGCCCGCTGGCCGTCACCTGCACGCCCGCCAGCGGCGTGGTGTTGCGCGCGCTGCCGCGCGCCGACGCCTTCATCGCCGCCGTCGGCGCCTTCACGCCGCAGATGGTCGAGCTGGCGCCCGATCTGTGCCGCCACATGGCCGCCCAAGGCCACATCGTGGTGGACACGCGCGAGGCCGAGCACGAGGCGGGCGATTTGCTGCAGGCCGGCATCGACGTTGCCGCCTGCCCCAGCCTGGGCGACGTGGTGCGCGCCGGCCAGCGCGGCGGGCGCGGGCCGGTGCTGTTCAAGAGCTGCGGCTGGGCCGGCTGGGACCTGGCGGCGGCGCGCCTGGCGCTGGGGGGCTGATCAGGCCTTGGGCAGCGTGACGCCCACCTGCCCCTGGTACTTGCCGCCGCGGTCCTTGTAGCTGGTCTCGCAGACCTCGTCGCTCTCGAAGAACAGCACCTGGGCGCAGCCTTCACCGGCGTAGATCTTGGCCGGCAGCGGCGTGGTGTTTGAAAATTCGAGCGTCACGTAGCCTTCCCACTCGGGCTCGAAGGGGGTGACGTTGACGATGATGCCGCAGCGCGCGTAGGTGCTCTTGCCCAGGCAGATGGTCAGCACGTTGCGCGGGATGCGAAAGTATTCCACCGTGCGCGCCAGGGCAAAGCTGTTGGGCGGGATGATGCAGACCTCGCCGTGAAAGTCGACGAAGCTTTTCTCGTCGAAGTTCTTCGGGTCCACCACCGTGCTGTGGATGTTGGTGAAGATCTTGAATTCGGGCGCGCAGCGGATGTCGTAGCCGTAGCTGCTGGTGCCGTAGCTGACGATCTTGCGGCCATCGACCTGGCGCACCTGGCCGGGCTCGAAGGGCTCGATCATGCCGTGCTGCTGCGCCATGCGGCGGATCCACTTGTCGCTCTTGATGCTCATGGGGCGTCACTCAGTTATTGATAGCTGCTTGCGCAATCGGGATGCGCGCCAGAGCCCTATTTTGCCTTGAAACGGCCGGCGCTCCGATTCAGTGCGGCAGGCGGCCCTGCACGCCTTGCACCAGGTAGTTCATGCGCAGGATCTCGGCGTCGCTGGCGTGGTGCCCCTGGGCGATGCGCAGCTGGCCGGTGTTGTCGGTGACCGGCCCGGCAAAGGGCTGCAGGCGGCCGGCGGCGATGTCCTTTTGCCGCGCCAGCACCTCGTCGCGCACGGCGGCGGGCACCCGGGGGCCGAAGGCCTCGATGCGCACCATGCCGGCCGCAACGCCGCCCCAGGTGTCGCCGCTTTTCCAGCTGCCGTCACGCACGGCGCGCACGCGGGCGAGGTCGTAGGCGTCCCAGTGGTGGGTGACGGCGGCCAGCTGCGCGTGCGGCGCCACGCCGCGCATGTCGGAGTGGTAGGCGATGGCCAGCTTGCCGCGCTCCTCGGCGGCGGCCATGACGGCGGTGGACGCGCTGTGAAAGGCCAGCACGTCGGCGCCCTGGTCCATCAGCGTCATGGCGGCGTCGCGCTCGCGCGGCGGGTTGAACCAGTCGTTCAGCCACACCAGCTTGACGGTGGCCGTCGGCGCGACGCTGCGCAGGCCCAGCGTGAAGGCGTTGATGCCCTGCAGCACCTCGGGAATGGGAAAGCCCGCGACGTAGCCCACCACGCCGGTCTTCGTCATGCGCCCGGCGGCGATGCCCGACAGGTAGCGCCCCTCGTAGTAGCGCGCGTTGGAGGTGGCCACGTTGGGCGCGCGCTGCACGCAGGTCTGGCACTCGAAGCGCACCTGCGGAAACTCGCGCGCCACGCGCAGCACCGGCTCCATGTAGCCAAAGCTGGTGGTGAAGATGATGTCATTGCCCTGGCGCGCCAGGTCACGCAGCACGCGCTCGGCGTCGGGGCCCTCGGCCACGTTCTCGACGTAAGTGGTCTTGACCGCATCGCCCAGGGCCTTCTGCACCGCCTGGCGCGCCAGTTCGTGCTGATGCGTCCAGCCGGTGGGCGTGACGGGCGTGACGTAGACCCAGGCCGCGCGCGTGGGCGGCTGGGCCGGCGCGGGCGATTGGGCGTGCAGGGGGGCGAAAAAACAGGCGGCCGCCAGCGCGGCCACGAGGTTTTTGTACATGGTTGTCCTCGACATGGCCCCGGCAGTTCGATCAGCGCAAAGCCCGCCGGGGCGGGGGCCTTGCGAGCCGAATTTTATCGAATGCCCGGCGTCACCACGCTCAGGCCAGTTGAACGATCTGGTTGAGCACCAGCAAGACCTCGGCAAACGCGGCGTCGGGCAGGCGGCCGGTGGGGTGCGCCTTGCCGCCGCGCGCACGCCAGTCGAAGGACTTGGGTTGGTGGCACAGCACGTAGCTGGTCGTGCCCGCCTTGCGTCCCCGGGCGGCGCCGGCGGTGACGGCGAAGGGATTGCCGGCGTTGTAGGCGGCGGTGGTCATGGGCAGGCCGATGACCAGCGAGGTGCGGTCGTTGAAGGGGCGCGGCGACAGCACCAGAAAGGGGTGCATGTCGCGCATCTCGCGCCCGGCTTGTGGGTTGCAGTCGATCCAGATCACGTCCTGCCGCTCGGGCACCCAGGCGTTCTTGCGCGGGGCTACCACCGCTCGGAGCCCACGGAGGCGTCGACCGGCATCGCCTCGCCGCCGTGCAAGTCCGGGTCGAAGCGGGCCAGCCGCTGGGCCAGCGTGAGCGGCTCGTCGGCGATCGCCTCGATCACCACGCGCCGGCCTTCGACACGGACGCGCACGCGCTGCTCGGCCTGCAGGTGGGCCGCGCCGGCAATGGCGGCGGACAGGCGCACGCCCAGGTTGTTACCCCAGTGCTTGAGGGTGAGGACGGTTTCGTTGGACATGGCAGGTACGTCGCGGGATTGATGTTTAAACAAGTTTAAACAATCCCGGCCGACAATGCAAACCGCGCGCCGGGCGCCGCGCCCTCAGGCCGATGCGTCGTGCGCGCGCTCGAAGCTCTCGTTCAAGCGGTCCAGCCAGCGCTGTTTGGCGCTGGCGTCGACAAAGCTGGCCTCGAAGCTGTTGGCGGCCAGTTGCCAGGCGGCTTGCGCGTCCAGGCCGGTCGCGGCAAAAAGGGCCTGGAAGTTGGCGTTGACGTAGCCGCCGAAGTAGGCCGGATCGTCGCTGTTGACGGTGGCGCACAGGCCGCCGGCCAGCAGCTGCGGCAGGCTGTGGCGCGCGAGGTCGGGAAACACCTGCAGCTTCTGGTTGGACAGCGGACAGACGGTGAGCGGGACGCGCTCGCGTGGCAGGCGCTGCATCAGCGCGGCGTCGTGCACCGCCTGCACGCCGTGGTCGATGCGCTCGGCCTTGAGCACGTCGAGCGCGGCCCAGATGTAGGCGGGTGGGCCTTCCTCGCCGGCGTGGGCGACGATGTGCAGGTCCAGCTCGCGGCAACGCGCGAACACGCGCGCGAACTTCTCGGGCGGGTGGCCGCGCTCGCTCGAATCGAGCCCGACGCCGATGAACGCATCGCGAAAGGGCAGCGCCTGCTCCAGCGTCTCGAAGGCCTCGCGCTCGCTCAGGTGGCGCAAGAAGCACAGGATCAGCGCGCTGGAGATGCCCCGCTCGCGCCGCGCCTCGTCGCCTGCGCGCGCCAGGCCGCGGATGACGGTGGCCATGGGCACACCGCGCGCGGTGTGGGTTTGCGGGTCGAAGAAGATTTCTGCGTGGACTACGTTTTCGGTAGCTGCTCGCGCAAGATAGGCGCGGGCCAGCTCATAAAAGTCCTGCTCGGTGCGCAGCACGGCGGCGCCCTGGTAGTACAAATCCAGAAAGCTCTGCAGGTCGCCGAAGGCGTAGGCGCGGCGCAGGGCTGCGCTGTCGGCATAAGGCAGTGCGATGCCGTGGCGCGCGGCCAGGGCGAAGGCCATCTCGGGCTCCAGCGAGCCCTCGATGTGCATGTGCAGCTCGGCCTTCGGCATGGCCGCCAGCAGCGCCGGCAGCCGATCGGCCGCGACCGGCGGCACGCGCGCCGTCACACGATCACCCCGTAGCTGATGCCGCTGTCCTTCAGGTAGCGCCGGTAGGCGTTGGACATGCGGTCGACCGCGGCGTGGGCCTCGGCGCCGGGCGCCAGTGGCAGGCGCTTGGGGCGCTGCGATTCGAGAATGGGCTTGTCCTGGCTGAAGATGGTGTCCTGAAAGTCGATCAGCCGCGCGTCGGGCGACTCGAAGTCGTTCATCGCCATGCGCGTCCAGGCCACGCTGCTTTCCTCGCTGACGGGGCAGACGAACATGGCGATCGACTCCTGCATGCCCTCGATGGCGGTGGTGCCGGCCTCGGGCACCTTGGTCAGCACCGCCATGTAGGGCGCGGTGACCTCGTAGGTGTATTCGACCTGCGCGCCGCTTTCGGCGTGGATCGACGAGCGCGGCTGCCAGGCCTGGCAGCCGGTGGCCAGCACGCCGCAGGCGGTGCGCGTGACCTCGTAGGGCTCGATGGTGGTGTGCGCGCGGCTGCCCAGCCAGCCGTCGTGCACGTAGCCGAAGTGCGCCATGTCCAGAAAGTTCTCGATGATGCGCGGCGCGCTGGCGGCCACCATGTAGGGGCCGCTGGTGGTCTTGCGCAGACGGCTTTCGGCCTCGGCGGCGAAGGCGGGCAGGGCGTGGATCGGCAGCGGCTCGCCTTCGGGCGCGGCCAGGCGCACCCAGACCATGCCGTAGGCCTCGCGCGCCTCGTGCACGTGCGCGCCGTGGCGCGGGCCGGGCTGGAAGTCGGGCGTGGCCGGAATGTGGGTGCAGCGCCCGCCGCCCTCGAAGCGCCAGCCGTGATAGGGGCACTCCAGCTCGCCGCCCTGCACGCGCCCCATCGACAGGCGCGCGCCGCGGTGCGGGCACTGGTCTTGCCAGGCCTGGACGGCGCCGCTGCCGTCGCGCCACAGCACCAGGTCCTCGCCCAGCAGGGTGACGGCCAGCGGTTGGCCGCCCACGACGTGGCCGAGCGCCACCGGGTGCCACAGGGTCTGTTCCAGGATCGGGGTCATGTTCATGAATGAAAAACGGCTCTGGCCCGCATGCATCAAGCGCGAGCAGCTATTTATTTGGAAGTCGGTATGGTGCCCTCGACGCCCTTGACGAAGAAGTTGATGGCGCCCATCCAGGCATCGTCGGCGCGCGTGCCGGCGGCCAGCTGCTCTTTGCCGTTCACGTCCACCACCGGGCCGTTGAAGACGTCGAAGCTGCCGTCCTTCATGCTGGCCTTGATCTTCTCGACCTCGGCGCGCACCTCGGCCGGGATGCGCTCGGACAGCTTGATCAGGTCGTTTTGCCCCTCGGGCACGCCCCAGCGCGTGACCTGGCCGCCCTTCCAGCTGCCGTCCAGCGCCGCCTGCACGGCCTTGCGGTAGTAGTGCGACCAGTCGGCGATGCACGAGCCCAGGTGGGCCTGGCCGCCGAACTCGCTCATGTCCGAGTCCCAGCCGAAGGCCAGCTTGCCGGCCTGGTTGACGGCCTGGATGACGGCGGGCGAATCGGTGTTTTGCAGCAGCACGTCGGCACCGCCCGTCAGCAGCGACTGCGCGGCCTCGGTCTCGCGCGGCGGGTCGTACCAGCTGTTGGTCCACACCACGCGGGTGACGATGTCGGGGCGCACGCGCTGCGCGCCCAGGGTGTAGGCGTTGATGTTGCGCAGCACCTCGGGGATGGGCACCGAGCCGACGTAGCCCAGCGTGCCCGTCTTCGTCATGTGCCCGGCGATGAGGCCGGCCAGGTAGGTGGCCTGGTAGAAGCGCGAGTCGTACACGTTCAGGTTGGGCGCGGTCTTGTAGCCGGTGGCGTGCTCGAAGCGCACCTGCGGAAAGTCCTGCGCCACCTTCACCATCGCCTCCATGAAGCCGAAGCTGGTGCCGAAGATCAGCGTGTTGCCCTGGCTGATCAGGTCGCGCAGCACGCGCTCGGTGTCGGCGCCCTCGGGCACGCTCTCGACCATGCTGGTCTGCAGCTTGCCCTCGAACTCGGCCTGCACCGCCTTGCGGCCCTGGTCGTGCGCATAGCTCCAGCCGGCGTTGCCGACCGGGCCGACGTAGATCCAGGCCGCCTTCAAGGGTCCGGCCGCTTCAGTGGGTGCCGCGGCCGAGGGGGCGGCGGCGGGCTGGTCGGCGGGTGCCGGCGCGGCTTCATCCTTTTTGCCGCAGGCGGCCAGGGTGAGAGGGGCCAGGGCGCCGGCGGCGGCCCATTGCAGCAGGTGGCGTTTGTGCGAGTCGATGGTCATGGGGGATGAAAAAGATGGCCGGCGGCGCGCAGCGTGCGGCGCCGGGGCCTGAAGTTTACGCAAGCCGTCCCCCGCGTGATGAAAAAGGCCCCCACGCTCCCCACTGCGTGTGGTCGCTGCCCCCTAAGGGGGCCGCTTTTCATCTTGGGGCGGCCCGGCGATGAAAAATGTCCGATGTCAAGTCCCCGCTGTGGACCTGCACCGGCCTAAAACCCCTTACGCCACAGGCAGTTAGGCCTGGATCGGTCACTCTTTGGTGGTTGGCCTGCGTGGGCTAGGTGCCACATGGGAGCATGGCGGTGGCAAACACCGTCATGCTCTGGAGGGGGTTTCCCCCTCCGTGGAGGAACCAGTCAGGCAGCGATCGACGCCTCTGCGGCAGTTTTCGCCGCCTGCGACACGCTTTCGCGAAGCCGCACAGAGGCAGCGGCATCTGGGGTCGAACGGGTCACCTTGACGGCGGCCTGCGACGGCCAGTCCGTCGAACCGGTCAGAATGACCCCAGGCTGCTCGCCGAACTCGTTGGCGAGCCGCTGCCGGATCGACTCAGGGACAAAGGCAGCGCCGGGCAGCGCATACGCCAGGTACTCCACGAAGTACGGGTGCTTGTGCCAGCGCCCACCGTCAACGGCGCGCTCCATCGAACGCTCGAAGTGGGACAGCAGAACAGCCAGCGCACCTTGGCGCTGAGTTCCCTGGTCGGGCGAACGCATCCAGTCGTACCCGGTGCGCTTGACCTGCTCGCGCTCCTTGTACGGCATGGGCACGAAGCCCAGCGTCGCCTGCGCTTCCTCGAAGAGCTGATGCCGCTCGCTGTGCGCCTTGATGTCAGCGGGCAGCCTTCCATCAAAGGTGAAGGAGCAGAAGCGGCAGTGGTGCGCACCGCCGTCCATGTCCACGTGGCTGGCCAATTGCGCTTCGTAGCGCTTCTCCAGCTCGTGGAAGTGGCGCACTCCATACTCGGCCGCGGCAACGGCATTGAGCCGTTGCATATGCGTCAGGTCGGGGAGTGTGGCTTTGGCCGCCTTGGCGGCCTTCTTGAGGCGGGCCAGATCGGCCCATGTGATGGTGTTCATCTTCATTGGTTTCTCAATCGAAGACTCCTAGGGTCCGCTCAGTAGGAATCCGACCAAGATTCCAATGGAAATCGCCATTGGTAGTGAGTGAACTTTGCCATTGCGGACGGCCAGCACCTACCCGTGCATGGTGCCATCTTAGCAAGTTCAGCCAGGCGTGTGCGCCGGCAGGCTCTTCTGCGCTTTGCGCTTGGCATCCACCCGCCTAAAGCCCCGGTCCCCCGCCATGAACGCCTCTAGCATGTGCGGGATCAGCGTGGCCGCATCGGCCGCCTCGCCGTAGGTCTGTGCGTGCAGCGCGGCATAGCGGTCGAGTTCAGCCTTCAGACTGGTCGGGCAAGAGAACGTGAGCTTCGTGGCCTCGGTCTTGGGCAGCGGCCCCAGCCGCAGTTTCTTGGAGGTGTTCATTTCGCGGCTCCCCGGTTGAAGAACAAGGGCTGGTACGGACGCAAGACGAGGTCGCGGTTGGCGATGATGCGCACCGGCAGGCCCGGCCGCTCGGTCAGGGTGGGCTGGATGTTCATGTTGCGCCGGGTCATCTCCTGGCCGACCTGGTTCACGCTGTCCTGCAGGCTGTCGCGCCCGGCGATGATGACGCGGTTGCCGTCCTGCCGGTTCTGCGGCGCGGCCAACTCGGCGCCCACGCCCAGCAACGTGGTCAGCGCCGCGCCCGCGAAGACGCGATCCCAGTGCCAATCGACGCCATCCTCCAGGCCGGCGTAGCCGGCAGGATCGGTGCCCGCGAGGTTGTCGAGCTTCAGCGACGACGTGTCGGGCAGGATGATGCGGTTCCACACCACCTGCACGCGGCTTTGCCCGTAGCTCACTTGGCTGTTGTACTTGCCCAGGATGCGCGAGCCCTGCGGGATCAGCAGGAACTTGCCCGTGGCCGTGTCATAGACCGGCTCCGTCACGGTGGCGATCACGTCGCCCGGAAGATCGGACTTGATACCCGTCACCAGCGCACCCGCGATCACGGTCCCAGCCATGACCTGGTACGGCGAGGCTGGCATCTGCAGATTGCCGGAATTGAGGGTTTCCGTAGAACCGCCTTTCAGGAAAGCCTCTTTCTGGTCTTGCCGGTTCTGCGCAGCGGTGGGGTCGGTGGGTTGGGCCGCCGTCGAGGCCGGCCCGGCAGCCAGAGGATCGAACCCCGCCAAGGTCGATGCCGAACCGGCGGCGGCGACTTGCGCGGTCGCTGGCGCACTCGTCTTGCCGGGCGTGCCCGAGCGGAAGAATACCGACGAAGCCGCTGCGGCATCGGCCTCCTTGCGCCGTGCATCATCCGGGTCGTTGCCCGGCGGCGCATAGGTGGGCGTCGCCGGCTGCTGCGACTTCACGATCGCCGGGCCGAGATCGCCCGGCAGCGGCGGCCCCAGCTCGGGCACCTTCGCGGGCAGTTTGGAATAGTCCGAAGGCAGGCCGTCCAGCCCTTCGGACTTAGAGACACGATCTACGTTGTACAGCTCGGTCTGCTCGCCTGCATTGCGCCGGTGCGGCTGCAATGACCAGATCGTGGCTCCGAGCACGGCAACCGACAGGCCGCCGGTGAGGATGGCCAGCGTGCGTCGGTTCAGGCGCGTGACCGGACGCGGCTGCGCGCGCAGCGCCACCGCCTCGGGTGCCACCTTGCCCGCCTGCGGCGCAAGGTCAGGAGAATCGTCCTGGCTCATGGTCAGTTCCTCCGCGTGCCACTCGAAGCACCATCCGTGCGCTCAATCCGCACCACGTCGCCTTCAGTGCCCTTGCCGCCACCCAGGCGCAGCTCGGCCGCGCCGAACAGGCGATCGACGATGTAGTACGGCGAGCGGAAGCGGTAGTTCACCAACTGCCCATCGCCCTGCGCACCGATCACGAACAGCGGCGGCAGTTCGCCCTGGGCGATGCCCGGCGGGAACTGGATGTAGACCTTCTCGCCGTCATCGAAGGCGCGCAGCGGCTTCCACGGCGGATTGCTGCCGCTGACTGCGTAGCGGAAACGGATCTTCTCCAGCGACAGGCCAGTATCGACCGAAGCGGCAGTGCTGGCCGCCTGCGCCTGGCGCTGCAGGGCCAGCATCTTGTCCTTGGGGTACTCCCAGGACACCGAAGCCATCCATGTCTTCTCAGTCGAGGTCAGCTCCAGCAGATAGGTGCGCCGGCTGGTAGTGACGACCAGATTGGTCTTGAGGCCCGAGCGGATGGGCTTGACCATCACGTTGACGCGCAACGCATCACCGCTGCCGCTCGATGTGTCCCCAACGATCCAGCGCACGGTATCGCCAGCGGCCACCGTCACCAGTTCCTCGCCCGGTTGCAGCGAAACCACCGTCACGCGGCCCACGGCTGCATAGACCTGGTACAGCGCGCCATCGGTGAAGGGCCACACCTGGATCGCATTGACGTAGCCCTCGCGCGTGGGCGCCACACGGGCCTCGGCATTGGCACGCGACACGCGCACCTTTTCGTCGGCAGGCTCTGGCGCAGGCTTGGCTTCTTCACCTTCGGGCAGCGGCTTCAGCTGCGACGGCAGCGCGAGCGGCTGGGGCACCGTGACCACCTCCACCGGCTTGGGTGGCTCCGGCAGCGGCTGGGCCTGCACCGGCTCATCGAGCGAGATGGCCGGCGGCGGCTTGCCCTGCGAAGCGCAGCCTGCAAACAGGACGGTGGATGCCAGCAGGATCGCCGGCAAGGCGGATTTACGCAAAAGATCATTCATGGTTTTGCTCCTTCGTTTCCTTCCAGCTCACGGCTCCACGACAGCCCGTTGACGTAGATGCCCAGGGGGTTCTTGCGCAGCCGCTGCTCGGTGCGAGGGGTCTGCTGCACGATGGAAACCACCGCGTTCCAGCGCTCGGTGCGATCCAGCGCACCGTTCACAAAGCGGGTCTCCGTCCAGCGCACGTTGAACGACTGGTCGCTGGCGCGGGTCACGCTGGTGATCTGCACCGTCACCGACTCCTTGCCGATGCGCGCGAACGGATCGCTCACGCGGGCGTACTCGTTGAGCGCCAAGGCACCTTTGTCCGTGGTGTAGTTGTAGGCATCGAGCCAGCTCTGCCGCACGACGATGGGGTCGATGGACAGCGAGCGCACCAGCCCGATGAAGCGGCCCAGGTGGTAGGCCATCTGGGCATCGTTGGGCCGATATGGCGTGGCGGCCTCGCCGACCGCGCGCACCTGGCCCGCGTTGTCCACCTCCACCACGTAGGGCGTCACGATGGATTGCACGGAACGCCAGACCAGGCCGCCGGCCATCAGCACGGCCAAGGTGAGGCAGCCCAGTGCCATGAAACGCCAGTTCTTTGCCTGCACGCGGGCCGAGCCGATACGCTCGTCCCACACCTGGCCTGCGGCTTGGTACGGAGTGGCAGGCTGCGGTGTGTCGGCGTAGCGCACCTGCGGTCGTTTGAATCGCATGGAAGTTCTCCTTATGAATCGGAATCGCGAAGGCTTGGGCCCTGGCTGGAGCTGCCGCCGTCGCCGCCGCGCAGCGTGTGGGCGGCGGTGGTCGCGGCATGGGTGAGCTGCTGCCTGCGATGCAGGCGCTTGGCCCAGGCGGGCTGTTCGGTAGATGGAGGCGGAGCGGCGGCTTCGCTGGTGCTCTGCGTCCCAGCAACTGCCCCCGACGTTGATCCGGCGTCATCGGGTCGGAAGGCAGCAGCGACACGCTCCTTCATCGAGCGCGCTCCGTCGGCCACCTTCTGTCCGGCGGCCTGCGCGCCGGTCTTGGCGACATTGCCCACGCCGGCGGCGGCACCCTTGAGGCCACCACCAGCCGAGGCGGAACCTGCCTGGTACGCCGACCGGGCGCTGCTGGCGGTCGATGCCATCGAGCGGGCACCATCTCCTGCCATCCTGGCCGCAGCGGGCGCCATGCGCGCCCCAGCCGCCACGGCGCTGCCGACGCCAGAGGCCGCTGCGCCGACCGCCACGGCGGCACCGGCCGCCCCAACGGCAGCACCGGCCATCGCGCCCGCGCCGAGCTGCGGGCCGCCCGATACCAAGCCCGTCGCAATCCCCGGCCCGAAGATGCCCAGAGCCAGCAGTGACAGCGAGGCCAGCATGATGACCAGCGCCTGGTCGATGGAGGGCTCGGAGCCAGGCGGTATCCGGAATTCGGCGAACAGCCCCGAGCCGATGCCCACGATGACGGCGAGCACCAGTACCTTGATGCCTGAGGACACCACGTTGCCCAAGACCTTCTCGGCGAGGAACGCTGTCTTGTTCCAGAGGGCGAACGGCACCAGCACGAAGCCCGCCAGCGTGGTCAGCTTGAACTCGATCAGCGTGACGAAGAGCTGCACCGCCAGCACGAAGAAGCTGACGATGACCACCAGCCACGCCAGGAACAGGACGACGATGGGCGCGATGTGGATGAACACCTCGGGAAAGCCCGCCATCTCCCGGATCTGGTCGAGGATGGGTGCTGCCGCGTCGATACCGGCCTTGGCCAACCGTCCCGGCTGCAGGAAGTTGCCCATGCTCAAGGTCGAGCCGCTGGCCGTCAGGCCCAGCCCGGCAAAAGACCGGAACAGGATGCCCGCCAGGTTGTTGAAGTTGCCGATGATGTAGGCGAAGGCACCGACGTACAGCACCTTGCGGACCAGCTTGGCGATCACGTCCTCGCCCTGGCCGCTGGCGTGGCCCATGGCCCAGAACAATCCGGCGATCGTCATGTCGATGACGATCAACGTTGCGGTCAGGAACGCCACCTCGCCTTGCAGCAGGCCGAAGCCCGAATCGATGTAGCGCGAGAAAACGTCGAGGAAGCGGTCGATGACCGAAACGTCGTTCATGGCCCGGCTCCGTCAGCGGCTGTAGAAGTTCACGGGCTGCGGCGTGTACGGCGTGCCAGTGCCCACGAAGCGCCGATTCACCTCGCGGCCACGCTCCACTGCGGCGGCCTGCCGCGCCAGCTCCAGCGAGGCCGCGCGGTCCTGCGTGATCTGCAAGCGCTGGGTCTGAATGGACTGCTTGGCCTGCAGGGCCAGCAACTGGTTCATGGCCTGCATCGCCTGGAGAGCGCCCACGGCGGACTGGCTCTTGCCCACGAGGTCGGCCAGCACGCCCTCGTCATCGCTCAGGTTCTGCGAAGCCTGGGCCTGCATCTGCATGGTGGTCTGAAGGCCAGTGAGCGTGTTCTTCCAGCGCTCCTGCGCATCGCGGTACATCTGATTGCCGCTGACGGTGGCGGAGTACTGTTCGGGGTACAGACGCTGGAACATCTGGTCCATGTTCGCCACGTCGTAGGCCATGCCCTTGGCCTGGGCGATGAGCCGCTGGGTGGTCGCCAGGTTGGCGCGCAGCTGGCCCACCACGCTGGACGGCAGGCTGGCCAGGTTGCGCGCCTGGTTGATGAGCATCTGCGCTTCGTTTTGGAGCTGGCGGATCTGGTTGTTGATCTGCTCCAGCGTGCGAACGGCGGTGAGCGTGTTCTGCACCAAATTGGTCGGATCGAACACGATGTCGCCAACGCCGAACAGTGCATGCGCGGGCTGCGCAATGCCGAAGGCGAGCACGCAGGCGGTGGTCAGCGCGGCGAGATTGTGGGCATGGGGTTTCATGGCAGGTTCTCCTGGGAATGGCTGGGGATGGGGGCGGCACCCGGCGCGGGGCCGGGGAAATCGCGCAGCAGATCGGCCGCCCAATCGAGGCTGCGGTGGCGCAGCCATGCGGCTGCGAACGGGGTGGAAGCGGAAGGTGTGGAGGTGCTGGCGGCAGCGAGCACCGCGTCGATGTCGCGCTGGTCCTGCGCCGTGGATGCGCCCGCGAAGGCCAGCGTCGCCGGTCCCAGGTCGAGGTCGAACAGGCGATTGCCGAGGCGGGATTGGTAGTAGTAGTCGCGCTTGGGCTGCGCGGTGGCGACGATCTCGATCTGGCGCAAGTTCAGCCCAAAGCCTTCGTAGATCGTGCGAATCTGCGGCTCGGTCGCCTGCGGGTTCGGCAGGAAGATGCGGCTCGCGCAGCTTTCGATGATCGCGGGCGCGATGCTCGAATCCTTGATGTCGGCCAGGCTCTGCGTGGCGAAGATGACCGACACGTTCTTCTTGCGCAACGTCTTGAGCCACTGGCGAATGCGCGCGGCAAACACCGGGTCATCGAGGAACAGCCAGGCTTCATCGAGGATCAGCAGCGTGGGCGCACCGTCAAAGCGCTCATCGAAGCGCGCAAAGAGGTAGTGCAGCACGGCCATGACGGCGGCCTTGCTGTGCATCAATTCCTCCATCTCGAAGCACTGCACGGAGCCAGCGCCCAGGCGATCCGAATCCGCATCCAGCAGCTTGCCGTGGGCGCCGCCCAGCACGTACGGCGCAAGCGCCTGGCGCAGCGCATTCGATTGCAGCAGTACCGACAGGCCCGTCATCGTGCGCTGTTCCATCGGCGCACCGGCGAGACTGCCGAGCGCCGACCAGATAGCGGCCTTCTCTTCGGGGCCGACGGCCACGCTCTCATGCCGCAAGCGCCCTTCGATCCATTCGGCGGCCCAGGTGCGGTAGCCCTCGCGGTCGATGCGGGCGAGAGGCTGAAACGCGATCTCGCCATCCATCCCGAGGTCGTAGTGCTCACCACCCAGCCCGAGGATGGTGGCGCGCATCGAGCGCCCCATGTCGAAGGCAAAGATGCGCGAGCCGCGATAGCGCCGAAACTGCATCGCCAAGGTGGCGAGCAGCACCGACTTGCCCATGCCCGTAGGGCCAGCCACCAGCGTGTGGCCCACGTCGCCGATGTGCGTCACCAGCCGGAACGGCGTCGCGCCCTCAGTGCGCGTGACGATCAGCGGCGGGCCGTCGAGGTGCGCGTTCTTCTCCGGCCCGGCCCATACCGCCGACACCGGCATCAGGTGCGCCAGGTTCAACGTGGAGACGATGGGCTGGCGGACGTTGGCGTAGGCATGGCCCGGAATGGACGACAGCCACGCATCCACGGCGTTGAGCGTTTCGGGGATGGTGACGAAGCCACGCCCCTGGATGACGCGCTCCACCCTGCGCAGCTTCTCGTTGGCCACGGCGGCATCCGCGTCCATGACGGTGACGGTCGCTGTCACGTAGCCGAAGGCCACTTGATCGCTGCCCAGCTCCTGCAAGGCGGCATCGGCATCGGTGGCCTTGTTGCTGGCGTCGGTATCGACCAGCGGGCTTTCCTGCTGGAAGATCGTCTCGCGCAGCAGCGCGATGACGTTCTTGCGTTTGGCGAACCACTGACGGCGCAGGCGGGCGAGTTCTTTTTCCGCCTCGGCTTTGTCCAGGCAGAGAAAGCGCGTACTCCAGCGATACGCGAAGCCCAGACGGTTGAGGTCGTCCAGAATCCCCGGCCAAGTCGAGATCGGAAAACCGCGCACCGACACCACGCGCAGGTGCTGGTCGCCCAGCATCGGCGCCAAGCCACCGATCAGCGGCGCGTCGGCCAGCAGCGCATCGAGGTGGAATGGCACCTCGGGCACGCCCACGCGGTAACGCCGTGTAGACACGGTGGCGTGCAGGTAGGTCAGCGTCTGGCTATCGTCGAGCCAGGCGATCTCCGGCATCACGCCGTCGAGCAGGTCAAAGATGCGTTCCGTCTCCGCGATGAAGGCAGTCAGGCGCTCGCGCCAATCGACGCCTTCGGTCAGCCGGTTCTCGTACAGCAGGCCCGCGGCACGGGCACGGGCCTCCTCGGGCGGCAGGTACACCAGCGTGAGGTGGTAGCCGCTCTCGAAGTGATTGCCCAAGTCCTCAAAGGCGGCCCGTCGCTCCTCGTCCACCAGCCACGACAGCGGCTCGGGAAACTCCGAGTGCGGGTAGTTGGCGGCGGGCCGGCGCTCGGCTTCGATGAACAAGGCCCAGCCCGAACCCAGCCTGCGCAGCGCGTTGTTCAACCGTGCTGACGTAGAGATCAGCTCGCCATGCGTGGCACTGTCGAGGTCTGGCCCCCGAAAGCGCGCCGTGCGCTGGAAGGAGCCATCCTTATTCAGCACGACGCCCGGAGCGATCAGCCCGGCCCAAGGCAGCCAGTCAGCCAGCAAGGCCGGGCGCTGGCGGTATTCGGCAAGGTTCAGCATGCGATATCTCCCTTTGCCCCTACACGTCCAGCAGCGGCCGGTGCTTGATATGGCGCGCGAAGACTTGCATGAACCGCGGATCGACACGCGCGCCCCAGACCGCCAACGCATGGCCGGCGATCCAGAGCACCAGGCCCGGAATCCACAGTTGCAGGCCCAAGCCCACGGCCGCGGCCAAGGTGCCATTGGCAATCGCCACCGTGCGCGGCGCGCCGCCCAGCAGGATCGGCTCGGTCAGCGAGCGGTGCAGTGGCACTTCGAACCCCGGAGCGAACCCCTGCACGCCATCGTGGGCCGCGCTCATACGACAGCCCCGCCCGAGAAGCTGAAGAACGACAGGAAGAACGAGGACGCGGCAAACGCGATCGACAGACCGAAGACGATCTGGATCAGCTTGCGAAAACCGCCCGAGGTATCGCCGAAGGCCAGCGCCAGGCCCGTGGCGATGATGATGATGACCGCGATGATCCGGGCCACCGGACCCTGGATCGACTCCAGGATGGATTGCAGCGGCCCCTCCCAAGGCATCGAGGAACCGGCGGCCTGCGCGGTGCCTGCGAGCAGCAGCATCAGCGCCGCGAGCATCAGGCCCTGCAGGGCTGGGCGTGCCAAGCCATCCAGCCGCGCGGGACGGCAGCGCAGGGCAAGCGGGTTTGCAGAAATACGGAAAGCAGGAACGATCATCTGCGTCATGGCAGTTCTCCAGGTTGGTCAGGGGACAGGGAAGAAAGGTCGGACTGCGACAGCAGCTCCGGGAATGGAGCCTCCAGCGCATCCGCCAGTTGGTAGCCCGCGCCATCGAAGCCGACGACGCGGGCGATGCTCTCGATGCGGCGCTTGCGTCCGCGCCCGGCGATGTGGATGACCACGTTGACCGCTTCCGCGATCAGCGCACGGGGCGGGTTCTCCGCCACTTCGAGAATCAGTTGCTCCAGGCGCAGCAGCGCGCCCAGCGCGGAGCCGGCGTGGATGGTGGCGATGCCGCCGGGGTGGCCCGTGCCCCATACCTTGATGAGATCCAGCGCCTCGGCACCACGCACTTCGCCAACGATCACGCGATCCGGGCGCAGGCGCATGGAAGAGCGCACCAGCTCGGTCATCGACACCACGCCCTGGCGCGTGCGCAGCGGTACGTGATCGCGCGCCGCGCATTGCAGCTCCACCGTGTCTTCAAGCACCAGCACGCGGTCACCGGTAGCGGCAATCTCGGCGAGCAAGGCATTGGCGAGCGTGGTCTTGCCCGTGCTGGTGCCGCCTGCGATCAGGATGTTCTGGCGCTCGCGCACGGCGCGCACCAGCAGGCCCGCCTGCGCGGCGGTCATCATTCCGTCCTCGATGTAGCGCGACAGTGGGATCACGCCAAAGGCGCGCTTGCGCAAGGCGAAGGCCGGCCCCGGCGCGGCGGGCGGCAGGATGCCCTCGAAGCGTTCGCCCGTCTCGGGCAGCTCTGCCGTCAACAACGGCTGGCCCCGATGAACTTCCGTGCCAACGTGAGCTGCAACGAGGCGGATGATGCGTTCGCCATCGGCCTCGGACAGTTCCACGCCCATCGGCGCGCGGCCCGTGGACAGACGATCCACCCAGAGCGTGCGATCGGGGTTGAGCATGATTTCCACCACGTCCGGGTCTTCGAGCGCGGCAGCGATCAGCGGCCCCATGGCCGTGCGCAGCATCTGGATGCGGCGATCCAGCGAGGTGGCCGTGAAGGAGGAAGGAACGGCGCTCATAAGGCACGCTCCTGGGCATCCGCGACGGCCGCAGCGCCCTCCGGTCGCGTCGGATCGGTGTGCAGTTCCTCCACCACATCCCGCACCAGGCTGCGCCCGCGCAGCAAATGGCGACCGAGCTGCTCGACGAACTGCTCGAAGCGGGCCTTGCCCTGGGCGCGAGCGGCATCCTGATGGGCCTCGGGCACGGGTGTGCTCACCGTGAGGAAATAGCGGATGAACAGCGCCAATGTTTCGATGGCAATGTTCTGGTCGCGCTCCAGGCGCTCGGCGTGGCGCGACAGGCGGTCCAGCCGCTTGGCAATTGCCGCCTCGCGCTGGTCGGCCGCATCGGGCGACAGCCAGGAGGCCAGGGCCGCCGCGACGATGCTGGACTTGGACACGCCCTTCTTGGCGGCCAGTTCATCGAGCCGCTTGCTGTGCTCCGGCTGGATGAACACATTGAGGCGGTGTTGGGTCATAGGTCGATTCCGTCGTCAGGGTCGAGGGAAGCCAGCCGGGCCGTGCGCTGCAGGGCCGGATCGAGCTGGCGAGGAAGGGGATGCGGCATGTCGTCGTCATCGAGCAGCCCGAGGTCGGCTGCGGGCGCAACCAGGTCGGGGTCGTAGGTGACGGCTTCGGAAAGTTCGGGCTGGCGGCGTGGGCCGCTGTCGTCGGCCGAACCCAGGTTCTCCAGCCCATCGGCGGCGTCGGCCGTCGGTGCGACCGGCATGGCGGGAATCGCCAGCCCGCTCCAGTCGTCGGCGCGTTCCGGTGGCACATCGGCATAGCGCCCCTGCATGGACAGGGTTGCAAGCACCGGCGGCGGAAGCACGCGCCGCTTGAAATTGCTGTCCGCGTAGTAGCGCAGCTTCTTGGCCTTGATGGGCGCCACGCTGGACACCATCACCACGGCCTCGTCGGGCGGAAGCTGCATTACCTCGCCCGGCGTGAGCAGCGGACGTGCCGTCTCCTGGCGCGACACCATCAGATGCCCGAGCCATGGCGCGAGCCGGTGGCCGGCGTAGTTGCGCTGCGCGCGCAGCTCGGTCGCGGTGCCCAGCGTTTCGGAGATGCGCTTGGCGGTGCGCTCGTCGTTGGTGGCGAACGTCACCCGGACATGGCAGTTGTCCAGGATCGAATGGTTCTGGCCGTAGGCTTTGTCAATCTGGTTGAGCGACTGGGCGATGAGGAAGCTGCGGATACCGTAGCCGGCCATGAAGGCCAGGGCCGTCTCGAAGAAGTCGAGCCGTCCGAGCGCGGGGAACTCGTCGAGCATCAATAGCAGCTTGTGGCGGCGCGCGATGCCGTCGCTGCCGTCGAGCGATTCCGTCAGCCGTCGCCCGATCTGGTTGAGGATCAGGCGAATGAGCGGTTTCGTCCGCGAAATGTCCGAAGGCGGCACCACCAGGTACAGCGACACCGGATGCTCGGCCGCGATCAGGTCGGCAATGCGCCAGTCGCAGCGCGAGGTGACTTCGGCCACCGTGGGGTCGCGGTACAGGCCGAGGAATGACATGGCGGTGCTCAACACGCCGGAACGCTCGTTGTCCGATTTGTTCAGGACTTCGCGCGCTGCCGATGCCACCACCAGATGCGGCCCACCACCGATGTGCGGCGTGGTCATCATCCGATGCAGGGTCAGCTCGAAGGGACAGGCCGGGTCGCTGAGGAAGTTGGCGACTCCGCGCAGCGTCTTGTCTTCGCCTGCGTAGAGCACGTGCAGGATGGCCCCAACCAGCAGCGCATGCGAGGTCTTCTCCCAATGGTTGCGCCGCTCCAGTGCTCCTTCGGGATCGACCAGAATGTCTGCGATGTTCTGCACGTCGCGCACTTCGTGCGCGCCGCGCCTCACCTCCAGCAGTGGGTTGTAGGCCGACGACTTCGCATCGGTCGGGTTGAACAGCAGGCAATGCGAGAAGCGCGAGCGCCAGCCGGCGGTGATGCTCCAGTTCTCGCCCTTGATGTCGTGAATGACGGCCGATGCAGGCCAGCTCAACAAGGTGGGAACCACCAGGCCCACGCCTTTGCCCGAGCGGGTGGGCGCGAATGTCAGGACGTGTTCCGGGCCTTCATGGCGCAGGTACTGCTGGCGATGCAGGCCGAGGAACACGCCCGCAGGCTGGTCAAGGCCCGCCTTGTGGATGTCCTCCGCATTGGCCCAGCGGGCCGAGCCGTAGGTCGTGACCAGCTTGGACTGGCGCGAGCGCCAGATCGACATGCCGATGGCAACTACCATCGCGATCAGGCCGCTGCCTGCGGCAATGGCACCGCCCGCGTCGAAGATATGCGGCGCGTAGGCGTCGAAGAAGAACCACCACTCGAACAGGCCCCAGGGGTGGTAGACCGGCGTACCGAAGAAGTCGAACCACGGCGAGCCCAGGCGTAGCTGGTAGCCCAGGGCCGCTGCTGTCCATTGCGTGGCGCTCCATACGCCAGCGATCACGATGCCGAAGACGACGGCAATCTGACCGAACAGCACGTTCGTTCCTTGCATTGGTCAACCTCCCACTACGGCACAGGAACGTGCCGTAGTGCCGAGGATCAAGGCGAGCGTGCAGGCCGGTCAAAGACCGTTATGGCGGGGATTCAGGCCAAAAGAGCCAGACTTCTTGCGGTGGCGAAGACAATAAAAATGCCGCATGCGCGAGCGCGCTGCGGCGTGATGAGGTAACTGCGAGAACTTTGTCGCGGCGCCGCGACGGAAGGTTACCTTATTGGGACTTCTGCTCCGGCCGGTCACCAAAGAAGCGGCGATTCGCGGCCTCGGCGGCACGTCGGCAGAGTTCTTCGCCGGCCTTCGCGCGCTCTTCCTTGCACAGGCGCTGGACTTCCTTGAGACGCTCAGGATGGGCCACGAGGAAGTCCACGGTTTCCGTCGGTTGGGATGGCCCACAGGAGGCTGTCAGTGCAGCGGCCATCAGCAGCGACAGGAATCGGGGCATGGCTTGGGTCCTTTCAGCAGGTGGATCAGGAGTCCTCGGCGGCGCTGGAGCCATCCGCCGAATCAATGGAGTCCACTCGTGCGATGAACCGAGCCAGCATTTCGGAGGGCTCCACGTCACGGTGCAGCAGATACGTGGCCAGCATCTGCGACTTGCCCGCCAAGCGCCGGGCCACAACACCTGGCCCACGGCCGGATGCAATGTGCGCGGCGCCCGCCAAACCAAGTGCCAATCCGGCGGAGACTAAGGTCATCATCACCTCATAGGACGCCACGCGCTGGGCGATCAGTGGCTGTTGCTCGTAGCGCTGCAAAACGCGATCAACTTGGCGTGCATGGCCTTCGCATATCGCCGGATCGCATAGCGCCAGCGGATAGCGCAGCACTTCTTCCAACGGAACGTGCTTGTGGGCCAGCACAGGATGGCGAGCTGGGACCGCCACCATCAGCTCGTCTTCCCACGCAGGCCTGACCACAATGCCGTCGCCCACCTCTTCGGCCATCGAAAAGCCGACGTCATACAGGTCATCGTGCAGACCCTTGATCTGTTGGTCCAACGGCATCTCAAATAACCGAATGTCAATCTCTGGATCTTCCTCTCGGCACCGTGCCAGCAGCGTCGGCATTCGCGAGGGCGTGATGCCATCGGACAAAGCGATGCGCAACTGTCCCTGAAACCCACTGGCGGCGGACTTGACGCCGTCACACGCCTGTTTCAGAGCTTCGAAGATTCGCGGCACCCGCTCCAGGAATGCCATTCCGGCAAAGGTCAGGCGGGTGCTTCGCGTGGTTCGCGTGAACAGTTGCGCCCCGAGCTCTTCCTCTATCTCCTTGATGGTGCGCGACAAAGGGGACTGATCGATGTGCAGCTTTTCCGCTGCGCGGCCAAAGTGAAGTTCTTCGGCCACCGCTATAAAGCAACGCAAATGCCGAAGCTCCATGGTGTATCTCATCCAAGTTAAAAGGCCTTGACGAGTTCCGGCACAGCCGCGAACAGGTCCGCCTCCAGCCCGTAGTCGGCCACGCTGAAGATCGGCGCCTCCGGGTCCTTGTTGATCGCCACGATCACCTTGGAGTCCTTCATGCCCGCCAGGTGCTGGATCGCCCCCGAGATGCCCGCCGCCACGTACAGCTGCGGCGCCACGATCTTGCCGGTCTGGCCCACCTGCAGGTCATTGGGCGCGTAGCCCGCATCCACCGCCGCGCGGCTCGCGCCGATGGCCGCGCCCAGCTTGTCGGCCAGCGGGGTGATGACTTCGTCGAATTTTTCCTTGCTGCCCAGCGCACGGCCGCCGGAGACGATGATCTTGGCCGCCGTCAGTTCGGGCCGGTCGCTCTTGGCGATTTCGCTGCCCACGTAGCTGCTCTTGCCGGTGTCTGCCGCTGCGGTTGCCGTTTCCACTGCTGCGTTGCCTCCGGTCGCCGCTGTGGCGTCGAAGCCGGTGGTGCGCACGGTGATGACTTTGGTGGCGTCGCTGCTTTGCACGGTGGCGATGGCATTGCCGGCGTAGATGGGGCGTTCGAAGGTGTCGGCGCTCACCACCTTGGTGATGTCGCTGATCTGGGCGACGTCGAGCTTGGCGGCCACGCGGGGGGCCACGTTCTTGCCGCCGGCCGTGGCCGGGAACAGGATGTGGCTATAGTTGCCGGCGATGGCCAGCACCTGGGCGGCCACGTTCTCGGCCAGGCCGTGGGCCAAGCCTGCGGCGTCGGCGTGGATGACCTTGGCGACACCGGCGATCTGGGCGGCGGCTTGTGCGGCAGCGCCGGCATTGTGGCCGGCCACCAGCACGTGCACGTCGCCACCGCAAGCGGCTGCAGCCGTCACGGTGTTCAGGGTTGCGCCCTTGATGGATGCGTTGTCGTGTTCAGCAATAACGAGTACCGACATTTAGATCACCTTCGCTTCGTTCTTGAGTTTTTCGACCAGGGCGGCCACGTCAGCCACCTTCACGCCGGCGCCGCGCTTGGCGGGTTCGGTCACCTTCAGGGTCTTCAGGCGCGGGGCGACTTGAACGCCGAGGTCTTCGGGCTTGATGGTGTCCAGCGGCTTTTTCTTGGCCTTCATGATGTTGGGCAAGGTGACGTAGCGCGGTTCGTTCAGACGCAGGTCGGCGGTGATGACCGCGGGCAGCGTGAGGCTAAGGGTTTCCAGGCCGCCGTCCACTTCGCGGGTCACGGCTGCCTTGTCGCTGGCGAGCTCGACCTTGGAGGCGAAGGTGGCTTGCGGCAGACCGGCCAGCGCCGCCAGCATCTGGCCGGTCTGGTTGCAGTCGTCGTCGATGGCCTGCTTGCCCAGGATCACGAGGCCGGGCTGTTCCTTGTCGATCAGGGCCTTAAGCAGCTTAGCCACGGCCAGCGGCTGCAGTTCTTCATTGGTCTCGACTAGGATGCCGCGGTCGGCACCGATGGCCATGGCGGTGCGCAGCGTCTCCTGGCATTGAGACACGCCGCACGAGACGGCGACGATCTCCGTTGCCGCGCCTTTCTCCCTGAGCCGCACAGCCTCTTCGACGGCAATCTCGTCGAAGGGGTTCATGCTCATCTTGACATTGGCGATGTCCACGCCGCTGCCATCGCTCTTGACGCGGACCTTGACGTTGTAGTCAACCACCCGCTTGACGGGAACCAGGATTTTCATGGGAGGGTTTCCTTTCAGGATCATTCAGAGTTGATCGTCCGCCAGGGCCAGCGTGCTGGCGGCGCCGCCCGTGACGATGTCGCGCAGCATCGGCGCCTGCACCAGGACATGCGCCGCGTAATGGCTGGCTGTGGCGCGCTTGGTACCGAGAAAGCCCGCATCGCCCGCGCCCGCCGCGAGTTGCGCGGTAGCGGCTTCGGCCATGCGCGCCGACAGCCAGCCGCCGATCACGGTGCCCGCCAGCCGCAGGAAGGGCACGGCGCCCGCCGCGCACTGCGCGGGTTGACCGTCGTGGGCCAGCAGCCAGTCGACCGCTTCGTCCAGCGCCTGGGCAGCGGCTGCCAACGCGCGGCCGATCTGCGCCAGCACTGCATCGGGCGATTCGACCAACCGGCGCGCATCGCCGTCGATGCGGCCCAGCAGCGCCTTCAGCGTGCGCCCGCCCTCGCGTGCCAGCTTGCGGCCGATCAGGTCGTTGGCCTGGATGCCCGTGGTGCCTTCGTAGATGGTCGTGATGCGCGCGTCGCGCATGTGCTGGGAGGCGCCGGTTTCCTCGACGTAGCCCATGCCGCCATGCACCTGCACGCCGTCGGACGTGATGCCCTGCGCGCTGTCGGTACACCAGCCTTTGACCACCGGTATCAGCAGGCCGACCAGGGCCTGCGCCTGCGCGCGCTCCTGCGCATCGGCGTGGCCCGCGGCGCGGTCCATCTGACCGGCGCAGAAGTAGGCCAGCGCGCGCATGGCCTCGGTGCGGGCCTTCATGTCCATCAGCATGCGCCGCACGTCCGGGTGGCCTGCGATGGCGGTGCTGCCGCTGATCAGCGGCTTGCCCTGCACCCGCTCCAGCGCATAGGCGCGTGCGCGCTGGTAGGCGCGCTCGGAAATGCCCACGCCTTCCAGGCCAACGTTCAGCCGCGCGTGGTTCATCATGGTGAACATGCAGGCCAGCCCCTGGTGCGGCTCGCCGACCAGGTAGCCGATAGCGCCGCCGCTGTCGCCAAAACTCATCGACGCCGTGGGGCTGCCGTGGATGCCCATCTTGTGCTCAATCGACGTGCAGGCCAAGTCGTTGCGTTCGCCCAGGGTGCCATCGTCGTTGACCAGGTACTTCGGGCACAGGAACAGCGAGATGCCTTTCACCCCCGGTGGCGCATCGGGTAGGCGCGCCAGCACCAGGTGCACGATGTTCTCGGCCATGTCGTGCTCGCCCCAGGTGATGAAGATCTTGTTGCCGCTGACGTGGTAGTGGTCGCCCTCGTGTACGGCACGGCTGCGCAGCGCGGCCAGGTCAGAGCCGGCCTGGGGCTCGGTGAGGTTCATGGTGCCCGTCCAGCGGCCCTCGACCATGGGTGCCAGGAAGCGGCGCTGGAGTGCGTCGCTGCCATGGTGCGCAATGGCCTCCACCGCGCCCAGCGTGAGCATCTGGCACAGGCTGAACGCGAGGTTGGACGACTTCCACATCTCCAGCACGGCGGTGGAGACCAGCGTGGGCAGGCCCTGGCCGCCCCATTCGGTGGCAGCGGGCATGCCGTTCCAGCCGTTCTCGCAGAAGCTGGCCCAGGCTTCGCGAAAGCCGTCGGCGGGCGTGACCCGACCATCGTGCCAGCGCGCGCCCTGCACGTCGCCGGGGCGGTTGAGCGGATCCAGCACGCCAGCGGCGTAATTAGCCGCCTCCTGCAGGATGGCCTCGACCAGGTCGGGCGTGGTTTCTTCATGGTCGGGCTGGGCGCAGATCGCGTCCAGGCCGCCGACCTCTTTCATGGCGAACAGCATTTCGCGCAGGGGGGCTATGTAGACAGACACAGCGAATTTCCTTGATGGCTACGATCAGGCGTTTTGCGGCGTCTGTTGCGACGGGCGCAACTCGCGTGCAGCCTCTTGCGGGCCCACCGACGCCGGGCCGCCATGCCTGATGAACGCCAGGGCGATCGAGCCGATGATTCCGAAAGCCCCGATCACCAGGAAGTTCTGCTCCAGCGGCAGCTCAAGCGCAACGATCTGGCCGATTAGCAGCGGCGCCGCGATCGCGCCCAGGCGCCCCACGCCGGAGGCCATGCCGATGCCGGTCGAGCGGATGGACATCGGGTAAAACTGCCCGCAGTAGGCATAGGCCACCAATTGCGCGCCGGTGGTGCAGGCGCCGACCGCGCCGATGATCAGATAACGCAGCTCGGTCGAGGTCTGGAACGTCATCAGGTACAGCAGCACGCCGCCCAGCGCATACATCCCCACCAGCACCCACTTGATGTTGAACTTGTCGGCGAGCCACCCGCCTCCCACGGCACCGATGATGGCGCCAACGTTCAGCGCGATCACGAAGCTGAGGGCAGACCCCAGGCTGTAGCCAGCCATAGCCATCAGCTTGGTCAGCCAGCTGCTGAGCGCATAGACCATGAACAGGCCCGAGAAGAAGGCGATCCAGAACAGCACCGTGCTCGGGCCTCGCCCGTCCTGGAACAGCCGGGAGACCGGCGCACCCGCCACGCGGTCGGCGGTGGGCACGACGAACTGGGCGTCCGCCGGGTGCTTGACTCCCGGCTGGAGATTACGGGCCACTTCGGCCAGTTCGCCGTTGCGGCTGCGCGAGATCAGGTAGGTCATTGATTCCGGCACCAGCTTCAAGATGAACGGAATCAGCAGGACCGGCACACCCGCTGCGATGAAAACGACCTGCCAGCCGTACTCGCCGATCAGCTGCTTGCCGAGCACCGCGGCCAGGATGCCGCCCAGTGCGTAGCCCGAAGTCATCAGCGCCGTCATCAGGCTGCGGATCTTCTTGGGCGAGTACTCGACCATCTGTGCCACGATGACCGGCAGCACACCGCCAATCCCCAGGCCCGCGATGAAGCGCACCACGCTGAAGCTGATGGGATCCTTGGTGAATCCGGCGGCCGCGGTGAACACGCTGAACAGCATGACGCCAATGGAGAGGGCCCAGCGCCGACCAATCCGGTCGGACAGCGTGCCCAGAACCATGGCGCCGAACATCATGCCGAACAGGGCCGAACTGGCCATGAAACCGGCAGTCGATGCGTTCACGCCCATCTGCTGCATGATGGACGGCAGGGCGATGCCCACCACGGCGATGTCATAGCCGTCGATGATGAGAATCAACAGGCACCACAGAAGCACCTTGGCATGAAAGCGGTTGAAGCGAGCGTCGTCGGCGAGCTTCTGCATGTCGATTTGGCACACGTGTTTGTCTCCTTTGAGTTAGGCTCTGGATCGTGGGGCGGCGGTCATCGCCGCTCCGCTACATGTCGTCCAGCGCACACAAGGAATCCTAGGTGCCGGTGCTGCGAGCCGCGATGACGAAGCGCCCCGATCGAATGACAAACGGCCCCTTTCTGAGAGCACTGTTCAAGTGCGCCAAGAGGTCAGGCGTCAAGCTGAATATGGTCGCCGCGTGCGGCTGATATTCCAGCACGAAGGGCGCTTCTGCCTGCTGGGAACACCCCGGCAGTGTTGGGTGCCCAGGGGCTCACGCCCCATCGTCGGCGCACGCCTCAACGCCAGACCCTGTACGCCTTCGCCGCCGTCAGCACGCACGATGGCGTGATTGACTCTCTGGTGCTGCCCTGGGCCAACGCTGAGACGATGCAGGTGTTCCTGGCCGAGATGGCGCGACGCCATGCCGTCGAGTTCATCATGATGGTCATGGATCAGGCGGGTTGGCACATCGCGGGTCACTTGGATGTGCCACAGAATATGCGCCTAGAGTTTCTGCCAGCCTTGAGCTGAACCCGGTCGAGCATCTGTGGAAGGTGCCGTGCCAGGATTGGTTTGCCAACACGGTGTTCAAAGAACTGGAGGCCGTACACGACGCGCTGGTGCAAGGACTCATTGCTCTCGAAACACATCAGCAAAGAACCCAGTCAATGACAGGCTTGATTGGGTTACTTCTATATCCTTGAGGGCAAATTAGTGCATCAGGCGAGCCGATAGCGCATTGCGCCGTCTTCGTCTTCTGCAGACACGATTTCCCCACGCTGGTCGAGATAGTTTAGGTGGGCGAGCGTCTCTCCGGTCGCGAGGTTGAGGTGCATTTGCTCCGCAACAATGGACGAACGGTACAGGGCGCGAACCAGGTCGATGACCCTCAGAGGCTGCGCAAGTTGTTGCCTGACGCGGTCGGTGCCTCTGACGGTGCTCGCACGCAGTTGCTCCAACCGTAGGTGCAGGCCATGGAAAGGTTCGTTGTGGGCAGGCAGAATCAGGGCGCTCCCAGGTACGCGTTGCATCAACCGGTCGATGGAATCGAGCCAACCCTGCAGAGGATTCGCATGCGGCTCGGTGGCGTACACGGAGGTATTGGAACTGATCCTGGGAAGAACCTGATCCCCCGATATCAGCAAATCCAGTTCGCGCGAGTAGAAGCACGCGTGCTCGGGGGAATGTCCTGTGCCGACGATGACTTCCCATTCCTGGTCCCCGATCCGCAACATCTGGCCATCCGTGAGCCGCACAAAGCTGTCAGGCAATGGATGGATCATTTTACCGAAGTCACCGAACCGGGTGCGGTACTCATCCACCTCGGTGTCGCTCCATCCGGCCCTCCGATAGAAGCGAACGCCATCGACTGGCGCTTCCCGCCCCGTATCGGCAAGCATCACCCGACAGCTCAAATACTCGTCTCGTGTCATCCAAAGCGCGCATTCGAAGCGACGTGTCAACCATCCCGCCATGCCCACATGATCCGGGTGCATGTGCGTCGCTATCACACGGGAGATGGGTCGGCCGGCTAGCGGCCCCTGCGGAGCGAGCAAGGCGAGCCACGCGTTCCTGACGTCCACGCTGCGAATGCCCGTGTCCACGACCGCCCAACCAGGACCGTCGCTCAATGCCCAGAGGTTGATGTGATCCAGGGAAAACGGCAGCGGCATGCGCAGCCACAGCACACCAGGCTTGATTTCCGTGGCTTGGCCAGGGAGTGGGAGATCCGAGAACGGATACGAGAGTGCCGGGGCTGCGTCGGTCATGATGCTTGATTTACATTCTGGCAGTGCTGCTCCTAATGGCGCAGAGCCATCACTCCTATGCAGTGCGAGCTCAGTTTTAGCTTAGGAAGCTTAGAAGTCAGCCTCAACGGTGGCAATGACGAATGACCTCGATAGGCTGA
>JAFKGE010000037.1 GCA_017307865.1 Burkholderiales bacterium | reverse complement strand
CCAGGTTGAGCCCGGGGATTTCACCTCTGTCTTACAAAACCGCCTGCGCACGCTTTACGCCCAGTAATTCCGATTAACGCTTGCACCCTACGTATTACCGCGGCTGCTGGCACGTAGTTAGCCGGTGCTTATTCTTACGGTACCGTCATATGCCCCCTGTATTAGAGAGAGCCCTTTCGTTCCGTACAAAAGCAGTTTACAACCCGAAGGCCTTCGTCCTGCACGCGGAATGGCTGGATCAGGCTTGCGCCCATTGTCCAAAATTCCCCACTGCTGCCTCCCGTAGGAGTCTGGGCCGTGTCTCAGTCCCAGTGTGGCTGATCATCCTCTCAGACCAGCTACAGATCGCAGGCTTGGTAAGCCTTTACCCCACCAACTACCTAATCTGCCATCGGCCGCTCCAAACGCGTGAGGCCTTGCGGTCCCCCACTTTCATCCTCAGATCACATGCGGTATTAATCCGGCTTTCGCCGGGCTATCCCCCACGTCTGGGCACGTTCCGATGTGTTACTCACCCGTTCGCCGCTCGCCGCCAGGTTGCCCCGCGCTGCCGCTCGACTTGCATGTGTAAAGCATTCCGCCAGCGTTCAATCTGAGCCAGGATCAAAAATTTATACTCTCTCGAGTCACTCACTTAAACGGAATTGAAGTGAACTTCACTTCTATCTTCATGAGCGTTTGTCTTTAGTCCTGAAAGAACTTGGCAATTCGCCACCAAACGCCCACGCTTATCGGCTGTATCTTGTTAATGATCCACCACGCAAAATTCACCATCTTGCGCTCACCTCGCTGCGATCAGCGAAGCCTTGAATTATGACACGATTTTTAATGTCCTGTCAAATTTTAGGGTTTCTACCCATTGCGTTTTGCAGATTTGCCCAACGCACTTGGCAAGCCTTGAATTGTGACGACTCTTGTGTGGTGTCGTCAAACCCAGGACCTCGACTCCCTTTCGCGATCAGCAGGCTGGCCTGCGATCAGCGAAGCCCTAGACTATAGCATCGTTTTCTTGCCGATCGCAAGAGCCGCCAAATTTTTCCAGCCTGCCTCGCCGCCGTCCCCCCCTCATGTCCCTGATCACGCTTCAACACGCCCACTTGGCCTTCGGACACGTCCCGCTGCTGGACGACGCGCAGCTGAGCCTGGAAGCGCAGGAGCGGGTGGGCCTGATCGGGCGCAATGGCACGGGCAAGTCCTCGCTGCTGAAGGTGCTGGCGGGGCTGGAGCGGCTGGACGACGGGGATTTGCGGATGAGCCAGGGCCTGCGCCTGGCTTACGTCGCACAGGACCCGGCGCTGAGTGGCGCGGCCACGGTGTTCGACGCGGTGGCGCAGGGCCTGGCGACGGTGCGCGGCTGGATCGACGCCTACGGCGCCGGCCAGGGCGACCTGGCGGCCCTGCAGGCGCGCATCGAGGCCGAGGACGGTTGGCACTGGCAGCAGCGCGTGACCGAAGCCCTGCAGCGCCTGCGGCTGCAGCCCGAGGCCGCGGTGAGCGAGCTCTCGGGCGGCACGCGCAAGCGCGTGGCGCTGGCGCAGGCGCTGGTGACGCGGCCGGACGTGCTGCTGCTGGACGAGCCGACCAACCACCTGGACTTGGACGCCATGCTGTGGCTGGAAGAGCTGCTGCTGGACTTTCGCGGCGCCGCGATGGTCGTCACGCACGACCGCGCCTTTCTCGATCGCGTGGCCACGCGCATCGTCGAGCTGGACCGCGGGCGCCTGCTGTCGTATCCGGGCAGCTTCGCCCAGTACCAGGCGCTGAAGGCCGAGCAGCTGACGCAGGAGGCCACCATCCACGCGCGCGCCGACAAGCTGCTGGCGCAGGAGGAAGCCTGGATTCGCCAGGGCGTGGAGGCGCGCCGCACCCGCGCGCAGGGGCGCATCAACCGCCTGCAGGCCCTGCGCGCGGCACGCGCGGCGCGGCGCGAGCAGGTCGGGCGCGTGCGGCTGGACGTGGACGCGGGCGTGGCCGGCTACCAGGGCAAGCTGGTGGCCGAGCTGGAGCACGTGCAGCTGGCCTTCGGCGCCAAGACCATCGTCGATGACCTCAGCGCCACCGTGCTGCGCGGCGACAAGCTGGGCCTGATCGGCCCCAACGGCGCGGGCAAGACCACGCTGCTCAAGCTGATCCTGGGCGAGCTGGAGCCCGACCGCGGGCGCGTGCGGCGCGGTGCCAATCTGCAGGTGGCCTACTTCGACCAGATGCGCGCGGCGCTCGACCCCGAGGCCACGCTGGCGGACTTCATCAGCCCCGGCAGCGAGTGGATCGAGATCGGCACGCGGCGCCAGCACGTCAAGAGCTACCTGGGCGACTTCCTGTTCAGCCCGGCGCGCGCGGCCTCGCCGGTCAAGAGCCTGTCGGGCGGCGAGATGGGCCGCTTGCTGCTGGCCCGCCTGTTCGCGCGCCCGGCCAACGTGCTGGTGCTGGACGAGCCCACCAACGACCTGGACATCGACACGCTGGAGCTGCTGGAGCAACTGCTGCAGGACTACGAGGGCACGGTGTTCCTGGTCAGCCACGACCGCGCGTTTCTGGACAACGTGGTGACCAGCACCCTGGCCTGGGACGGCCCCGGCCAGTGGCGCGAATACGAGGGCGGCGTGCAGGACTGGTTGACGCAAAGCGCGCGCTGGCAGGCGCTGCGCGCACCGGCCCCGGCGGTACCCGAAGTCACAAGACAAACTGCGCCCCAGCCCGCGTCAAGCGAGCGCCAGGCGCTACAAAAACGAAAGCTCAGCTACAAGGAGCAGCGCGAGCTGGACGGCCTGCCCGCGCGCATCGAGGCGCTCGAGGCCGAGCAGGCCGACATCCGCGCGCGCCTGGCCGACGGCACGCTCTACCAGAGCGACCTGCAGCAGGCCGTCGCCCTGCAGGCGCGCGACACCGCCATCGACCAGGCCCTGACCGAGGCGCTGGAGCGCTGGGAAGAGCTCGGGCAACGCTGAACACGTCGGCGCGATGTGGCGCACCCTGGATCGGGATGGGCTGCAAGGCGAAAACCGCAGCGATACCGGGCGGTATCGCGAGGATTTTCAACGCCGCAGACCGCCCGAGCCCAGGGATACGACGCGCGCGAGGACTGGTTCAGCGTTGCCCTTGGTTCAACGTAGACTGCGAGGCGCGCCGACCGGGCGCGAGGGGAAGGAGCAACGCCCATGGATTCGTCAACGACCTGGATCGTCGCCGGCATCGTCCTGCTGATCGCGCTCGCCGCCGCCTGGCTGTGGCAGCGGCGCCGGCCCGCGGCCGCACCGGCGCAGGCCTCGCACGAGCGCTTTGCCGCCGCCGCCGCCATCTCGCCGGCGCAGACCGAGCTGCTGCAGTACCTGGTGGACGCCTTTGCCGGCCGGCCGGTGCTGTTTCGCGTGCCGCTGTCGCAGCTGGTGACCCCGCGCGGCGCCGGCGACCGGCTGCAAACGCAGCGCCGCCTGGCCGAGCACTCGGTGGACTTCGTGGTCTGCGACCGCGCCGGCCGCGCCATGTACGCGTTCGAGCTCGACGCCGTGCACGACAACGACGAGCAGGCCGAGCAGGACGCGGCCGAGAAGCACCGCGTGCTGAAAGCCGCCGGCATCCGCCTGATCCGCGTCAAGCGCTCGACGCGCGGCATGCCGTCGCCGCACGAGTTCCGCCAGCGCCTGCGCACGGCCAGCCTGACGCCGCCCGCCGCCGCGGCCAGCGGGCAGGCGCCGCTTGGGCAAGCCCCGACGGCGCCGAGCGCTGCCGCCCCCACCCCCGCGCCGGCAGCCAAGAACACCGAGCCGATGAGCCTGACCGATCTGATGGACCTGGCGCCGGCCACCACGGCCGACGACGATCCCTGGGGCTCGGAGCGGCGCCGCTGACGGCCACGCCGGCCCGGCACGCGTTCAAGCTCAAGCTCAAGCGCCGCGCGACTTCTTCGTCGGCCGCTGCCAGCCCGCGATGCTGACCTGCTTGCCGCGCGCCACGCTCAGCACACCCGGCGGCGTGCTGCGGGTGATGGTCGAGCCGCCGCCCACCGTGCCGCCGGCGCCGATGGTGACCGGCGCCACCAGCACGCAGTTGCTGCCCACGTGCACGTCGGCCTCGATCACGGTGCGGTGCTTGTTGGCGCCGTCGTAGTTGGCGGTGATGCTGCCGGCGCCGTAGTTCACCCGCTCGCCCACCGCGGCGTCGCCCAGATAGGCCAGGTGATTGGCCTTGGCGCCGGCGGCCAGCGTGCTGTTCTTCACTTCGACGAAGTTGCCGATGTGCACCTCGGGCCCCAGCTGCGCGCCCGGCCGCAGCCGCGCGAACGGGCCGACGCGCGCGCCCTCGCCCACGCGCACCCCGGCCTGCTCGCCGTCGATGTGGGTGAAGGGGTGAATCACCGCGCCGGCCGCGATGCTCGCATTCGTGATGTGGCAGTAGGCGCCGATCTGCGCGCCCTCGCCCAGCTCCACCCGGCCGCTGAAGATGCAGCCGACGTCGATCTCCACGTCCGGCCCGCAGCTCAGCGCGGCCGGCGCCCCGCTGCGCGCATCGTCGCGCAGGTCCAGGCGCGCCGGGTCGGCCAGGCGCACGCCCTGCAGCATCAGCGCCTCGGCCTGGCGCCGCTGGTGCGCGCGCTCCAGCTCGGCCAGCTGCACGGGGCTGTTGACGCCCGCCACCTGCAGCGCGTCGTCGATGCGGTGCGCGACCACCGGCACGCCATCCTGCACCGCCATGGCCACGACGTCGGTCAGGTAGTACTCGCCCTGGGCGTTGTCGTTGGTCAGACGCGCCAGCCAGCGGCGCAGGTGGCGGGCGGGCACGGCCATGATGCCGCTGTAGACCTCGGTGATGGCGCGCTCGTCGGCGCTGGCGTCCTTTTGCTCGACGATGCGCTGCACGCCGCCGTCGGCCGCGCGCACGATGCGGCCATAGCCCGTCGGCTCGGGCAGGCGCACCGTCAGCAGCGCCAGCCGCTCGCCCTGCGCCGCATCCACCAGCGCCTGCAGGGTGGCGGCCTCGGTCAGCGGCACGTCGCCCGACAGCACCACCACCAGCCCGTCGTCGGCCAGCAGCGGCAGTGCCTGCTGCACCGCGTGGCCGGTGCCCAGCTGCGGCTCCTGGCGCGCAAATTTCAGGTCGAATCGGCCTGCAGCGCCCGCCACGCCTGCGCCATAAGCTTCCACTTCAGGAGCACCGTGGCCGGTGACGGCGACCACGCGGCGCGCGTGCAGTGCCTGCGCCGTGGCCAGCACGTGGCCCAGCAGCGGCCGCCCGGCCAGCATTTGCAGCACCTTGGGCACGCGGCTTTTCATGCGGGTGCCCTTGCCCGCGGCCATGATGACGATGTCGATGGCATTCATCGGTGGAAATCCGTTCACAGCTGAAGTTGGCGCCGATTATCGGGCGCCCGCTCAATCCAGCGTCTGCCGGTAGCGCAGCAGCGCCACGGCGCTGACGACGAGGGTGAAGGCCAGCAGCGCCCACAGCTCGGGCAGCAGATCGCCCAGGCTGCTGCCCTTGAGCATGATGCCGCGCACGATGCGCAAAAAATGCGTCAGCGGCAGCACCTCGCCGATCCACTGCGCCCAGCGCGGCATGCCGGCGAACGGGAACATGAAGCCCGACAGCAGCATCGACGGCAGAAAGAAGAACAGCGTCATCTGCACCGCCTGCAGCTGGTTGCGCGCCAGTGTGCTGAAGGTGAAGCCCACCGCCAGGTTGGCGACGATGAAGACGCCGATCATCGCGCCCAGCAACGGCCGGCTGCCCACCATGGGCACGGCGAACAAGACCCAGGCCGCGCCCATGATCACCGCCAGCTGCAGGTAGCCGATGACGACGTAGGGCGCGATCTTGCCCAGCATCACCTCGGCCGGGCGCGCCGGCGTGGCCAGCAGGTTTTCCATCGTGCCGCGCTCGCGTTCGCGCGTCATCGCCAGGCCCGTGAACATGATCATCGTCATGGTCAGGATGGTGCCGATCAGCCCCGGCACGATGTTGACGCGCGACAGCCCTTCGGGGTTGTAGCGCCGGTGCACGCGCAGCTCGAACGGCGGCGGCGTGGCGGCCAGCGGCTGCAGCGGGCCTTTCAGGTCGTGTGCCAGCGCCTGCGGCGCCAGGGTGCCGAGCGCGGCGAGGGCGTTGCCGGCGGCGGCCGGGTCGGTGGCGTCGGCGGCCACGAACAGAGTCGGCCGCTGGCCGCGCAGCAGCTCGCGCTCGAAGCCGGGCGGCACGACGACGATGAACTGCAGCTCGCCGCGCGCCATCGCGGCGTCGGCCTGGGCCTCGCTGCCGCCGGTCTGCACGACGCGGAAGTAGTCGCTGTGCTGCAGCGCCGTCAGCAGGCTGCGCACCAGCGGCCCCTGCTCGGCCGTCACCACCGCCGTCGGCAGCTGTTTGGGGTCGCTGTTGATGGCGTAGCCGAACAGCACCAGTTGCAGGATCGGGATGCCGACCGCCATGGCGAAGGTCAGGCGGTCGCGCAGGATCTGCTGGAACTCCTTGACGAACACGGCCCAGGTGCGGGCGAACGAAAAGCGGTTCATGACGGCTGCGCCGCGCCGGCGAAATTGTCTTGCGCCTGGCCGATGAGGCTGATGAAAACATCCTCCAGATTCGCTTCGGCCGGTGCCACACGCAGGCCGGGGCGCTGGGCCAGCGGCGCCAGCGCCTGGCGCAGCAGCGCGGCGTCCTGCCCGGCCACGTGCAGGCGGCTGCCGAAGGCGGTCACGCTCTGCACGCCAGGCCGCGCCTGCAACTCGCTCACCAGCAAGGGGCCGACCTCGTCGCCCGCGACCTCGAACACCACGAGGCCCGCGGCGCCGATGATCTCGCCCTGCGTGCCGCGCGCCAGCAGGCGGCCGTAGGCGATGTAGGCCAGCTCGTGGCAGCGCTCGGCCTCGTCCATGTAGTGCGTCGACACCAGCACCGTGATGCCCTGCGCCGCCAGCTGGTGGATCTGGTCCCAGAAGTCGCGCCGCGCGGCCGGGTCGACCCCGGCCGTCGGCTCGTCGAGCAGCAGCAGGCGCGGCGCGTGGATCAGGCAGGCGGCCAGCGCCAGGCGCTGCTTCCAGCCGCCCGACAGCGCCCCGGCCAGCTGGTGCTGGCGCGCCACCAGGCCGAGTTGCGCCAGCGCCGCGTCGACGGCGGCGCGCCGCTCGGGCACGGCGAACAGGCGCGCCACGAAGTCCAGGTTCTGGCGGATCGACAAGTCCTCGTACCAGCCGAAGCGCTGCGTCATGTAGCCGACCTGGCGCTTGATGGCCAGCGCCTCACGCCGCAGATCGAGCCCCAGGCAAGTGCCCGAGCCCTCGTCGGGCGTCAGCAGACCGCACAGCATGCGGATGGTGGTGGTCTTGCCGCTGCCGTTGGGGCCGAGAAAGCCGCAGATGCGCCCGGCGCGCACCTGCAGGTCGACCTGGTCGACCACCGCCCGCCCACCGTAACGCTTGGTCAGGCCGCGCACGTCGATCGCCAGCTCGGTGGCGCTTGCTACGTCATTCATAGCTGCTTGCGCTTGCTGGACGGGCGCTGGCGGCCGATTTGATCATGAACCACTCTGGAGCGGCGCGCGCCGCACGTCGAGCGGCAGGCCGGGTTTCAGGCGCGTGGCGTCGGCGGCGCCCGGCCGCGCCTCGACCAGGAACACCAGCTTGGCGCGCTGCGCGTTCGAATAAATCACCGGCGGCGTGTACTCGGCCTGCGTGGCGATGCGGCTGATGCGCGCGGCGATCGGCGCGCCGCAGCCGTCGCAAATCAACTGCACCGCATCGCCCGGCTTCAGGCTGGCGACCTCGGTCTCGGGCACGAAGAAGCGCGCCTTGATCTGCGCCGGCGGCAGCAGCGCCAGCACCGGCTGGCCGGCGCCGACCCATTCGCCCAGGCGGTAATAGGTGTCGGCCACCTGCGCATCGGCCGGCGCGCTCTGCGTGGTCTGCCCCAGCCGCCAGCGCTGCGCGGCCAGCGCGCTCGATGCGGCCTGCGCCTGCGCCTGGGCGGCGGCGCGCTCCTGCACGCGCGCGGGCTGGCGCGCCGTGCGCAGCGCGGCCTCCAGCTCGCGCACGCGCTGGCGTGCCTGATCGGCTGCGGTGCGCGCCGCATCCGCATCCATGCGCGAGACCGCCGCCTGCGCCACCAGCGCCGTCTTGCGCGCGGCGTCCGTCTGCGCCAGCTGCGCCTGCGCGCGCGCCTGGGCCAGCTGCGCCTCGATCTGCGCGATCTCGTCCGGCCGACGACCGGTCTGCAGGTTGGCGGCCTGCGCCTGGGCGGCGGCCAGTTGCGCCTCGGCGGTGCGGGCGGCGTCGCGCTCGGTCTGGCCGTCGAGCGCGAACAGCGGCGCGCCGCCCTTCACTTGGTCGCCGGCCTGCACGTCCAGCTGCTGCAGGCGGCCGGCCACCGGCGCGGCGACGTAGACATAGTCGCCCTCGACATAGCCCGACCAGCCGGGCGCCGGCGCCTCCTTGCACCCGGCCAGGGCCAAGGCCAGCCCCAGTGCCAGTGCCCACCGGGCGTGACGATGCGATTCAGGCATGAAAGTCTCCGGTGGTCAGCGCCTGCAGCGCCAGATCGGCGCGCTGCGCGATGGCCGCGTCCGACAGCACCTGCGGCCCCACTTGCGGGCGCGCCAGCGCGGGCAGCAGGCCCGATTCCTTCAGCAGCAGGGCCAGCAGCACCGGCGCCAGCACGGCGCCGAGCAGAAAGGTCAGGCGCAGCAGCGGCGGCCGGGGCGCGATGTGGCCGGCGGCCTCGGCCTCGGCCAGCAGCTGCAGCAGCAGCTTCAGGTGGCGCGGCATGTTGCGGCGCAAAAACTGCACCGCCACCGCATGGCCGGCGCCGGCGTCGGCCAGCACGCGGCGCAGCACCGGCGCGTGCTGGCGCAGCACGTGACCCAGAATCAGCAGCACCTGGCGCAGGCGCGCCAGCGGCTCGCCGGCCTCGCGCGCGGGCGGCGCGATCTGCTCGAACAAATCGTCGTAGAAGCGCTGCAGCAGCTCGCGGACAAAGTCGTCTTTGCTCTCGAAATGATAGTGGAACATGCCGGGCGAGGTGCCCGCATGCGCCGCCACCGCGCGCACCGACAGGCCCGTGCAGCCCAGCCGCGGGTACAGCGCGGCGCCGCTGGCAAGCAGCGCCCGATCGACGTTGCGCGAGGGCCGGACCATGGTGGGGCGCAGTATGGGGCCTTATTGGTCAGTCGTCCAATAATGGCGGCAAAAAAACCGCCAGGGCGGTTCGGCGCGACGCTGTGGTGCCGTCAGGCGGTGGGCGTCAGCCCGTGCTCGAGCATGGCGATCACCTCGTCCGCGAACTCGGCGTAGCTCATCGGCCCGCCGGGGCGCAGCCAGGTGAAGGTCCAGTTGATCATGCCGAACAGGGTCATGGCGATGGCGGTCTGGTTGCGTGCGCTTACCCGATCCGGGTAGGCGCGGCGCAGAAAGCGCGTGACGGCGGCCACCACGTCGCGCTCGCGATTCAGGATGACCTCGCGCTGCGCGTCACCCAGGTACTGCGTGCTGCCCAGCAGGGCCGCATGGCGCGTGGCCGAGGTCTCGTACTCGCGCAGAAAGGCGCGGATCAGCTCGTGCAGCGTGGCGCGCTCGTCCAGCGCCTGGCGGTGCGCCGTGGCCTGCACCTGGCCGATGATGACCAGCAGCTTTTGCGTGTAGCGGTCGAGCAGGTCGAACAAAATCGCCTCCTTGCTCTCGTAATAGTGGTACAGCCGCGCCTTGGACGCGCCGCAGGCCGCGGCGATGTCGTTCATGCGCGTGGCCGGGTAGCTCTGGCGCGCAAAGCAGGCCGCCGCGACGTCGAGAATCTCGTCGCGCCGCACTTCGTGGGAGGCGGAAATCGGGCGGGCCATGGATCGCCGATTATGCGCAAGGCTTGCCCGGCGACCGCCCCCGCGCCTACCATGGCGCCATGCCCACCGCGCTCACCGCCGACTCGGAATTCGCTCAGTATTGCTGCGAGCTGCTGGCCGCCATCGGCCCCTGCCACGCCCTGCGCATGTTCGGCGGCCTGGGACTGCGCACGGCCGACGGCCTGAACGTGGCCCTGGTCACCGACCTGGGCGAGGGCGACACCCTGTGGCTGAAGGCCGACGCGCAGGCGCGGGCCGACTTCGAGGCGCAGGGCTGCCGGCGCTTCACCTATGCGGTGAAGGGCGTGCCACGCTCGATGGGCTACTACAGTGCGCCGGCACCCGCCATGGAATCGCCCGCGCTGATGGCGCCCTGGGCGCAGCGCGCGCTGGACTCGGCGCTGCGCGCGCGGGCCGGCGGCGCGGCCAAGGCGGCCAAACCCCGTGCCGGCAAGAAGCGTCGCACGTCAAGCTGACGCAGCGGCGTCGGGCGCCTCATCCAATGCCCGCGCCACCGCCTCGGCACGCGCCTGCTGCACGGCGGTGCCGATCTGCGGTCCGCGCGCACCGCGTGCCTGCGCCGCACGCGCCACCGGCTCCGTGGCCACGGCCAGCGCGGCGTCCAGCGCGCGTTGCAGGCGCGGGCGCGGCGGGTAGGCCACGTCCTGCAGCCCCTGGCGCCCGCGCGCGTCGCATTCGCAGGCCAGCAGCACATCGGCAAAGCGCTCGGGCTTGCGCAGCGCGTCGCAGCGCTCCAGCAGGCGCAGCAGCGCGGCGGCGTTGAGGCCGGCGCTGCGGTGGATGTTGCCGTGCTCGCGCGCCACCACCTCGGCCAGCTCGGTGCAGTCGCCGGGCACGCGCAGGCGCTGGCCGACGGCTTTCAACAGCTTGACGCTGCGCTGCTCGTGACCCAGGTGTCGGGGCAGCACATCGGCCGGCGTCGTGCCCTTGCCCAGGTCGTGCATCAGGCAGGCCCAGCGCACGGGCAGCGGCGCCTGCAGGCGCACGGCCATCTGCAGCACCAGCATCACGTGCACGCCGGTGTCGATCTCGGGGTGGTGGCTGGCGGTTTGCGGCACGCCCCACAGGCGGTCCAGCTCGGGCAGCACCACGGCCAGCGCGCCGCACTGGCGCAGCACCTCGAACATGCGCGCCGGGTGTGCTTCCATCAGGCCGCGCGCCAGCTCCTGCCACACGCGCTCGGGCACCAGGTGGTCGGCCTCGCCCGCGGCCACCATCTGGTGCATCAGGGCCAGGGTCTCGGGTGCGATGGCGAAGTCGTGAAAGCGCGCGGCAAAGCGTGCCACGCGCAGGATGCGCACCGGGTCTTCGGCAAAGGCGGCGGTGACGTGGCGCAGCACGCGCGCGCGCAGGTCGCGCTGGCCGCCGTAGGGGTCGATCAGGCCGTCTTCTAAATCAAATTGGCCCGCAGCGCCCGCCCAATCTGCGCAAGCAGCTATTGAATTGATAGTCAAGTCGCGCCGCGCCAAATCTTCTTGCAGCGTCACGTCGGGGCTGGCGTGCACCACGAAGCCGCGATAGCCGCGCCCGCTCTTGCGCTCGGTGCGCGCCAGCGCGTATTCCTCGTGCGTGTCGGGATGCAGAAAGACCGGAAAGTCGCGCCCCACCGGCACGAAGCCGCGCGCCACCATCTGCTCGGGCGTGGCGCCCACCACCACCCAGTCGCGGTCCTGCACCGGCAGGCCCAGCAGCCGGTCGCGCACCGCACCGCCGACCATGTAGATTTGCATGGCCCCAGTGTATCGGCGGGGCTTGGCTCAGGGCTTCGGTCAGGCCGGCACGGCCGCATCCCAGGCCGCGACGCGAACCAGTTGCGGGTCGTGGGCGTGCTCGACCAGCATCTGGCGCACGCGGCCCTGCCACAGGGTGCCGAAGCGCGCCAGCTCGTCGGCGCTGGCGCGGCCGGCGGCGGCGCGCGGCAGCAGGGCGCGCATCTCGTCGGTCCAGGGCACGACGGAGGCGTCCAGCTCGACCTGCACCGCGCGGCCTGTGTCCTGGCGGCGCAGGCCCAGCGTGCCCTGCACGGGCTGGTCGAAGCGCAGCAGCTGATGGCGCCCGAAGCGCCCGCCGATGCCGTGAAAGCCGGTTTCGGGCGCCGCGCCGGTGACGAGCTGCACCACGGTGGCGATGACGCCGTTGGCGCCGTCCTCGCGGCCGTCGCGCATGAAGACATCGATCTCGCCGCGCACCGGCGTGTCGTCGCCGTACAGCGCGCGCAGACCGTGCAGCGTCATCAGCCAGGCGCCGGCCACCGTGGGGCACGAGTGGCCGGCAAGGCGCACGGCGTCGACGTAGCGATAGGTCATCAGGCCACCGCGCGCGGCGCCCAGGAACTCGGCCAGCGGGTCGCGCAGCGTCAGCTGCGGCGCGTCGGCAAAGAAGTCGGGAAAGCTCGATTCGACGGTGGGCATGGCAAGTTCCAGTGAACGATGTGTGACGGCCTGATGCGCATTGGGCCGCATCGCCCCGCCGGCCGCTGACGGCGCCGGCCAAGCCCGCACCCGCAGCGCGTGAATGCGGGTGGCGCGGCGGCTCGGGCAACCGCGCGTCAATGGGTTCATGATGGACGCATCGGACCGACGCCATTACGCTGCATGAAATCCTTCGGACATCTCGCCCACGGCGCGCGCCTGGAGCGCATGCACGCCTCGCCGCTGTGGCAGGGCGAGGGCTTTCGCAATCAATATCCCATTGCCGCCGGCCTGCGCGACGCGAGCGTGCCCATGCCCTCGCTGCGCGATCTGCTGTGGCCCGGCGGGCGGCGCGTGCCGCGCGCGCCGCTGCCCGCGCTCGACCCACGCGCCGCCTGGCTGCACGCGCCGCAAAGCGGCCTGCGCGCGACCTGGCTGGGCCACTCCACCGTGCTGCTCGAAGTGGATGGCTGGCGCGTGCTGACCGATCCGGTGTGGGGCCCACGCGCCTCGCCGCTGATCGGCGTCGGGCCGAAGCGCTTTCAGCCGGTGCCGGTGGCGCTGCGCGAGCTGCCGGCGGTGGATGCCATCGTCGTCTCGCACGACCATTACGACCACCTGGACTACCCCACCATCAAGGCGCTGGCGCGCTCGAACGTGCCCTTCGTCACCTCACTGGGCGTGGGCGCGCACCTGCAGGCCTGGGGCATCGCGCCCGAGCGCATCCACGAGCTGGACTGGTGGGAAAGCTGGACCGTGCCGAACACGGGCCTCACGATCACCGCCGCGCCCTCGCAGCACTTCAGCGGCCGCACGCTGAAGACGCGCAACAGCACGCTGTGGTCGTCGATGGTGGTGCGCGGGCCGCGCCACGCGGTGTTCTTCAGCGGCGACACCGGCCTGTCGGGCGAATACGCCGCCATCCGCGCGCGCCTGGGCCCGTTCGACCTGGCGCTGCTGGAGGTGGGCGCGTACTACCCCGCCTGGGGCGACATGCACCTGGGCCCCGACCATGCGCTGCAGGCGCTGGCCCTGCTGGGCCACCCGCCCCTGCTGCCGGTGCACTGGGGCACCTTCGCGCTGGCCTTGCACGACTGGGACCAGCCGGCCGAGCGCCTGCTGGAGCTGGCGCCGCACGCGGGCGTGCATCTGGTGATGCCGCGCCTGGGCGAGGCGGTGCAGCCGGCGCAGGCCGAGCGCGTGCGGCCGTGGTGGCGCCAGGGCGCGGCGCCGGCGGCCGCGCCGCCACCGGCCGCTGAACCAGCACCGCCGCTCACGCCCGAGCAGGTGGCGCGGCTGGACTGGCCGGGCGATTGACCCGCGCCCTCAGCGCGTCAACCGATAAGGCTCCTCGAAGTCGATGAAGTCGTGCTCGGCCAGCGCGGCGTCGATCCAGGCGCGGACGCCGGGCAGCGCGCACACGCGGTCCATCCAGGCCGTGACGGCGGCGGGCGCCGGCAGCGCGTAGGTGCGAAAGCGCATCATCACCGGCGTGAAGTAGGCGTCGGCGATGCCGAAGTCGCCGAACAGCATGGGGCCGCCGTGCTCGGCCAGCAACTCCTGCCACATGGCCACCAGGCGGCCGACGTCGGCGCGCACGCCGGCGTTGTCGCGCCAGACGATGGCGCCCACCTCGGGCAGGCGCGCCTCGATGTTCATGCCGCAGGCGCCGCGCAGCGCGCCGAAGCCCGAATGCATCTCGGCGCAGATGCTGCGGGCGCGGGCGCGCGCCTTGACGCCCTGCGGCCACAGCTGCCGATCGGGAAACTTCTCGGCCAGGTATTCGGCGATGGCCAGCGTGTCCCACACGGCGAAGTTGCCGTCGGTCAGCACCGGCACCTTGCCGGCGGGCGCGATGCCGCCCAGCCGCCGCTTGAAGTCCGAGTCGCCCGAGAACGAGTCGAAGCGCAGCTGCACCTCCTCGAAGTCGATGCCGGCCTGCCGGAGCAGCACCCAGGGCCGCATGGACCAGGACGAGTAATTCTTGTTGCCGATGTAGAGCTTGAGCATGAAAGCCTCCGTTTGCACGGCGCTCATGCTAGCGCGCCTCGGGCCTCAGCGTCCCGCGCTGCGCCGCCACACGTCCAGGCGCGACACCGCCCCGTCGGTGCCCAGGATCATGGGGCCGAGGGCCGACAGCGGCGCGGGGGTGATGCCCAGCTCGCGCAGGCCGGGCAGCTGGCCGCTGGCGACGTTGTCGACCTTCATCGAGTCGAGGTTGTCGCGGCTCAGCAGCGGCGTGCCGGGCAGGCATTCCATGGCCAGCGCCTGCAGCCGCGCCAGCGGCGCCGGCAGGCCCAGCACGGGCCGGCCGCGCCCGGCGCGCACGCCGGCCCACTGGCCGGCCGCCTGCACCAGCTCGCGCAAGGTGATCACCTCGGGCCCGCAGAGCTCGTAGGTCTGGCCGATGGTCGCCGCATCTTGCAGGCAGCGTGCCAGCGCGCTGGCCACGTCGCCCACCCACACCGGCTGAAAGCGCGCGTCGGCGCGGCCCATGGGCATCAGCGGCAGGTTGCGCTGCAGGCGGGCAAACAGTTTCAGCAAGCGGTCGTCGGCGCCGAAGATCAGGCTGGGGCGCAGCAGTGTCACATCGAGTCCGTGCATGGCCGCCGCCTGTTGCAGCACGCCCTCCCCCGCAGCCTTGCTGCGCTGGTAGCGCGAGGGCGCGTCGGGCGCGGCGCCCAGCGCGCTGACGTGCAGCACGCGGCGCACGCCGCTGGCCGCGCAGGCGGCGGCCAGCTCGCGCGGCAGGCCCACGTGCAGCTGCTCGAACTGCGCCGCGCTGCCGTGCAGGCGCGCCACCAGGTTGACCACCGCGTCGTGCCCCGGCACCAGGCGCGCCAGCACGCCGGGCTGCGTGACGTCGGTCACCACCAGGTTGACGCAGGGCAGCGGCCACAGCTCGCGCGCGGCGGCGTAGCGGCGCGTGGGCACCGTGACGTCGGCGCGCAGGCGCTGCAGGCGCTCGATCAGATGGCGGCCGACCAAGCCCGAGCCGCCCAGCACCAGAACCTTCAACGCCATCGATCTCTCCTATTTCGATAGCTGCTGGCGCACGATTGGCAGGCGCCAGAGGCCGATTTTATTAAAATCCGTTCAGGGTAAGTCTTGCGTCAGCGCCGTCTCCTCGGCCGGCGCCGGCCCGATGCGGCCCAGCCGCGCGCGCAGCGAAGTGCGCGATTCGCCCAGCAGCAGCGCGTAGTCCACGGTGTTGGACAGCACCTTCTTGACGTAGTCGCGCGTTTCGGCAAAGGGCACCGTCTCGGCCCAGATGGCGCCGTCCAGCACCGGGCCGTTGCGCCAGGCGCGCGGGCGGCGCGGGCCGGCGTTGTAGGCGGCAGCGGCCAGCGGCAGCGAGCCGCGAAACTCGTCGACCGCCAGCTTGAGGTAGCTGGTGCCGATCAGGATGTTGGTGTCCAGCTCGCCCAGCATGTCGGGCACGAAGCCGTCCAGGCCGATCTTGCGCGCCGTCCAGCGCGCGGTGGCGGGCATGATCTGCATCAGCCCCGAGGCGCCGACGTGCGAGCGCGCGTCGATGACGAAGCGGCTTTCCTGCCGGATCAGGCCGTAGACGTAGGCCGGGTCGAGCCCGATGGCCTGCGCCTGGCGCAGCACCTCGGCGCGGTGCGGGGTGGGAAAGCGCTGCTCGAAGTCCTGAAAGCCCTGGATGCGCTCGCTGGTGTTGATGCAGCGGTCCCACACCTTGGCCTGGCAGGCCAGCGCGGCGGCGGCGTAGAGCTGGCGGTCGTTCATGCCGCCGCTCTGGTGCAGGTTGGTCCAGTAGTTCCACTCGCGCACGCCCTCGCTGCGCAGGCCGACGGCAATGGCGCGCAGGGCGCGCTGCAGGCCGGGGTTGGCGGCGGCGGCGGCGCGCTCGTCGGCGGTGAGCGGCGCCGGCTCGGGCGCGCGCTGCAGCGGCTCGCCCAGCGCCTCCAGCGCCAGCTTTTCATAAAAGCCGCGGCCGTTGGCGATGCCCTGCAACTGCTGGCGGGCGTCGGCGCGCGCCGCGTCGCCGGCGGCGCCCTCGGGCGCCAGCGCCAGGCCGGCGCGGGCGTTCCAGTACACCCAGGTCGGCTCGCGCCGCAGCGGCTCGCTCATGGCCTCGATGGCGGCGCGCACGCCGCGCCACTGGCCGGCACGCAGGGCGGCGCGCGCCTGCCAGCTCAGCAGGTCGTCGCCCAAATCCTGCACGCGCGTGACCTGGGCGAAGTCGGACCAGGCGTCGTCCTGCAGCTTGAGCGTGGCCTGCTTGCCCAGCGCGGCCCACAGCCAGTTGCGCTGCGCGGGCGTCAGCTGCCGGACCCACTTGGCCTGCAGCGTGCTGGCGGCCTGGTCGGCATCCTGCGTGGCCAGGCGCAGCAGCGCCAGCACCACCAGCTCTTGCCCCTGGCGCGTGGCGGCGCTGGCGTTGCGCCCGGCCAGGTAGCGCGCGGCGCCGTTGTGGATTTGCGCCACGGCGACGGCGGCGTCGGGCGATTCGAGCGCCACCGCCGCGCGCGCCAGCCCGCTGCGGCCCGACTCGACGGCCAGCCGCGCCTTGTGCCACACGTCCTCGGCCGTGATGCGCCCGGCCTGGTGCAGCAAATCGGCCGCCAGCAGGCAGCCGTCGCCCTCGCGGCGCTCGGCCAGCCAGTCGCGGCGCACGGTGTCGGTCATGGCGGCGCTGGCGGGCGCACCCTGCAGCAGCTGCATGGCGGCGGCGTAGCAGCGCACCTCGGGGTCGTCGCCCATGCGAAAGCGCGGCAGCTCGCGCGCAAAGGCGGCCCAGTCGCGCCGCTTGCCGGCCAGCAGCAGCCAGTCGTTGCGCAGGCGGTCTTCCTGGTAGGTGCCAGCCCAGCGGCTCAGAAAGTCCTGCACCTCGGGCTCGGTGGCGTCCTCCAGCCGCGCCTTCAGCGCCCAGTAGGCGGCCCAGGGCTCGAGCACCTTGCCGCGCGCCAGCGGCAGCAGGGCCGCCAGGCGGTCCTTGTCGCCGCGGCGAAAGGCCTCGCGCATGTCGAGGATGACGCTGTCGTCGGCCGCGCTGGCAGCGGCTGGGGCGGCGCTGTCGGCCGCCGGCTGCTGCGCGCGCGCCGGCACGCCCAAGGCCAAGCCCAGCGCCAGCAGCAGCGGTGTCAGAATCCAAATCCCACGCATGAATCCATTATGACCACGTCACCCGACAAAAAATCCCTGCGCGCGCGTCTGGTGCAAGAGCGCCTGCACCTGCCCGACCGGCTGGCGCGCGCCGACGCGCTGCAGGACATCATGCGCATCTGGCTGATCGGGCGCCCGGACACGGTGATCGGCGCCTATTGGCCGATCAAGGGCGAGTTCGACCCCCTGCCCGCGCTGCACCGCTGGAAGGAAGACGGCGAGCTGATGGATGAGCCCCAGCGCCGGCGCATCGGCCTGCCGGTGGTCGACAAGCTGCACCGCACGCTGACGTTTCACGCCTGGTACCCCGGCTGCCCGATGGAGGAAGACGCCTACGGCATCCCCAAGCCCAAGGACACCGAGCTGATCGTGCCCACGCTGCTGTTCGTGCCGTGCGTGGGCTACGGGCCGGGCGGCTACCGGCTGGGCTACGGCGGCGGCTTTTACGACCGCACCCTGGCCGCGCTGCAGCCGCGCCCGCACACCGTGGGCCTGGGCTTTACCCAGGGCTTTCTGGAAGAGCTGGAGCCCGAGCCGCACGACGTGCCGCTGGACGCCATCCTGAACGACAACGGGGTGGTGTGGCCGGTGTGAACGGCCTTTGACGCCGCACTACGCCCGCTCCCCCGTCACGGCCCGCGTCGCCACGGCCTGCGCGGCCAGCCAGTCGGCGAAGGCGCGCACCTCGGCGCGCTGGCCGCTGTGCGGCGACACCAGCACCCAGTAGGCCATGGGCGAGACCAGGCGCGCCTGGGGATAGGCGTCGGGCGCGAACACCTCGACCAGCTCGCCGCGCGCCAGGCTCTCGGCCACCAGCGGCGGGCGCGCCAGCACCACGCCCTGGCCCGACAGCGCCGCCTGCACCATCTGGTAGGCGTAGTTGAAGCTGAGCCAGCGCTTGGGCTGCGCCAGCTCCAGCCCGTTGGCGTCCAGCCAGCGGCGCCAGGTCAGCCACGCCAGGTGCGGCGTGTAGGCGTCGGCTGCCTCGATCAGGGTGTGGGCCAGCAGGTCGGCGGGGGTCTTCAGGCGCGGGCCGCTTTTCAGCAGCCAGGGGCTGGCCATGGGGGTGACGGATTCGCCGAACAGGCGGCTGGCGCCGGGCAGCATGCGGTCGGCCGGGGCGTAGCGCACGGCGACGTCGATGTCGGTCACCTCCAGGTCGACCGCGCTGTCGCTGGCCTCGATGCGGATGTCGATGTCGGGGTGCTCGCGTTGGAAGGCCTCCAGCTTGGGGATCAGCCACATCGACGCGAACGAGGCGAAGGTGGTGACCGACACGTGGCGGCGCCCCGCGTTCTGGCGGATGTGGCGCACGGCGGCGTCGATGCGTGGCAGCGCCTGCCCGACGGCGGTGAGCAGTTGCGTGCCGGCCTCGGTCAGCTCGACGGCGCGCGTGTGGCGCAGGAACAGGGGCACGCCGACGTCCTCCTCCAGCGCCTGGATCTGGCGGCTGACGGCGGACTGGGTGAGCGCCATTTCCTCCGCCGCCAGGCGGAAGTTGAGGTGGCGCGCCACCGCCTCGAAGGCGCGCAGGTGGCCGGCCTGGACGGGGCGCGAGCGCAGGTGGGTCTGGGAGTGCAGCACGGCGGCATTGATGCGGATCGGGAATCAATAGCGTGGCCGGATTTCATTGGACTGTCAATGGGGATCGGCGGATCATTCAGGCCTCGGATTGATTCCGAGATCGTTTTTCACAGGAGCCCACCATGTCCGCCCTCGCGCTGCAAACCTCACCCAGCCTGTCCTTGTCCCAGGGCGTCGGCGTGACGCTGCAGCCCGGGCAGGCGCGCACCCTGCGCGTGCCCTCGGCCGGCCAGCTGCGCGTGACCCAGGGCGCGCTGTGGGTCACGCGTCGCGGCACGCATTTCCATCACACACCGGACGATGTCTACGTGGCGGCCGACGCACCGCTGGCGCTGCGTGCGGGCGAAACGGTGGTGATCGAGCCGATCCATTTGACGCAGGCCCCGGCCACGCAGGTGGCGCCGGTGGCCTTTCACTGGCAGCCCGCCACGGGGGTCTGTGCGGGTGCGCTGCGCTGGCTGGCCCGCCGCCTCGACGGGTGGATGCACACCACCCACGCCCGCGCGTGATGCAGCCGACATCACTGTTGTAATCCGCGCCGACCATTGCTGGCGGGCGGTGCGAGATCCGCCGTTTCGCGGCCGCGAAACGATCCTGGTTTCAATCCGCGCCCGCCATTGCTGACGGGCGATGCCCCCAAACGGCATAGCTGCCCGTGATCGGCAAGCGCGCGGCAAACCCATGTTGACCGCCGCCGGCGGTCATGGCCAACGATCAGATGTTGGCAGGTTGCCAGCGGTGTGGCAGCAGCTCATCGATGCTGCTGCTCGCTCCAGTCGTCGGTGAGCTTGTTGCGCGTTTCCTGACCCGTCATGCGCTGCTGGATCCACTTGTCGCTGCGGCCAAGCTGCTGCCAAGTCTGGCGAGCGCGGTCCAGCGCCTGGGCCGGGTCGGCAATTTCTTGCATACGCTCGTAGCCTACCTTGGCCAGCCAGAGCTTGATGGGTTCGGCCTTGGGGCTGGGGATGGATTGCACGATGCGCAGCAGGCTCTCGGCCGTGGCGCAGTCCGTCAGGCGCTGTTTGCCGTCGGCGGCGGGCAGTTTCAACTGTCGACAAAATGTCGACAGTTCGGCCCCGTCTTCGGCCTTGACCCGCTGCTTCATCTTGAACCAGTAGTCGCGCGCGTTTTCGCTGTCGGTCAGGACTTGAACCACGTCGATGACCGAGAACCACCAGGTGTCCGTGGCTTCGTCATACAGGCGGCGAATGGCCTGATCGTCGAATTGGGTGGGCAGGATTTTTACAACAGCCCCTTCAGCAAAGCCGGCGCAGAGTGACGCCGGGCGCGGCCTGCAGCAGCTTCTCAATTTCTTCGTGTTGCGCAGCGTAACGCACCACGACGCTGGCGCTGCCTCCCGTTTCGTCCCACGTCCACAAACCGGCTTCCCGTTCTGCCAGTCACTGCCCTTGCGGCGCCGCCTGTTTCTCCGGGGACTTTTACCGCTGCCTGCGCAGTGTCGCATGAGGCGTGGAACGTTTTCCGTTGGCCCGCTTGGCAACCGAGTGCGCGAGGCCCACGCCCACGCCCGCGCATGGAACTATCATTTTGATAGTTGCCGGGGCTTGATACGCGGGCGCCAACAGCCAATTTGAGTTAAATTTTTGACCGTCTCAGGGCAGCGCGGGCGTGATTTGGAGTAGGCTTGTGCCGTCCAATCACAAGCGTCTGCCGGAGACACCATGAGCAAATCCCTGAGCCCCGCCGAGGCTGCGCTGCGCGATGCCGCGCGTGAATACCACCGCAGCCCGGTGCGCGGCAAGATTTCGGTCACGCCCACCAAGCCGCTGGCCAACCAGCTCGACCTGTCGCTGGCCTATTCGCCCGGCGTGGCCTACCCCTGCCTGGACATCCAGGCCGACCCCAGCAAGGCGGCCGACTACACGGCGCGCGGCAACCTGGTGGGCGTCATCACCAACGGCACCGCCGTGCTGGGCCTGGGCAACATCGGCGCGCTGGCCGGCAAGCCGGTGATGGAGGGCAAGGGCTGCCTGTTCAAGAAGTTCGCCGGCATCGACGTGTTCGACATCGAGCTGGACGAGCACGACCCCGACAAGCTGGTCGACATCATCGCCGCGCTGGAGCCCACGCTGGGCGGCATCAACCTGGAAGACATCAAGGCGCCCGAGTGCTTCTACATCGAGAAGAAGCTGCGCGAGCGCATGAACATCCCGGTGTTTCATGACGACCAGCACGGCACCGCCATCATCTCGTCGGCCGCGCTGCTGAACGGCCTGGAGCTGGTGGGCAAGAAGATCGAGAACGTGAAGGTGGCCGTCAGCGGCGCCGGCGCCGCCGCCATCGCCTGCCTGGACGTGATGGTGGCGCTGGGCGTCAAGCCCGCCAACGTGCACGCCTGCGACTCCAAGGGCCTGATCTACAAGGGCCGCGCCAGCGTCGACGCCTCCAAGGCGCGCTACGCCCAGCCCGACACCGGCGCGCGCACGCTGGCCGACGTGGTCCAGGGCGCCGACGTGTTCCTGGGCTGCTCGGCCGCCGGCGTGCTGACGCAGGACATGGTCAAGACCATGGCCGAGCAGCCGATCATCCTGGCGCTGGCCAACCCCGAGCCCGAGATCCGTCCCGAGGATGCCAAGGCCGCGCGGCCCGACTGCATCGTCGCCACCGGGCGCAGCGACTACCCCAACCAGGTCAACAACGTCCTGTGCTTTCCCTACATCTTCCGCGGCGCGCTGGACTGCGGCGCCAGCAAGATCACCGAGGAGATGAAGCTGGCCTGCGTGCGCGAAATCGCCGCCCTGGCCAAGGCCGAGACCAGCGCCGAGGTGGCCACCGCCTACGCCGGCAAGGAGCTGCACTTCGGCCCCGAATACATCATCCCCACGCCCTTCGATCCACGCCTGATCCTGCGCATCGCCCCGGCCGTGGCCGAGGCGGCCGCCAAGTCGGGCGTGGCCGAGCGCCCCATCGCCGACCTGGACGCCTACCGCACGCAGCTGACGCGCTTCATCTACCAGACCGGCATGGTGATGCAGCCGGTGCTGCACGCCGCGCGCGCGGCCGACCCCGCGCACAAGCGCGTGGCCTACGCCGAGGGCGAGGACGAGCGCGTGCTGCATGCCGCGCAGGTGGCGGTCGACGACAAGCTGGCGCGCCCCATCCTGATCGGCCGCCCGGCCGTGATCGAGCAGCGCATCAAGAAGGCCGGCCTGCGCATCCGCCTGGGCGCGGACGTGGACAACGTCAACCCCGAGGACGACCCGCGCTTTCGCCAGTACTGGGAGACCTACCACCGCCTGATGGCGCGCAACGGCGTCAGCGTGGACACGGCCAAGACCGCGGTGCGCCGCTCCAACACCGTGATCGCCGCGCTGATGCTGCACCTGGGCGACGCCGACGCCATGCTGTGCGGCACCGTCGGGCGCTACCACGCGCACCTGGACAACATCCGCGACATCATCGGCGTCGAGCCCGGCGCGCCCGACCTGGCCGCGCTCAACGCCATCATGCTGCACGAGCGCACGCTGTTCATCTGCGACACCTACGTGCACGAAGACCCCAGCGCCGAGCTGCTGGCCGGCATCGCCAAGATGGCCGCCACCGAGGTGCACAACTTCGGCCTGCCGCCCAAGGTGGCGTTTTTGTCGCACTCCAACTTCGGTTCGTCCAAGGACGCCTCGGCGCTCAAGATGCGCCGCGCGCGCGACCTGTTCCGCCAGCTGGCGCCCGAGGTCGAATGCGACGGCGAGATGCACGGCGACAGCGCCCTGTCGGCCGCCCTGCGCGCGCGCACCATGCCCGACAGCACCTTGAGCGGCGAGGCCAACCTGCTGGTGTGCCCCAACCTGGACGCGGCCAACATCCTGTTCAACGTGCTCAAGACGGTGGCCGGCGCCGGCGTCACCATCGGCCCCATGCTGCTGGGCGCCGCCGCGCCGGCGCACGTGCTGACACCCTCCTCCACCGTGCGGCGCCTGGTCAACATGACCGCGCTGGCGGTCGACGAGGCGCAGGTGCGGCGGCGCACCCGCTGAGTCGCGGCGCGGTCTTTAGTCCATTTTTGATAGCTGCCCGCGCAGACTGCAAGCGCGTGGGCGGCCGATTTGGCTTGCAATCCGGCCTATTGCCGGAACGCCTCGATGGTGGCCGTGATACGCACGGTCTTGGGCATGCCCTTGTCCACCAGGTAGTTCATGCCCCACTGGGTGCGGTCGATCACCGCCTCGAAGTCGCCGCCGCAGGCCTCGGTCTTGGCGCGTGCGTTGGGGTAGCAGCGAAACTGCCGCGCCTTGAGCGTGACCGGCTGCGTGCGCCCCAGCAGCGTCAGCTGGCCGGGCACCTCGACCAGGCGCTCGCCGTCGAACACCAGCTGCTCGGACACGAAACGCATCGTCGGAAACTTCGCGGCGTCGAACAGGTCGGGCGACAGCAGGTGCTCGTCGAAGCCGCGCGAGCCGCTGTAGACGCTGGCCACCTGCACGTACAGGTCGAGGGCGCCGGCCCTGGCCACCGGGTCGAAGCGCACCGAACCCGCCACCTCGTCGAAGCGCGCGCGGTTGACCGAGGCGCCGTTGTGGTCGATGGCGAAGGTGGCGTAGGTGTGGTCGGCATCCAGCGCATAGTTGGCCGGCTCGGCCTGGGCCGCGCCCATATGCGTCAGAGCCAGCAGGGCCAGGCCGCAGAAGGTGGACAGACGTGGGCGCATGGGTCATCCTCCAGGAACAAAGACAATGCTCGGCAGTCGATCTTCAGTATGGCGACGGCCCGCCCGGCCGTCCTTGACCTGGCGCAGTTTCGCCGCCGGTGCGGGCGGCCATCACAACAAGGTTCATCCATGAGCATCCGCAACCTCGATTCCCTGTTCGACCCGCGCTCGGTGGCCGTCATCGGCGCGTCCGAGCGGCCGTTTTCGGTCGGCGCCACGCTCTGGCGCAACATGCGCAGCAGCGGCTTCCAGGGCGCGGTGTGGCCGGTCAACCCCAAGTACACCGAGCTGTCGGGCACGCGCTGCTACGCCCGCGTGGCCGAGCTGCCGGCGGCGCCCGAGCTGGCCGTGATCTGCACGCCGCCGGCCACCGTGCTCGATCTGGTGCGCCAGCTGGCGCAGGCCGGCACGCGGGCGGTGGTGCTGATCAGCGCCGGCCTCACGCCCGAGCTGAAGCAGGCCGTGCTGGACGCCGCGCGCCCCACGCTGATGCGCATCCTGGGGCCCAACTGCATCGGCCTGCTGGCGCCGCACGCGCACCTGAACGCCAGCTTCGCCCACGTGGCGGCGCGGCCGGGCCACCTGGCGTTCGTCTCGCAGTCGGGCGCGCTGGTCACCGCCATGCTCGACTGGGCCGAGGCGCGCCACATCGGCTTTTCGCACTTCGTGTCGCTGGGCGAGCACGCCGACGTCGACTTCGGCGACATGCTGGACTACCTGGCCAGCGATGGCCACACGCGCGCCATCCTGCTGTACGTCGAGTCGATCGAGCACGCGCGCAAGTTCATGTCGGCCGCGCGCGCGGCGGCGCGCAACAAGCCGGTGATCGTGCTCAAGGCCGGGCGCAGCGCGCAGGGGCAGAAGGCCGCCGCCTCGCACACCGGCGCGCTGGCCGGCGCCGACGCGGTGTACGACGCCGCCATCGCGCGCGCCGGCATGCTGCGCGTGGACAGCCTGGAGCAGCTGTTCCTGGCGGCCGAGATCCTGACGCGCTTCAAGGGGCCGATCGGCGAGCGCGTCACCATCCTGACCAACGGCGGCGGCGCCGGCGTGCTGGCGGCCGACGCCGCCGCCGCCCGCCGCGTGCCGCTGGCCGAGCTGGACGAGGCGCTGCGCGGCGCGCTGGACGCCGTGCTGCCGCCCAACTGGTCGCACGGCAACCCGGTGGACATCATCGGCGACGCGCCGGTGGCGCGCTACGTCGACACGCTGCACGCGCTGGCGCGCCACCCGCACACGGCCGGCACGCTGCTGTTCATCCACTCGCCCACCGCCATCGTGCCGGCCACCGACATCGCGCGCGCGCTGGTGCCCGTCGTGCGGCCCGAGCGCGGCCGCGCGCTGCCGCTCGTCGCCTGCTGGATGGGCGGGCCCGCCGTGGCCGAGGCGCGCGCGCTGTTCACCCAGGCCGGCATCGCCAGCTACGAGATGCCCGAGCAGGCCGTGGCCGCCATCGGCATGCTGCAGGCCTACGGCCGCAACCAGGCCGAGCTGAGCGAGGCCGCGCCGGCCGGCCCGGCGCCTGGCCCCGGCGCAGCGCGGCTGGCGCAGGTGCGCCCGCTGATCGAACAGGTGCTGGCCGAAGGGCGCGAGCTGCTGACCGAGCCCGAGGCCAAGGCCGTGTGCGCGGCCTACGGCATTCCGGTGGCGGTCACCCGCAGCGTGCCGGCCGACGCCGAGGCGGCGGCGGCCGAGGCCGCGCGCATCGGCTTTCCGGTGGTGCTCAAGATTTTGTCGCGCGACATCACGCACAAGTCCGACGTCGGCGGCGTGGTGCTGAACCTGCAGGACGCGGCCGACGTGCGCGCGGCCGCGCAAGCCATGCTGGCGCGCATCGGCAAGAGCCACCCGCGGGCGCGGCTGGACGGCTTCAGCGTGCAGTCCATGGTGCGCAAGCCGCAGGCGCAGGAGCTGATCGTCGGCGCCAGCGTCGACCCCACCTTCGGCCCGGTCGTGCTGTTCGGCCAGGGCGGCACGGCGGTCGAGGTGCTCAAGGACAGCGCCATGGCGCTGCCGCCGCTGAACGACCCGCTGGCGCGCGCGCTGATCGCCCGCACCCGCGTGGCGCGCCTGCTGGCCGGCTGGCGCGACGTGCCGCCGGCCGACCTGGACGCCGTCGTCCACACCCTGATGGCGGTGTCGCAGCTGCTGGCCGAGCTGCCCGAGCTGGCCGAGCTGGACATCAACCCGCTGCTGGTCGACCACGCCGGCGCGGTGGCGCTGGACGCCCGTGTGCGCGTGCGCCGCCCGCCCGGCGCCGGCGCGGCACGCTTTGCCATCGCGCCCTACCCGGCCGCGCTGGCCGAGACGCTGGACTGGCACGGCCAGCGGCTGACGCTGCGCCCGATCCGCCCCGAGGACGAGGCGCAGCACCGCGCCTTCCTGGACAGCCTGGACCCCGAGGACGTGCGCCTGCGCGTGTTCTACAGCCGCCGCGCCCTGGCGCGCAGCGAGCTGGCGCGGCTGGTGCAGATCGACTACACGCGCGAGATGGCCTTCATCGCCACCGTCGACGGCGAGGGCGGCGCGCCGCGCACCTTGGGCGTGGCGCGCTCGATCGCCGACCCGGACAACGTCGAGGCCGAGTTCGGCATCATCCTGCGGCACGAGGTGAAGGGCGCGGGCCTGGGCCACCTGCTGATGGACAAGCTGATCGCCTACCAGCGCGCCGCCGGCACCACGCGCCTGTTCGCCATCGTGCTGACCGAGAACCGGCGCATGCTGGAGCTGGGGCGCCAGCTGGGCTTTGCCGACATGCCGGTCGCCGAAGACCCGTCCACGCGCCGCCTGGTGCTGGCGCTGCAGGCGACTTGATGGCCCAGGTTTTACAAGTCTTTTCAGGTGCTGGACGGCATGGGGCAAGCGCGATCAGCTATCATTTTTGAATGATTTCGCACCACCATCGCCTCCTGCGCCTGACCTGGACCCTGGTCGCCGGCCTGAGCGCCGCCCTGCCCGCCCTGGCGCAAGACGCCACCCCCAGCGCCGACCCGGCCGAATTCAGCGCCTGCCTGGCCCGCCTGAAGGGCACGCCGGCCTTCAGCGCCGTCAGCGGCGCGACCTTCGCGCAGGCCACCACGGGCCTGGCGCCCGACCCGTCGGTGCTGGTGCTGCTCAACCGCCAGCCCGAGTTCACCACCCCCGTGTGGGACTACCTGGCCATGCTGGACGACGCCGAGCGCGTGCAGGACGGACGCGCGGCCTTTGCCAAGTGGCGGAGCACGCTGCAAAAAATAGAGCAGCAGACGGACGTGCCGGCCGCCGTCGTCACCGGCGTGTGGGGTGTGGAGAGCAACTTCGGCCAGAACCTGGGCGGGCGCCCGCTGGTGCAGTCGCTGGCCACGCTGTCGTGCTTCGGCCGCCGGCAAGGCTACTTTCGCGGCGAATTCGCCGCCGCGCTGCGCATCCTGCAGGAAGGCCACATCCCGGCCGACAAGCTGACCGGCTCCTGGGCCGGCGCGTTCGGGCAGACGCAGTTCATGCCCAGCACCTTCTTCGCCAACGCGGTGGACTTCGACGGCGACGGCCGGCGCGACATCGTGGACAGCGTGCCCGACGCGCTGGCATCCACCGCCAAGTTCCTGCAAAACGCCGGCTGGCGGCCCGGCCAGCCCTGGGGCTTCGAGGTGCGGCTGCCGCCGGGCTTCGACACCTCCGGCGCCAGCCGCAAAAACAAACAGCCCATCGCCGCCTGGCGCCGCGCCGGCCTGACGCTGGCGGGCGGCCAGCCGCTGCCCGACGACTTGCCCAGCGCCGGCCTGATGATTCCGGCCGCCGGCGGGCCGGCCTTTCTGGTCGGCCGCAACTTCGACGCGCTGTATCGCTACAACGCCAGCGAAAACTACGCCCTGGCCATCGCCCACCTGGCCGACCTGATCGCCGAGCCGGCGGCGCCCATCGCCTTCGTCACGCCCTGGCCCACCGACGACCCCGGCCTGTCGCGCGCCGAGAACCGCGAGCTGCAAACCCTGCTGCTGGCGCGCGGCCACGACATCGGCGCCGCCGACGGCCTGATCGGCGCCAAGACGCGCGAGGCCATCCAGGCCGAGCAGCAGCGCCTGGGCATGAAGGCCGACGGACGCGCGGGGCAGAAGCTGCTGGCGGCGCTGCGAAGGCGTGAATGAATCCAGAGCTCCCGAAAGGATCGCCAAAACGCGTCCGATCAAGGCGCAAAGCGCAGGCGTAACTCGGGCTACGGCGAGCATTTGCAACGCCGAGCGGGCGGGTTTTGGCGGTCAAGGCGGGCGGGCGGGATTCGTTCATGCCTTCATAGCCAGCGCGCCAACGCCGCCAGCGCGATAGCCGCCAGCTGGTTGTGCCCCAGCGCCAGGCTAAAGGCAAAACCGGCACCCACCATCACCGGCCCCAGCACGGCGAGCGCCAGCAGCGCTGCGCCCAGCACGCCGGCGCCCCAGGCATCGATGCGGCGCAGGCGCCAGGCCAGCGGCAGCGCCAGCAGCAGCACCGCGCCGGTCGCCACCCGGTGCAGCCACTGCACCGGCGCGCCCGCCGCCGAGCCGGGCAGGCGCCAGGGGTCCAGCGCCGCCCAGCCCTGGCCGGCCGCCGCGCGCCAGCAGTCGGCCAGGCCGTCGCAACTCAGGATCGAGCCCGTGGTGCTGGCCAGCCCGCCCAGTACGATCTGCGCCAGCAGCGCCACGGCGGCGGCCCACAGCCACGCGCGCACGGCTGGCGTAACGGCCCAGCGGCGCGGCGCGGCCAGCCGCACGCTGAGCGCCAGCATGGCAAAGCCGCCCAGCAGATTGCCCAGCGCCACCGCCGGCAGCGCCGAGCGCGCGGACCAGGGCCCCAGCCCGGCCAGGAACAGAGTGACGGCCAGCAGCGCCCACCACTCGGCACGCGCGCGGCGTGCGTGCCGGCACGCCGCGCCCATGACCAGGATCAAGAACAGGGTGGCCACCGCCAGCACGCGATGCGCCGAGCGCACCGCATCGAGCGTGGTGCTGGCCGGCGCCTGCGCCGCCTCGTCGCCGGCGGCCGGCGGCGCCAGCAGGGCCTGCTGCGCCGCGCCGTGGCAGGCCGGCCAGGGCGCGCAGCCGATGCCGGCCTTGGCCAGCCGCAGGCTGGCGCTCAGGCTGGTGATGGCCAGTACCAGCGCGGCGCACAGCCAGGCCAGGCGGCGCAGCCAGCGCAGGGACGGATCGGCGCCGGCCGCAGTGCCGGGTATTGCAGGAGACCGGGTGCGTGCCGTCGTCATGGGGGGCGATCGTAGTGCCCGGACTTGACGTGCGGCAAGCATGGCTTGCATATGTTTGTTCCAAGTCAAATCCATACCGACCACCGAACTCCAGAATCCATCGACCAACGTCCGCCGCGCGGGGCTGCGGACGGGCTTGCAGGAGGCAAGGATGGACCCCAACCACGACGACCTGAACGATCCCAACGCGCCCATTCCCTGGGTGCAGCAGCTGCTGGACAGCCCTTTCATCCTGCTGTTCCTGGGCGTGCTGATCCCCATGCTGGTCTACAACCTGTGGGGCGTGGTCGAAATCATGATGCTGCCCCTGGCCAAGTAGGCCGGCGCGCGATCGTCCTTCCAACAAGAGGTTCAACACCATGAGCGCCATCCTGCCGCCGTCGGAACGGCTTTGGTACAAGCATCCCATCGACCGGGTCGAGGGCACGTGGATCGTGCTGTCGCTGACCTGGTGCCTGATCATGTTCGTCATGATGGTCGGCTGGCACGTCTGGGGCAACCAGAACCTGTCGACCGAGACCTACCGCACCACGCCCGAGAAGTTCATGACCGCGGCGCAGGCCATGGTCGACAAGTACACGGTGCGCACCGAGGGCGAGCAAAAGACCCCGGTGGTGGCCCCGCCGCCCGGCGCCGACGTGTACATGCTGGGCCGGCTGTGGAACTTCTGGCCCATCCTGGAGCTGAAGAAGGGCGAGAAGTACCGCCTGCACCTGACGGCCATGGACTACAACCACGGCTTCTCGCTGCAGCCGCAGAACATCAACATCCAGATGGTGCCCGGCTTCGAGCACGTGCTGACCATCACCCCCAACCAATCGGGCCAGATCTCGATCGTGTGCAACGAGTTCTGTGGCATTGGCCACCACACCATGGTGGGCCGGATGTACATCAAAGACTGAGGGACGCACCATGGGACAAGCCACCACCTACCGCACCTGCCCGCGATCGGGCCTGCAATTCGAGGCGCAGGCCGAGAAGCTGATCATCTGGAACGCCGTTGCCGGCGTGCTGTTTCTGGCCTTCGGCGGCCTGCTGGCCATCGGCGTGGTGCTCACGCGCTGGCCGGCGGTGCACTGGCTCGAGGCCGACACCTTCTACATGGTGCTGACGGCCCACGGGCTGGACATGCTGATCTTCTGGCTGATCTTCTTCGAGATCGCCATCCTGTATTTTTGCGCCTCCACCCTGCTGCGCTGCCGCATCGCCACGCCCAGGATCGCCTGGCTGGCCTTCGCGCTGATGGTGATCGGCTCGGTCGGCAACAACATCGTCGTCTTCCAGGGCAGCTCCAGCGTCATGATGACCAGCTACGTGCCGATGATGGCCTCGTCCTGGTTCTACCTGACGATCATCCTGTTCGCGGTCGGCGCGCTGATCGGCTGCGGCGTGTTCTTCGGCACCCTGGTCGTCGCCAAGCGCGACCGCACCTACCAGGGCTCGGTGCCGCTGGTCACCATGGGCGCCATCACGGCGGCCATCATCGCCGTGTTCACGCTGCTGTCGGGCGCCATCATTCTGGTGCCCACCTGGCTGATGTCGATCGGCCTGCTCAAGCAGGTCGACCCGCTGGCCTACCGCACCATCTGGTGGGCGCTGGGCCACTCGTCCCAGCAGATCAACGTGGCGGCGCACATCTCGGTGTGGTACCTGGTGGCGGCCGTGGTCTTCGGCGCCAAGCCCATGAGCGAGCGCGTCAGCCGCACGGCCTTCCTGCTCTACATCCTGTTTTTGCAACTGGCCAGCGCCCACCACCTGCTGGCCGACCCGGGCCTGTCCACGCCCTGGAAGATCGTCAACACCAGCTACTTCATGTACTTCGCGGTGCTGGCCTCGATGCTGCACGGCCTGACGGTGCCCGGCGCGATGGAAGTGGCGCAGCGCGAAAAGGGCTTCACCAAGGGCCTGTTCGAGTGGCTGCGCAAGGCGCCCTGGGGCAACCCCACGTTCTCGGGCGTGTTCATCTCGATCATCGGCTTCGGCTTCCTGGGCGGCATCTCGGGCGTGATGATGGGCACCGAGCAGCTCAACATGATCATCCACAACACGATCTACGTGCCGGGGCACTTCCACGCCACCGTCGTCGTGGGCACCACGCTCACCTTCATGGCGCTGACCTACTACCTGATCCCGGTGCTGTTCAAGCGCGAGATGATCGCGCCCACGCTGGCCAAGTGGCAGCCGTACATCTTCGGCTTCTCGATGTACTTCTTCTGCCTGGTGATGATGGGCGCCGGCACCCTGGGCGTGTCGCGCCGCCACTGGGACATGGCCTTTTCCGGCAACCCGCTGGCCTACGAATGGCCGGGCGCGGCCTATCTGATGATGGGCCTGGTCGGCATCGGTGGCGTGGCGGCGATTGTCGGCGGCGCGATCTATATCTACGTCACGGTCGGCTCGCTGATCTGGGGCAAGCGCCTGGATCGCGGCACCGAGCGCGCCACCTTCACGCCGATCCCGCGCACCGCCCCCACCGTGGTGGCGCAAACGGCGGGCTCGGCCGGCTTTGCCGCGCCCGGCACCTTCGTGCTGGCCATGGTGTTCCTGGTGGCCTTCGTGCTGTACTACTTCATCAACTGGAAGTACCTGTCCACCCTGTGGGGCCTGAGCTGAAGCCGGGCCATTGACCGCCGCGGCGTCCGTGGCGCGGCGGTCTGGAGTTTGAACGTGGTTCTGAAAGCGGTGATTCGGTCGGCCCGGCGCGCGCAACGCATGCTGGGGCCGCTGGCGGCGGCAGCCCTGCTGGGCGCCGCCGGATGGGCGCAGGCGCAGGATGCCGTGACCAGCACCGTGCCGCGCCTGGACGAGGCGGCCGCCCTGGCCGCCGGCCAGGCGGTCATCGGCAGCACCCCATCCGATTTCACCTTTCTCGACCGCCAGGGCAAGCCGGTGCGCCTGTCGCAGTACCGCGGCAAGCCGCTGCTGGTGAGCTTCATCTACACCGGCTGCTTCGAGATCTGCCCCGCCACCACACGCAACCTGCACGAGGCCGTCAAGGGCCTCGACAAACTGCTCAGCCCCAACCAGTTCAACGTCGTCAGCATCGGCTTCAACCAGCCGGCCGATTCGCCGGTGGCGCTGCGCTCGTTCGCCACCCAGTACGGCATCAAGTACCCCAACTGGGAATTTCTCAGCCCGCACGCCAAGATCGTGGAGCCGCTCACGCGCGCCTTCGGCTTCAGCTACCTGGCCACGCCGGCCGGGTTCGACCACGTGCTGGGCGTCACCGTGCTCGACGCCGACGGCAAGATCGCCACCCAGGTGTGGGGCGACAAGCTGACGGCGCAGCAGCTGGGCGAGCCGCTGCGCCAGCTGCTTGGGCGCGCGCCCGTCACCCAGCGCGAGACCCTGTCCGGCCTGCTGGAGCGCGTGCGCATCCTGTGCACCGTGTACGACCCCGAGACCGGCAGCTACCGCTTCAAGTACGCGCTGGTGATGGAGCTGGTGGGCGGCGCGGTGTTCTTCCTGTGGATGATCGGCTACGGCGTGGCCGAGTGGCGCCGCTCGCGCCGCGCGCGCCGGCAGGCCCGCTCCCTGGCCGTGCGGCCGCAGGAGGCGTTGCATTGACGGCCGTCGCGGCCCCGCTCGCCGGCGCGCCGCGCCTGCAGCTGCTCACGGCCTGGCAGGCGCTGGAGCGCGGCATCGACCGGCTCACCGGCCCGGCGCTGAACCCGCTGCACCATCTGGGCAGCCTGGGCTTTCTGTGCTTCTGGAGCCTGGCGACCAGCGGCATCTATCTGTACGCCGTCATCGACACCTCGGCCAGCGGCGCGCATGCGTCGATCGAGCGCCTGTCCGCCTGGCCCTGGTTCTACGGCGGCTGGCTGCGCAGCGTGCACCGCTACGCCGCCGACGCCCTGGTGGTGCTGATGGGCCTGCATGCGCTGCGCGAATGGCTGCACGGGCGCTTTGCCGGCCACCACGGCTTCAGCTGGCTGACCGGCGTGCCGCTGATCGTGTTTGCCTTCACGTGCGCCATCGGCGGCTTCTGGCTCAACTGGGACGCGCTGGGCCAGTACTCGGCCCTGGCCACCGCCGAATGGCTGGACGCGCTGCCCTGGCTGGGCGCGCCGCTGGCACGCAACTTTCTCAGCGCCGGCGCCGTAGGCGACCGGCTGTTCTCCCTGTTCGTGTTCGTGCACCTGGGCGTGGCCCTGCTGATGACCTTCGGGCTGTGGTTTCACATCCAGCGCCTGCCGCGCGCGCGCGTGGTGCCGCCGGGGCCCATGGCGGCGGCCCTGATCGCCGTGTTCCTGGGCCTGGCCGCGCTGGCGCCCATCACCAGCGGCCCGGCGGCCGACGTGGCGCAGGTGCCGGCGGCGCTGGCGCTGGACTGGCTGCTGCTCTTTCTGCATCCCCTGGCGGGCGCCGTGTCGAACACCGGGGCCTGGGTGCTGGTGGTGGGCGCGCTGGCGCTGCTCTTGCTGCTGCCGGCCTGGCCGCGCAGCGCGCCGACGGCGCCGGTGGCCGTGGTCGATCCAGCGCACTGCAGCGGCTGCCGCCGCTGCGTGGACGACTGCCCTTACGCCGCCATCACCATGGTGGCGCACCCTCATTTTGCGTTGGGCAAGCCGGGGCACGCGCTGGCCCAGGTCGATGCCGAGCGCTGCGCCAGCTGCGGCATCTGCGCCGGCGCCTGCCCCTCGTCCACGCCGTTTCGCAGCCTGGCGCAGCTGGTCACCGGCATCGACCTGCCCCAGCTGCCCGTGCACCGCCTGCGCCAGCAGTTGCGCACGGGCCTGCAGGCCAGCGGCGCCACGCGCCCCATCGTCGCCTTCGCCTGCGGCCAGGCGCCGCGCGCGCCGGCCCTGCAGGCGCACGACGTGGTGCGGATCGAGCTGGCGTGTGCCGGCCAGCTGCCGCCCGCGTTCATCGAATACGCGCTGCGCGACGGCGCTGCTGGCGTGCTGATCCAGGGCTGCACGCCGGGCGAATGCGCGTTCCGCGACGGCCCGCAGCTGCTGCGCGAGCGCATGCATGGCCAGCGCGAGCCGCACCTGCGGCCTTCGGTGCCGCGCCAGCGCTGGGCGCAGGTCGACGGCGCGGACCTGCGCGATGCGCTGGATCGCCTGCGCGGTGCGGCGACCACGCACGGCGCCCCCCCTTCACCCTCCACCCTCGAGGTGCTGTCATGAATGCCTCTGCCGCCACGGCGACGCGGCGCCCCGTCACGGTCGGTGCCTGGCTGGGCCAGGCCGTGCTGTACGCGCTGTTCGCCGTCTTCATCGGCGTGTTCTCGCACTGGCCGGTGTATCACCCGCTGCCGCCGGGCGATGCGCTGATCAAGATCAGCTTCACCCACACCGGCAAGCCGGTGGGCGACTGCCGCCCGCTGACCGAGGAAGAAAAAGCCAAGCTGCCGCCGCAGATGCGGCCCAAGCAAATCTGCCCGCGCGAGCGCTCGCCCGTCAGCATCGAGGTGGACATCAACGGCCAGCGGGTGCTGCAGCGCACCGCCGAGCCCAGTGGCCTGAAGCGCGACGGCAGCTCGGCCGTGTACCAGCGCCTGCAGGTGCCGGCGGGCGAACAAAAGATCGCCGTGCGCATGAAGGACGACGTGCGCGCCGCCGGCTTCACGGCGCAGCGCGAAGCCACGATCACGCTCAAGCCATCGCAGGTCCTGGTGATCGACTACAACGCCGAGAAGGGCGGCATCGTTTTCCAATGAACACGCTCTCCCACCCCGCCCTCGGCCCGGCGTCGCTGTTCGGCCACGCCGCGCTCACCCCCAGCGCCTACGCGCTGCCCCAACCCACCACCGCGCAGCGCGCCCTGGCGCGCGCCTGGCTGGCGCTGGGCCTGGCCGCGCTGGCGGGCTCGGGGCTTTATTCGGTCTTGCTGGTGCTGGCGCGCACGCCGGGGCTGAACCAGTGGTTTCCGGTGGCCGACTTCTTCCGCGTGGCGCTGGTGGTGCACGTGGACCTGTCGGTTCTGGTGTGGTTTGCCGCCATGGCCGGCATGCTGTGGAGCCTGAACGGCACCGAGCGCGCCCTGGGTTGGAGCTGGGCCGCGCTGGGCCTGTGCGGCAGCGGTACGGCGCTGATGGCGGCGGGCGCCTTCATCCGCCCGGGCGAGGCCATCATGGCCAACTACATTCCGGTGCTGCACGGGCCGCTGTTCCTGGCCGGCCTGGCGATCTTCGGCCTGGGCCTGGGCGTGCAGGTGCTGCGCAGCCTGCTGGCCGCCCCGCGCCTGGGCGGCGTGATTGACGGCGAGCGCGCGCTGCGCTTCGGCCTGACGGCCAGCGTCATCTGCGTGGCCGTGGCCCTGCTGGCCTTCGCCTGGTCGCTGTGGGACGTGCCGACGCAGCTGGATCTGCGCACCTATTACGAAATCCTGTTCTGGGGCGGCGGCCACGCGCTGCAGTTCGCCTGGACGCTGCTGATGCTGGTGGTGTGGCTGTGGCTGGCACAGGCCTGCGGCGGGCGATTGTTCCTGAGCCCGCGCATCGCGCTGCTGCTGCTCATGCTGGCGCTCGTCAGCGTGTTCGTCACGCCCTACGCCTACGTGGCCCACAGCGCCATCAGCGTGGAAAACCGCCAGCTGCACACTTGGGCCATGCGCGTGGGCGGCGGCCTGGCCATCTTCCCCATCGCGCTGGCCGTGGTGCTGGCGCTGGCGCCGCTGCGCCGCCTGCGCGACGAGCAAAAGCCGCTGTGGGGCGCGCTGGTCACGTCGATGCTGCTGTTTGCCTGCGGCGGCGTGATCGGCATGCTGATCAGCGGCAGCAACGTCAAGATTCCGGCGCACTACCACGGCTGCATCGTCGGCGTGACGCTGGCGCTGATGGGCATCGTCTACCACCTGTTGCCCACGCTGGGCTATGGCCGCCCGCGCGGGCGCATGGCGCGCTGGCAGCCCTGGGTGTACGGGCTGGGACAGTTGATGCACATCACCGGCCTGGTGTGGTCGGGCGGCTACGGCGTGCAGCGCAAGGTGGCCGGCAGCGAGCAGGTGCTGCGCAGCACCGGCGAGGTGGCCGGCATGGGCCTGATGGGCCTGGGCGGGCTGCTGGCCGTGGTCGGCGGCCTGCTGTTCGTGATCGTGGTACTGCGCGCCATGCGCGCCGGCGCGCGGGAGGTGGCGGCATGATCGGCGCATTGCAGGCGCTGATGCGCTGGGGCTTCATGCAGGTGGAGGCGGTGTTCAACCGCGCCTTCGGCGACCGCCTGAACCCCTATTACCACCTGGGCTCGCTCACCTTCTTCCTGTTCTGGATCGTCGCCGGCACGGGCCTGTACCTGTTCGCCTTTTTCGACACCAGCGTGACGGGCGCCTTCCAGTCGGTAGAGGGCCTGACGCACCGGCAGTGGTTCATCGGCGGCATCGTGCGCAGCGTGCACCGCTACGCGTCCGACGCCATGGTGGTGACCATGGTGATCCACATGCTGCGCTACTTCGCGTTCGACCGCCTGCGCGGCTTTCGCTGGGTGTCGTGGGTCACGGGCGTGGCGCTGATCTGGCTGGTGTACGTCGCCGGCGCCAACGGCTACATGCTGCCCTGGGACCAGCTGGCGCAGTACGTGACCACGGCCAGCTTCGAGTGGCTGGACTGGATCCCGATGTTCCGCGGCTCGCTGATCCGCAACTTCATCTACGACAGCACGGTGAGCGACCGGCTGTTCTCGCTGCTGGTGTTCATCCACATCGGCGTGCCGCTGGTCACCCTGCTGCTGATGTGGGTGCACGTGCAGCGCGTGCCCAAGGCAACCATGCAGCCGCCCAAGCCGATTGCCATCGCTGCCGGCGTGATGCTGGTGGTGCTCGCGCTGGTGCAGCCCGTGCTCAGCCAGGGCGGGCCGGCGCACATGGCCGTGGTGCCCAGCGAGCTGAAGCTCGACTGGCTGCTGCTGGGCCTGTATCCGCTGGTCCACATTTGGGGGCCGGCCTGGACCTGGGCGCTGGTGCTGGCCGTGTCGGGCCTGCTGTTCGTGCAGCCCTGGCTGGTGTGGCGCCGCAAGGGCGCCGCCGCGCGCACGCTGAACATCACCGTGCACCCCGACGCGCGCCACGTGGCGGCGCGCCGGGGCGAAACCATTCTGGAGGCCGGCCTGCGCGCCGAGCTGCCGCTGCAGTACGACTGCCGCGCCGGCGGCTGCGGGCTGTGCGTATGCACGGTGCTGAACGGCACCTTCGACCACGGCCCCTATCAGCCGGCCACGCTCACCGCCGCCATGCGCGAGCGCGGCCAGGCGCTGATGTGCTGCGCCGTGCCACTGGAAGACCTGGAGATCGACGTCGAGACGCTGGAGCCTTTGACCAAGCACGAGTTCGACGCCACCGTGGTGGGCATGGAGCGCCTGGCGCCCGAGGTGATCCGCCTGCTGCTGCAGCCGCCGGCCGACCTCAAGCTGGACTTCATTGCCGGCCAGTACCTGAACGTGATCCTGGAGGACGGCGAGCGCCGCGCCTTCTCGTTTGCCAACCCGCCGATGCAGCGTCCGCTGATCGACCTGCACGTGCGCCGCATTCCGGGCGGACGCTTCACCGGCCACGTGTTCGACGGCATGAAGGTGGGCGACACGCTGCGCCTGGAAGGGCCGCTGGGGCGCTTCACGCTGCGCGAGGGCGAGCGGCCCATCATCTTCCTGGCCGGAGCCACGGGTTTTGCACCGGTCAAGAGCATCATCGAGGACGCCTTTACCCGCGGCATCACGCGGCCCATGCGCCTGTACTGGGGCGTGCGCCAGGTGTCCGACCTGTACATGCGCGAGCTGGCCGAGACCTGGCAGCGCGAGCACACCAATTTCCGCTTTGTTCCGGTGCTGTCCGACGGTGCGCCCGGCGATGGCTGGGAGGGCCGGCGGGGCCTGGTGCACCAGGCGGTGCTGGAGGATTTTCCGGACATGCGCGGGCAGGAGCTCTACGCCTGCGGCTCGACCATGATGGTGGAGACCGCCGTGCCGGAGTTCCTGTCGCACGGGCTGGAGGAAGGCGCCTGCTTCTCGGACGCCTTCGTCCTCAACACGCCCAAGCCGGCCGAACCAGCCGCGCTGGCATAGGTCGCCGCCGGCCGGCGACGACCCGCGCGGCAGCGATCTACTTGTCGCCGGTCTTCATCATGTCCTTGAGGTGGGCCATGTTGTCCTGCATGCGCTGCTGCACCAGCTTCCAGGTGTCGGCGCGGGTCTTCACCTCCAGCGCCATCAGCTCGCGAAAGTCCTTCATCGCCTTGTTCATGCTGCGCTGCATGGCCGCGCTCTGCTTGGCCAGTGCGTCCTTGTCCATCGACTGCTTCATCTGCGCCTGCCATTCGGCCATGTTCTCGCGCAAGATTTCATTGCGCCGCTCGGCCAGCGCGCGCATGCCCTCGTAGGCCTGGCGGTTGGCCTCGCCCAGCGCCTCGAACTCCTTGCGCTGCCAGTCGACGAAGGCCTTGACGTCGACCGCCGGCACCTTCATCTGCTTGAGCATTTGCGTGAGATCGCCCAGGTCGGGCATGCCGGCGCCGGCGGCGGTGGAAGACGACTTCTTGGATGCAGTTGCCATGACGAAGCTCCTGGGGTGGTTGAAAAAACGCTTGGATTTGCGTGCTCGGGTGCTGTCGGAATTTCAGGCCTGCGCCGCGCCATCGACGCCGAAGGCCGCGTGGCGCGCCGCCACCGCCGCCACGTCGTGGCTCAGCAGCACCAGGTCGTGGGTGACGCCGTCGCGGTCGGCCACGTGCTGGCGCAGCAGCGCCTCGGGATGAAAGCCCAGGTCCTCGAACACGGCGATGGCGCCGGTCTGGTTGGTGGTCATCTGCGCCACCAGCTTTTTCAGCCCCAGCTCGAGCGCCTGGATGAAGCACTCCTGGATCAGCACGCGGCCCAGCCCCCGGCCGCGCTCGGACGTGGCCATCAGCACGCGCAATTCGCCGACGTGGCGCGACCAGCTCAGCGGGTCGATGTGGATCGAGGTGCAGCCGACCAATACGCCATCGCGGCGCGCCGCCAGGCCGCGCATGCGGCCGTCCTGCAGCGCCCGCATCCAGGCGTCGACCACCTTGGGGTGGCGAATGTCGCGCGGCACGAACAGCAGGTCGGTGGCCGGCAGGCCGGCGATGAAGCGGTCCAGGTCGGCGCGGTCGCCGGCCTGCAGCAGGGCCAGCTCGACGGCGCCGCCGCCACAGTTCACGGTGCGCGGATGGGTGCGCGAAGTCTCGGTCATACGGAACGTCCCTCCAGCCAGGCGTCGAGCCGGGGCCACATGCGCTTGACCGCGTTGGCACCGGCCGCAATGCTGACGTGGCCGCCGGGCAAGGTCACTTCTTCCTTGTCGGTCGAGCCGATCATGTCCAGCAGGGGCGCGGAGCACGCCGGCGGCACGATGTGGTCGTATTGCGCGGCAATGTGCAGCAGCGGGATGGTGACCTGCTTGAGGTCGACCGGGCGCCCGCGCACCTTGAGCGTGCCCTTGAACAACTCGTTGCCGCGCAGCAGCTGCTTGACGGTGTCGCGGAAATAGGCGCCGGGCAGCGGCAGGGTTTCATTGCCCCAGCGCTCCATCATGCGAAAGCCGCTGACGAACTGGTCGTTCCAGAGGTTGTCCCACAGCCGGATCTGTCCGGCCACGCGGGCGGCGGGGCGCAGCGCGTCGAAGCCGCTCAGCACCACCTCGGCCGGAATCAGGCCGTGCTTCTGGACAAAGGCATCGACGTCGAACGCCTTCTCGTCGGCCATGGCGCGAAACAGCTCCATGCGCGAAAAGTCGATCGGCGTGGTGAAGCAGGCGATGTTGCGCACCGGGCTGTCGGGATGCAGCGCCAGGTAGATCAGCGACAGCATGCCGCCGGCGCAGTAGGACACCAGGTTGACGTCGGTCTCGCCCGAGTCCTGCTGCACGCGGCGGATGCAGTCGGGGATGAAGTCCAGCACGTAGTCGGCCAGGCCCAGGTCGCGTTCGGCCGGCCGGGGTGCGTGCCAGTCCATCATGTACACGTCGTAGCCGCGGCGCAGCAAAAATTCGATCAGGCTTTGCCCCGGCGCCAGATCCATGACGTAGCCCCGGTTGGTGGGCGCCATGACGATCAGCAGCGGGATGCGGTAGACCTCGTCGGTCAGCGCGTGGTAGTGCACCAGCTCGAGCGTGCCGCGCCGATGCAGCACGCTCTTGGGCGTGCGGCCGACGGCGGGCGGCTCGGCGCCCAGCAGTTCCATGCCCTTGAGGCCGCGCTGCACCGCGCGCTCGACCTCCACGCGCAGCCGCTCGGTGAGGGCCAGGTCGGCCTCGCCGGAGGTGCGTGCGGAGCTGGCCATGCCCTACTTTCTACCCGCCTTGCGGGTGTCGCCCTTGGCCTTGGCGCTGGCGGCCCGCGCACGGGACGGACGGGCCGGTGCGGGCTCGGGCTTGACCTCGGTCGGCGCGGCCGCCACCGGCTCGGCCGGCGCTGCAGCGCTGGCCGCCGCACTGGGCCGCCGCGTGCGCGCCGGTCGCGGCACGGTAGGGTCGGGCGGCAGCAGGCGGTCCAGCTTTTGCTCGATGCGCTCCAGCGCCTGCGCCAGCTCGGCCACCTGCTTGCGGCTGGGCAGGTTGGCGCGCTGCAGGTAGGCTTCGGCCATCTTGGCGTAGGCCTGCTGCATGCTGGCGCCGGTGGCATTGGCGCGCTGCAGCGAGCGCAGCAGCTCGGGCGACTTCAGGCTGTCGGTGCCCAGCGCGTTGGCATCGGCTTCGAGCCGATTGACGGCCTCGCGCCAGAGTTGCAGCGGATCGGGAAACAGCGGTGCGGCCATGGAGCGTCGAGCCGGTTCTTGCGTTGTGCGATGCCTGCAATGTAGCAGCGCGCCCGTTGCCGTCAATGGCCCAGCGCGCGATAGGCGTGGTGGCGCCACTCGAAGGTGTAGGGGTTGCCGAAGCCGTAGTAGCGCTGGGTCATCAGCACGCCGGCGATGTTCAGGCGCGGGTTGATCCACCACACGGTGCCGGCCAGGCCACCCCAGCTGACTTCGCCGGCCGACTGCGGCGGATCGAACACGCCGGGTTGCGCCAGCACCGACGAGCCCAGGCCGAACACGCGCCCGGGGTTGGACGGCATGTTGGGAAACTGCACGTGCAGGCCGGGCGCCACCTGGTTGCGCGCCATCTGCGCCAGGGTGTCAGGCCGCAGCAGGCCGCCTTCGCCGGGCATCAGCGCCTGGACCAGGCGCACCGTGTCGTCCAGCGTGGACACCAACCCGCCGCCGCCCGACTGGCGCGAGGCGGGGCTGGTGTAGGCGCCGGGGTAAGGCGCGGCGTCCATGCGCACCAGGCCGGGCTGCAGCGGGTTCATGAAGTCGGTGCCGCCGTACAGGGCGGTCAGGCGCGCGCGCTTGGGCTCGGGCACCCAGAAGGCGGTGTCGCCCATGCCAAGCGGGCCGCAGATGCGCGCCTGGAAGAACTCGCCCAGGCTCTGGCCCGACACCACCTCGACCACGCGCGCCAGCACGTCGGTGGCCAGCGAGTATTCCCAGCGCTCGCCCGGCTGGAATGCCAGCGGCAGCGTGGCCAGCAGGTCGATGAACTGCGCCTGGCTGAGCATGGGCTTGTGCACGCCCGAGGCGCCGTAGGCCTGGTACAGCACGGTGCCCGGGTCGAACAGGCCGTAGGACAGGCCCGAGGTGTGGGTCATCAAGTCATGCAGCGTGATGGCGCGGCGCGCCGGCTCGACCTGGTCGATGCGGGTGGCGCCGGCGCGCAAGACCTGGCGCCGGGCCAGCTGCGGCAAATAGCGCTCGACCGGGTCGTCCAGGCGCAGGCGGCCGTCTTCCATCAGCAGCAGCACGGCACACGATGTGAGCAGCTTGGTGTTGGAGAACACGCGAAAGATGTGGTCCTCGCGCAGCGGCACGCCGGCCTCGACATCGGCCTGGCCGCAGACGAAGCGGTCGACCACCTCGCGCCCGCGCAGCAGCGCGCTGGAGGCGCCGGACAAGAACTGGCGCTCGACCTGCGACTGCAGGGCCGCATGCAGGGCCTGGAAGGGGCTGCTCATGAACGATGTCTCCGCGGATGTTGGGCCAGCGCGCATCGTAACGGGCGCGCTGCGGGCTGCCCGCCGCCAGGCCTCACCAGCGGCCCGCCTCCATGCGGATGGCGACCGCGCAGTCGTCGAAGATCTCCAGCTTGGTGATCGTCACGCGCACACCCTGCACGCCGTGCAGGCCCAGCAGGCGCTGGCACAGCTTGCCGATCAGGCTCTCCAGCAGGTTGACGTGCTCGGCGGTGCACTCGTCGATGATGATCTGGCGCACCTTGCGGTAGTCCAGCACATGGGTGATGTCGTCGTCGCGCGGTCGCAGCGGCTGCGCGCCCAGGTTCAGCTCGGCATCGACCTGGATCGGCTGCGGCGCGCGCTTTTCGTGTTCCAGGATGCCCAGGTTGGCGGCAAAGCGCAGACCGCTCAGCCGCAGGTGCTGGTCGCCCAGCTCGGGCGCGAAGTCGTGGCTCATCATGGCATCACCAGGGCTTGACGGCGACCCGCTCCACGCCCACCGAGGCGCTGTCGGCATACACGTCGGGCTTGCGCGTGGCCACGCGCGCGGCCTGCACCTCGGGGCGGCGCAGCACGGCGGCCAGCACGGCGTCGCACAGCGTCTCCTGCAGCTCGTGGTGCTGGCGGCCGACGGCCTGGGCGATCAGCTCGCGCACGAAGTCGTAGTCCAGCGTGTGGGCGATGTCGTCGCGCGCGGCGCCGGCGTGCTGCAGCCGCACGCACAGGTCGACGTCGAACCACAGGCGCTGCGGCTTGTGGCGCTCGAACTCGTGCACGCCGATGCGCACCGCGCGCTCGTGCCGGCGCAGGCTGAGCAGGCGGCACTCCAGCGCCAGGCGCGCGTCCAGCGTGGCGAAGGCCAGCAGCATGGAGTTCATGACGCCGCTCCCTGCGTGCCGTCCACGGCAAACATCACGTCGCGATCCAGCGCCACCAGGTGCTGGCCGTTGTCGGCCTGCAGCGTCGCGCCGTTCAGGCTCACGTTCTCCGCGATGAACAGCGCGCAGCGCGCCACGTCCGCCGGGTCGATGGGCTGGCGCAGCAGGTTGACGCGGCTGGCGCGCTCGAAGTTGGCCTGCGTCTGCGGCCCGCTCAGGTACATCAGCCCGGGCGACAGGCCGCACACGCGCACCCAGGGCGCCAGCGCCTGCGCCTGCAGCGCCACGGCCTGGGCCAGTGCCAGCTTGCTGACGGTGTAGGAAAAATAGTCGGGGTTGAGGTTGTGCACCTTCTGGTCCAGCACATGCACCACGCTGCAGCGCCCCGCCGTGGGCCGGCCCGCCTGCGCCAGCGCCGCCGCCAGCGCGTTGGCCAGCAGCAGGGGCGTGACGGTGTTGGTCGCCAGATGCTCCATCAGTCCCGAAGCGCTCGCCGACAGGGCGTTGTCTGCTTCAAAAACAGAAGCATTGTTGACGATGCACTGCGGCAGTCCACCACCGGTCGCGCGGGCTTGACGCAGCAGCTCCGCGGCCGCCTCGGGCGCGCGCAGGTCGGCCTGCAGCAGCTGGCAGCGCCGGCCCAGGGCTTCGACCTCGGCCTGCAGCGCGCGCGCCGCGTCGGCCGAATGGCGGTGGTGCGCCAGCACGTCCCAGCCGGCGCGTGCGAAGGCCAGGCTGATTTCGCGCCCCAGCCGGCGCGCCGCGCCGGTGACCAGCACGGTGCGGGCGTTGGCGGATGGGCGGGCAGCGTTGGACACGAGCCGCATTGTGGCAAATCGGCACCGCGCCCATGGCGGACAATCGGCCCGTGTCCTCCGCCATCGCCCCACCCGCCCCCTTGACCGAGCTGGCCGCGCACATCGCCCGCGCCATCGAGGCCGCCGGCGGCTGGCTGCCCTTCGACCGCTTCATGCAGCAGGCGCTGTACGCGCCAGGACTGGGCTACTACGCCCATGGCTCACGCAAGTTCGGCCCGCTGGCGCGCGACGGCAGCGACTTCGTCACCGCGCCGGAGTTGTCGCCCCTGTTCGGCCAGACGCTGGCGGACGCGGTGGCCGAGGCCCTGCGGCACACCGGCACGGACGAGGTGTGGGAGTTCGGCGCCGGCTCGGGCGCGCTGGCCGGGCAGTTGCTGGACGAGCTGGCGCGGCGCGGCCAGGCGCCGCGCCGCTACACCATCGTCGACGTGTCGGGCGCCCTGCGCGCGCGCCAGCAGCAGCGCCTGGCCGCGCACGGCGCGGTGCTGCAGTGGGCCGACGCCTTGCCCGAGGCCATGATCGGCGTGGTGCTGGGCAACGAGGTGCTCGACGCCATGCCGGTGCAGCTGCTGGCGCGCGTGCACGGCACGTGGCACGAGCGCGGCGTGACTTTCAAGCCAAATGCGGCTCTGGCGCCCGATGGACAAGCGCGAACAGCTATTCAATCAGGAGCATTCGCCTGGAGCGACCGGCCGACCGCGCTGCGCCCGCCGGTCGAGGTGGCGGGCGAGCACGACTACGTGACCGAGATCCACCCACAGGCCGAGGCCTTCGTGCGCACCGTGGCCGAGCGCCTGGCGCGCGGCGGGCGCGGCGCGGCGTTTTTCATCGACTACGGTTTTCCCGAGGCCGAGTACTACCACCCTCAGCGCTTCATGGGCACGCTGGCGTGCCACCGCGCGCACCGCATGGACGACGACCCGCTCGCCGACGTGGGCGAGAAGGACATCACCGCGCACGTCAACTTCACCGGCATCGCCCTGGCCGCGCAGGACGCGGGCCTGGCGGTGCTGGGCTACACCAGCCAGGGGCGCTTTCTGCTCAACAGCGGCCTGGCCGAGCGCATGGCCGAGCGGCCGCTCGGCGCCCGCGCGCCGGCCATGAAGCTGCTGGCCGAGCACGAGATGGGCGAGCTGTTCAAGGTCATCGGCCTGGCCACGGGCGAAGGCTGGGCGGCGCGCGGCTTTGCGGCGGGTGACCGGACGCATCGCTTGTGATGGGGGTGTCGTGTTGGGCTTGAAGGGTTCGCGGTTGTTCGATGTTGTGCTGACTCAGAGGGGAGTTCAAAGCCGGGGCCGAGCGCAGCGATGGCCCGTATCAAAACCCCTGTGGCTGCGCCTGCGGCGCGGTGCTTGCGGGGTGGCGCGTGCACCGCAGGATGCACGCGCTTCGTGGACTGACTCGCCGCGGTTGTCTGAACGGAGCGCGCCAGCGCGCAGTGAGTTCTGCGGCGCACCCCGCACGCGCCGTGGCGCAGGTTTGCCCCGTAGCAACGCGAAGGGGTCGCAGACTTGGGGTCGCCTTTTCTTTGCCTACTTTCTTTTGGCGACGCAAAAGAAAGTAGGTGCGCCGCCGGGCGCACATCCCGGCCAGCCGATGCTCGCAGCGTCAACCGAACATCGAACGACAGCGAACGATCCAACGCCCAACGCCCCTCACCCCAGCCCTCTCCCCAAAGGGGCGAGGGAGCCGGGCAGCGCCACTGCAGCGCCAAGGACCCACCCATGATCCGCTGGCTGATCGTCGTCTTCCTCGCCCTGGTGCTGATCAACGGCCTGGCGCCGTTTCTGCGCAAGTTCGGCCTGGGGCGCCTGCCGGGCGATTTTCACTTTCGGCTGTTCGGGCGCGAGTGGTTCATTCCGCTGGCCAGCACCGTGGCGCTCAGCCTGCTGGCCAGCCTGATCGCGCGCTGGCTTTGATGCGGCGCCGGGCGGACACGAAAAAGCCGCCCGCGGGCGGCTCGGGGTGCTGAACGGGCCGCGCGCTCAGGCGGCGCTCTGGTCGTCCACGCTGGCGCCGGGGGCGTTGGTCACGCAGGACTCGATGCCGTGGTCGCGCGCCGACTCGCTGGAATACATCTGGCTTTGGCCGATCACCTGGCCGTTGGTGGCCTTGAGCGTGAAGTAGGGCGAGCCGTCCTTGGCGGACAGTTTTTCGTAGCGCGCCGCCGTGCCGCCGTTTTTCTTGACCGACTCGATGCCGTTGACCGCGCTGGCCTTGGCCTCGTACATCTCGCTGGTCAGGATGATCTGGCCGTTGGCGGCCAGCAGGTTGAAGTGGAATTTGCCGTTCTTGGACTTCTTGAGCTCGAACTTGCCAGCCATGTCTTCTCCTGGGGTGGGTTGAAAAACCTTTGCATTGTGCCGGCATCCGCTCAGCGCGCAAACCGCGCCGCCACGGGTCAGAAGGTGTGAATGAATCGCGAGTGCCCGAAAGGATCGTCAAAACGCGTCCGATCAAGGCGCAAAGCGCAGCCGTAGCCCGGGCTACGGCGAGCATTTGCAACGCCGGGCGGGCGGGTTTTGGCGGTCAAGGCGGGCATGAGGGGTTCGTTCACACCTTCTCAGCTCTGGATCAGCCGCTTTTCCTTGGCGATCGACATCAGCATGCCCAGCGCCAGGCCCAGCGTGACCATGGCGGTGCCGCCGTAGCTGATGAAGGGCAGCGGCACGCCGACCACCGGCAGGATGCCGCTGACCATGCCCATGTTGACGAAGGCGTAGGTGAAGAAGATGGTGGCCAGGCTGGCGGCCAGCAGGCGCGCGAACAGCGTGGGGCCGTCGGCGGCGATCATCAGGCTGCGCAGCACCAGAAAGACGAAGCCGGCAATGATGGCCAGGTTGCCGACCAGGCCGAACTCCTCCGAAAAGGCGGCGAAGATGAAGTCCGTCGTGCGCTCGGGGATGAACTCCAGGTGCGTCTGCGTGCCCTGCATGAAGCCCTTGCCCCACAGCCCGCCCGAGCCGATGGCGATCATGCCCTGCAGGATGTGAAAGCCCTTGCCCAGCGGGTCGCGCGTGGGGTCCAGCAGGGTGCACACGCGCTGGCGCTGGTATTCGTGCAGCACCACCCAGTCCGCGCCGTCGGCGCACAGCTGCGGCTCGAAGGCCAGGATCAGCACCACGCCGACGACGGCGATCAGCACCGGCGGCAGCACCAGCTTCCAGGGCAGGCCGGCAAAGAAGATCACCGCCAGCCCGGCGGCCAGCACCAGCATGGCGGTGCCCAGGTCGGGCTGCTTCATGATCAGCCCCACCGGCAGCGCCAGCAGCCCAAAGGCGACGGCGAAGTCGAACGCCCGGGTCTGCCCCTCGCGGCGGTGAAACCACCAGGCCAGCATCAGCGGCGTGGCGATCTTGAGCAGCTCGCTGGGCTGGATCACCACGCCCAGGTTGATCCAGCGCTGCGCGCCCTTCTTGCTGATGCCGAACAGCGCCACCGCCACCAGCAGCGCCACGCCCAGCACGTACACCGGCACCGCCAGCTGCATCAGCCGCCGCGGCGGCACCTGCGCCACCACCACCATGATGCCGGCGGCAATCACCATGTTGCGCCCGTGGTCGACAAAGCGCGTGCCGTGGTCGTAGCCCGACGAATACATGGCCAGCAGGCCCAGGCCGGCCAGCATCAGCATGGCCAGCAGCAGCAGCCAGTCGAAGCCGCGCAGGTGGGGCCGCACGCGCTGCCACAGCGAGGGTCGGTCGAATACAACAGCCATGGGGGCGAATTATCCCGCGCGTCCATCCCCTACCATGGGGCGATGACCACCACCCACCTGCTCTACCTGCACGGCTTTCGCTCCTCGCCCCAGTCCACCAAGGCGCAGCTGATGGCCGCGCGCGTGCGCGCCGAGCACCCCGCCGTGCACTGGTGGTGCCCGCAGCTGCCGCCCTCGCCCGCCGCGGCGGCGGCGCTGATCGACGCCGGCACCGCCGACTGGCCCGCCGCGCGCATGGCCGTCGTCGGCTCCTCGCTGGGCGGCTACTACGCCAGCTGGCTGGCCGGGCGGCGCGGCTGCCGCGCGGTGGTGCTAAACCCCGCCGTCGATCCCGTGCGCGACCTGGCCGCCCACATCGGCGAGCAGAGCGCCTGGCACGACCCGGCCGAGCACTTCTTCTTTCGCGCCGACTACCTGGACGAGCTGCGCGCGCTGCAGCCCGACGCGTCGGCCGACCCGACCCGCACCCTGGCCATCATCGCCAAGGGCGACGAGCTGCTGGACTGGCGCGAGATGAGCGCGCGCTACGCCGGCGCGCGGCTGCACCTGCTGGACGGCGGCGACCACGCGCTGTCGGACTTTCCCCTTCTGATCGACGAGGTGCTTTCATTTCTGCAACTTGCCGTCGATCAATAATCCTGATTTGATAGCTGTCCGCGCTTGCTGCATCAGCGCAAACACCCGATTTCATCCATAAAACGTGCTCCAGCGCCCGTCCCGGGGCGCCGCGGTTGATGGGACAATCCATCCCCTCCATGCACATGCTTTTCGACGACGCCGGCAAGTTCCTGGCCGGCCGCATCCTTTCCGAGGCCGAAGCCTCCGCCCAGGTCGAGCTCGACTCGGGCAAACGCGTCAAGGTCAAGGCCGCCAACCAGCTGCTGCGCTTCGAGCAACCGGCCCCCGGCGAGCTGCTGGCCCAGGCCGAAACCCTGGCCGCCGACATCGACCCGGCGCTGGCCTGGGAATTCGCCCCCGAGGGCGAGTTCGGCTTTGCCGAGCTGGCGGCCGACTACTTCGGCGCCGCGCCCGGCATCGCCCAGCAGGCCGGCGCGCTGTGGGCGCTGCAGCAGGCGCCGCACTACTTTCGCCGCGCCGGCAAGGGCCGCTTCAAGAAGGCGCCGGCCGACATCGTGGCGCAGGCGCTGGCCGCCATCGAGAAGAAGAAGCAGCTGGCCGCGCAGATCGCCGGCTGGGCGCAGGAGCTGGCCGCCGGCCGCTGCCCGGCGCCCATCGGCGAGCAGCTCTACAAGATCCTGTTTCGGCCCGACAAGAACGCGCCCGAGTACAAGGCGGTGGTCGAGGCCGCGCGCGCCACGCAGCTGGCGCCGCTCACGCTGCTGCAGCGCGCCGGCGCCATCACCTCGGCCTACCAGTTTCACTGGCAGCGCTTTCTGTTCGAGAACTTTCCCAAGGGCACCGGCTTTCCACCCCTGGCCGCGCCCGTGCTGCCGCAGGACTTGCCGCTGGCCGCGGTGCAGGCCTATTCCATCGACGACTCGCAAACCACCGAGATCGACGACGCGCTGTCGGTGCAGGGGCTGGGCAGCGGCACCGTGGTGCTGGGCATCCACATCGCCGCGCCGGCGCTGGCCATGCAGCCGGGCGACGCGCTGGACGACGTGGCGCGCGATCGCCTGTCCACCGTCTACATGCCGGGCTACAAGATCACCATGCTGCCCGACGCGGTGGTGCAGGCCTGCACCCTGGCCGCCGGGCAGGCGGTGCCCGCGGTGTCGCTGTACGTCACGCTGCATGAGGCCACGCTGGCCATCCAGGGCAGCGAAACGCGCATCGAGCGCGTGCCCATCGCCGCCAACCTGCGCCACGACCAGCTCGACCAGCTGATCACGCCCGAATGGCTGGCGGGCGCCGGCGATTCAAGCCAAATCGGCCCGCAGTCGGCTCCCATCCAGCGCGAGCAGCTATCGTTTTTATACCGACTGGCGCAGCACCTGAAGGCCCGGCGCGAGCAGGTGCGCGGCAAGCCCGAGACCTTCAGCCGGCCGGACTACAGCTTCAAGCTGGTCGGCGTGCCCGACGGCCAGGCGCCCAGCGGCGACGAGCAGGTACTTATCACCGCCCGCCAGCGCGGCGCGCCGCTGGATTTGATGGTGGCCGAGCTGATGATCCTGGCCAACAGCACCTGGGGCGAATGGCTCAAGTCCTTGAACGTGCCCGCCATCTACCGCAGCCAGGCCAGCCTGCTGCCGGGCATCAAGGTGCGCATGGGCGCCAAGGCGCTGCCGCACGCGGGCATCGGCGTGCCCAGCTATGCCTGGAGTACCTCGCCGCTGCGCCGCTATGTCGACCTGGTCAACCAGTGGCAGATCATCGCCGCCGCGCGCCACGGCACGGCCGCCGCGCTGGCCGCGCCCTTCAAGCCCAAGGACGCGCAGCTGTTCGCCATCATCAGCGCGTTCGACGCCGCCTACAGCGCCTACAACGGCCACCAGGCCAGCATGGAGCGCTTCTGGACGCTGCAATACCTGCAGCAGCACGGCCTGAGCGAGCTGGACGCCAGCCTGCTGCGCGAACAGCCGGGCGGCGCCTGGCTGGCGCGCGCCGACACCCTGCCGCTGGTGTTCAGCGTCATGGGCTCGCAGACGCTGGTGCGCGGCGCGCGCGTGCGCGTCAGGCTGGGCGCGGTCGACCCCATCGCGCTGGACGTGCACGGCAGCGTGAGCGAGGTGCTGGGCGAGCAGATCACGCTCGCCAGCAGCGACGGCGCCGAGGACGAGGAAGACACCGCCGGTCCGCTCGCCATCGCGGTCGACGTGAGCGAACCCGAGCCCGGCAGCGAGGGCCCGGCCGCATGATGGCCGCGCGCCTGCCGGGCGTGCCCGCGTGGCGTTCGCTCAGCACCCTGCAGTGGGCGCTGGCGGTGTCGGTGCTGGTGCACGCGGCGCTGCTGACGGTGCGCTTCGTCAACCCCGAGGGCTTTGCGCGCGTGTTCCAGGACAACACGCTGGACGTCGTGCTGGTCAACGCCAAGTCGGACGAGAAGCCGGTCAAGGCGCAGGCCATCGCCCAGCACAGCCTGGCCGGCGGCGGCGAGGCCAAGGACGCGCGCATCGTCAGCACGCCGCTGCCGCCCAGCCCGCGCGAGGCCGAGGGCACCGACGCCATCGACGAGAACCGCCGCCAGATCGACAGCATGCTGCACCAGCAGGAGCTGCTGCTGGCCCAGGTGCGCGAGCAGCTGGCCGCCATGCCCCGGCCGGCGCCCGAGGCCGCGCGCGACGACCCGCAGGCACGCGCCGAGCAGGAGCGCCGCGAGCAGTTGCAGAAGCTGCTGGCCGTGATCGAAAAACGCGTCGAGGAAGAAAACTCGCGCCCGCGCAAGCGCTACCTCAGCCCCGCCACGCTGGGCGCCACCTACGCCGCGTACTACGACGACATGCGCCGCAAGATCGAGGTCGAGGGCACGGCCAACTTCCCGCAGATCGCCGGGCGCAAGCTGTACGGTGAGCTGCTGATGGCGCTGCTCATCAACCACGACGGCCGCATCCTGGACGCACGCGTGGTGCGCGGCTCGGGCAACCGCGTGCTCGACCGCCTGGCCGAGGCGATCGCGCAAAAGGCCGCGCCCTTCGGCCCCTTCACGCCCGCCATGCGCAAGGACACCGACCAGTTCGATGTCACGGCGCGCTTTCGCTTCACGCACGAGCAGACGCTGGAGACCACGCTGCAGGCCGACGAGCTGAGCGCCACCGTGCGGAGCAAGCACTGATGCGCCTGCTGGGGCGCTGGCTGCTGCTGACCGTGGTCGGCGCCGTGCTGCTGCAGCTGTTCTTCATCGGCCGCATCGCGCTGATGGCCGTGCTCGATCCGCAGTCCACCACCTTCGAGCGCTCCGAGGCCTGGCGCCTGGCGCGCGCCGGCGAGCTGCGCTGGAGCCAGCACTGGCGCGACTACGGCCAGATCTCGGACCAGCTCAAGCGCGCCGTCATCGCGTCCGAGGACGACAGCTTCACCAACCACGAGGGCGTGGATTGGGAGGCCATGGAGCGCGCCTGGGAGCGCAACGCCAAGGCCGAGCAGGCCGCGGCCGAGCGCGCCGCGAAGGAGCTGCCGGCGCGCCCGATCAAGATTCGCGGTGGCTCCACCATCACCCAGCAGCTGGCCAAGAACCTGCTGCTGTCGGGCGAGCGCACCCTGCTGCGCAAGGGGCAGGAGCTGGTGCTGACCGTCGCGCTGGAGCGCCTGCTGTCCAAGCGCCGCATCCTGGAGCTGTACCTGAACCACGTCGAATGGGGCACTGGCGTGTTCGGCGCCGAGGCCGCCGCGCGGCACTATTTCAACAAGAGCGCCGCGCAGCTGACGGCCTGGGAAGCGGCGCGCCTGGCCGTGATGCTGCCGCGCCCGCGCTACTTCGAGCAGCGCCCGCGCTCGGGCTACCTCAGCCAGCGTGCGCGCGTCATCGTGGGGCGCATGCGGGCGGCGGAGTTGCCATGAGAGTGCTGGGCATCGACCCCGGCCTGCGAAGCACCGGCTTCGGCGTGCTGGACGTGGACGGCCCGCGCCTGGCCTACGTCGCCAGCGGCGTGATCCGCACGCACGACGCGGCCCAGGGCGATCTGCCAGCGCGCCTGAAGCTGCTGTTCGACGGCATCCGCGAGGTGCACGCGCGCTATCAGCCGCAGGCCGCGGCGGTGGAGATCGTGTTCGTCAACGTCAACCCCCAGGCCACCCTGCTGCTGGGCCAGGCGCGCGGCGCCTGCGTGACGGCGCTGGTGCACTGCGGCCTGCCGGTGGCCGAATACACCGCGCTGCAAATGAAAAAGGCCGTCGCCGGCCACGGCAAGGCCGCCAAGGCGCAGGTGCAGGCCATGGTGCAGCGCCTGCTGAACCTGCCGCAGGCGCCCGGCCCCGACGCCGCCGACGCGCTGGGCCTGGCCATCACGCACGCGCATGCGGGCGGCACCCTGGCCCGCCTGCACGGAGTGGGCCTGGCGCGCACCACCAGCAGCATGTTCCGCACCAGCCGCTAACGCAGGCCTGGGCGTTGCTACAGTGGGGCGCATGAAACCCACCCCCCGCCCCCTCTTCGACCCCGAGCACGAGGCCTTTCGCGCGCAGGTGCGCCGCTTCTGCGAGCGCGAGATCGCGCCGCACCACGCCGAATGGGAAGACGCGCACGGCGTGCCGCGCGCCGTGTGGCAGCAGGCCGGCGCCAACGGCCTGCTGTGCTGCTGGTTACCTGAAAGCCTGGGTGGCCCCGGCGGCGACCTGCTGTTCGACTTCATCGTCAGCGAAGAGCTGGGCCGCGCCGGCGCCACCGGGCCGGGCTTTCCGCTGCATTCGGTGATCGTCGCGCCGTATCTCGCCGCGCACGGCACGCCCGCGCTGCAGCAGGCCTTGCTGCCGGCCATGGTGCGCGGCGAAAAAATCAGTGCCATCGCCATGACCGAGCCCGGCACGGGCAGCGACGTCGCGGCCATCCGCACGCACGCGCGGCGCGACGGCGATCACTACGTGCTGAGCGGGCAGAAGACCTTCATCACCAACGGCCACAACGCCGACGTCATCGTGGTCGCCTGCAAGACCGACCCCGAGCAAGGTGCGCGCGGCGTGTCCCTGCTGGTGGTCGAAGGCGACATGCCCGGCTTCACGCGCGGACGCAACCTGCGCAAGATCGGCCAGCACGCGCAGGACACGGCCGAGCTCTTCTTCGACCACGTGCGCGTGCCCGCCAGCCACCTGCTGGGCGCCGAAGGCCAGGGCTTCAAGTACCTGATGCAGAAGCTGGCGCAGGAGCGCCTGCTGGTCAGCGTGCAGTGCCAGGCGCGCGCCGAGGCGGCCCTGCAATGGACCATCGACTACGTGCAGGAGCGCAAGGCCTTCCGCCAGCGCCTGGCCGATTTCCAGAACACGCGCTTCAAGCTGGCCGCGCTGGCCACCGACCTGCAGGCCGGCCGCGCCTACTGCGACGCGCTGATCGCGCAGCATCTGGCCGGTGCACTGGACGCCGTCGGCGCCGCCGCCGGCAAGCTGTGGCACAGCGAGCTGCTGGGTCGCGTGACCGACGAATGCCTGCAACTGTTCGGCGGCTACGGCTACATGGCCGAATACCCGATCGCCCGCGCCTACGCCGACGCCCGCATCGAGCGCATCTACGCCGGCACGTCGGAAATCATGAAGGAGATCGTCGCGCGTGACCTGCTGGACGCGCGCGGCCGGTAGTCAACCCAACCAGCCCTGCACGGCCTGGTTGAGCAGGGCCCCACCCACCACCAGCCAGCCGAACAGCAACAAGGCCAGCAGCAGCGGCCGCAGGCCCGCCTTGCGGATCGCGCTGACGTGGGTGGTGAGGCCCAGCGCCGCCATGGCCATGGCCAGCAGGTGGTTGTCCAACGCGGTGGCCGCCGCCGTCACGGGCCGGGGCAGCCATTGCAGCGAGTTGAACGCCACCACTGCGACAAAGCCGACGGCAAACCAGGGCACCGTGACACGCGGCGCGCCCTGCGTCGCCCCGCTGGCCCGCCGGGCCGGGTCGGGGTGGCGCACCAGCCAGGCCGACAGCATGAGCAGGAAGGGCGCGAGCATCATCACGCGCACCATCTTGGCGATCACGGCCGTGTCCGCCGCCTGCGCGCCGATGGCGTTGCCGGCGGCCACCACCTGGGCCACCTCGTGTACGGTGGAGCCGATGTAGATGCCGAAGGCGCGCTCGCCGCCGGCCAGCCAGCCCGCGTGCTGGTTGAGCGCGTACAGCGCCGGATACAGGAAGGTGGCGAGGGTGCCGAACACCACCACCGTGGCGACGGCCACCGTCACCTGCTCGGCGCGGCCCTTGACCACGGGCTCGGCCGCCAGCACGGCGGCGGCGCCACAAATCGAGCTGCCGGCGCCGATCAGCATGGCGGTCGAGCGCTCCAGCCCCAGCCAGCGCGTGCCCAGCCACACCGCCAGCGTGAAGGTGCCGCCCACCACCACGGCGTCGATCAGCACGCCCGCCACACCCACCTGGGCCACGTCCTGCACCGTCAGGCGCAGGCCGTACAGCACGATGCCCAGGCGCAGCAGGTTCTGCTTGGAAAACACCACGCCCGGACCCGCCTGCGCGGCGATGCGCGCATAGCCCAGGTTGCCCACCAGCATGCCCAGCACGATGGCCAGGCTGAGCCCGCTCAGCCCCGCGGCCTGCACCCAGGCGTGCTCGGCCAGGCGAATTGCCAGCCAGCCCAGGCCGGCGCTGAGCACCAGGCCCGGCAGCAGGCGACCGGCCGCATCCCCCGCATCCCCTCCGACCGATCGCGACGACAAAGCTGACATGGAAACCCCGTTGCAGTCACGCACCCGAATGTGCGCATGACGGGACTCTAGGGATCGCCAATCAATCCGTCCAACGACTTGTTTTTGTATGATCAAGCTGATTGATCGATTGATTGGAACGCGATGACCCCGTTGCACCTGACCTTTCGGCAACTGCAAGTCTTCACCGCCGTGGCGCAGGGCGGCAGCACGGCCGCGGCCGGCGCCGCCATCGGCCTGTCGCAGTCGGCCACCAGCGCGGCGCTGAAGGAGCTGGAGCGCATGCTGGGCGCGCCCCTGTTCGACCGCGTGGGCAAGCGCCTGCAGCTCAACAGCAGCGGGCGCGCGCTGCTGCCGCGCGCCCTGTCGCTGCTGGACGGCGCGGCCAGCCTGCAGCGCGCGGCGCTGGGCGACCAAGACAGCCCGGGCGCCCTGCGCATCGGCGCCAGCACCACCATCGGCAACTACGTGCTGCCGCGCTGGCTCAGCCTGCACTGGGCGCCGTGGTACGCCGCGCAGCCGCCCGAGTGGCACGCCCAGGTGATGATCGGCAACACGGCCGAGATCTGCCGCGCGGTGGCCGACTTCAGCCTGGACGTGGGCCTGATCGAGGGCCCCTGCCACGATCCGCTGCTGCAGGCCCGCCCCTGGCTGCGCGACGAGCTGCTGGTGGTCGCCTCACCCCGCCTGGCGGGCCAGCTGCAGCCCCAGGGCGGCGCCGCGCCGGCGGTGCCCGTCGGCGTGCTGCGCCAGCAGGTCTGGCTGCTGCGCGAGGCGGGCTCGGGCACGCGCGTGGCCACCGACCATGAGCTGCTGCCGCATCTGCGCGCCTATCGCCGCAGCATCGAGCTGGGCAACTCCGAGGCCATCAAGCACGCGGCCGCCGAAGGCCTGGGCCTGGCCTGCCTGTCCGAATGGGTGGTGGCCGACGGGATCAAGTCCGGCCGCCTGACACGCCTGGCTACCACGCTGCCGCGCATGCTGCGCCCCTGCTACCTGGTGCTGCATCGGCACAAGCAGCTCACCGGCGCGCTCGAGCGCTTGACGGCATCGCTGATGCAAAGCGTGGCGTGACGCCGCCGGCCGGCAGGCCGCAAGCGGCTCGCGCATCGAAGCATCGGCTCACCCAGGGCGTCAAAAGCCGAAGCCCGATCCGGCGCCGAGCAGGGTGGCGATGCCCAGCAGCACGAAGATGACGGCGGCGATCGAGTGCACCAGCTTCATCGGGATGCGGGCGGCCAGCTTGTCGCCCACGAACACCGCCGGCACATCGGCGATCAGCATGCCCAGCGTCGTGCCCAGAACCACCAGCAGCGGCGTGGCGTAGTGCGCCGCCAGGGCGACGGTGGCGATCTGCGTCTTGTCGCCCATCTCGGCCAAGAAGAAGGTGACAAGCGTGGCGCCGAACACGCCCAGGTGCTGGGCCACCTGCGACTCTTCGTCTTCGATCTTGTCCGGAATCAGCGTCCAGACCGCCATGCCGAGAAACGACAGACCCAGCACCCAGCGCAGGACGCCCGGGCTGACCGAGGCGGTGATCCACGCCCCCAGCGCGCCCGCCAGGCCGTGATTGACCAGCGTGGCCGCCAAAATGCCCAAGATGATCGGCACCGGCTTCTTGAAACGCGCGGCGAGGATGAAGGCGAGGAGTTGGGTCTTGTCGCCGATTTCGGCAAGGGCGACGACACCGGTCGATACGAGAAGGGCTTCCATAAACGCTTTCAGGCCGGATGAACGACGATTGACCACCACGCATCCCCGGCCGAATCGGAAGCGTCGTGGTCAAAGGTCTTGCCAAGCATGAAAACCGCTGACACCATGACCTGCGGGTCAAGTGTGTTGACGTCAGCCTCTCGAGGGGGTCGAGAGCGGCTACTCCCCAATGACCCAGCGATTCTAGCAAGCCGCCCAAATCCCGTCAGGCAAGAAAAAACCTCGCTAGGTTTTATGTAGCGAGGTTTCTAGTGCCCATGCGGGCTTGTTTGGTGGCCTGGGGCGGAATCGAACCACCGACACAAGGATTTTCAGTCCTCTGCTCTACCAACTGAGCTACCGGGCCGTGAAGCGCGAGATTATAGCGAAGAATTTTGCGCTCACGTGGCCGCCTGGCTGCTCTTGCGGCCGCGGGCGAGGTCGACCCCGAGCTGCTTGAGCTTGCGGTACAGGTGGGTTCGCTCCAGGCCGGTCTTTTCGGCCACGCGCGTCATCGAGCCGCCTTCCTTGGCCAGGTGAAATTCGAAGTACGCCTTCTCGAACGCGTCGCGCGCCTCGCGCAGCGGCTGGTCGAGCTCGAAGCTGCGCTGCGCCTGCGGCGTCAGGTCGAGGCCGGCGGGGGGCGGCAGTTGGCCGCCGGCCATGGCGGCTTCGACGGTCAGCTCCACTTCCGTGGTGGCAACCGCGCTGGGTGCGCGCGCGCCATCACGCAAGGCCGCGGCCGGGCCCGCCGGCTGCGAGCGCGCCAGCGCCTGCTCGACGGCCTTGAGCAGCTTTTGCAGGGTGATGGGTTTTTCGAGAAAGGCATGCGCGCCGATGCGCGTGGCCTCGACGGCGGTCTCGATGGTGGCGTGGCCGCTCATCATGATGACGGGCATGGTCAGCAGGCCAGCGCCGCGCCACTCCTTGAGCAAGGTGACGCCGTCGGTGTCGGGCATCCAGATGTCGAGCAGAACCAGGTCGGGGCAGGCGTTTTGCCGCGCGGCCCGCGCCTGGGCGGCGTTCTCGGCCAACTCGACGGTGTGACCCTCGTCATTGAGGATCTCCGACAGGAGATCCCGAATGCCCAGTTCGTCGTCAACCACCAGAATGTTGGCCATGAGAAAGCGCTTGTCCTTTGTGTGAATTCAGCCTGCCGCGTGGCTTGTCTCCGAGGATTCGGGGGCGGGCTCGAACGTCAATGATACTTGGGCACCGGCGACGTGCCCATCGACGATGCGATTGGACACATCCACGCGCGCGCCGTGTTCCTCGGCGATCTTCTTGACCACCGCCAGGCCCAGGCCAGTGCCCTTGGCCTTGGTGGTCACATAGGGCTCGAAGGCGCGCTTGAGGATGGCGTCGGGAAAACCGTGGCCATGATCGATGACCGACAGGCGCACGCGCTGCGCGCTGTCCGACCACCGGGTGCGAATGACGACGCCCGCGCCTGTCGCCGCGGCCTGCGCCGCGTCGGGCGCGGGCGAGGCGTCGAGCGCGTTTTGCACCAGGTTGTGGATGACCTGGCGCAGCTGCTGCGCGTCACCCAGGATGGGCGGGCAGGTATCGTCGCGCTCGAAGCGCACCGGCACCACGGCGCCATGGCCAGGGCCGTCCAGGTGCGCGCCATACAGGTGCAGCACCTCGGCCACCAGTTCGTTCAGATCCAGGGGCTTGAGCTGGGCCGTGGGCAGGCGGGCGTAGTCGCGAAACTCGTTGACCAGGCGCTTCATGGCGTCGACCTGATCGACGATGGTGTGCACCGACTTGAGCAGCAGCGCGCGATCGGTGTCGGGCAGCTTGTCGGCCAGCCGCCGCTCCAGCCGCTCGGCCGACAGCTGGATGGGCGTGAGCGGGTTCTTGATCTCGTGCGCCAGGCGCCGCGCCACCTCGCCCCAGGCCTGGGTGCGCTGGGCCGACACGATCTCGGAGATGTCGTCGAACACCAGCAGGCGCAGGCCGCCCGGCAGGGCCGCGCCGCGCGCCACCAGCGACACGGCCTCGGCATTGGCCCCTTCGGTGGCGCCGTGCAGCTCGAAGGCGTGCTGCCAGTGATCGGGCCCGTGCTCGATGCGCGCGGCCTCGAACTGGTCGAACTGAGTTTGCACGTCGCGGCCAAAGGCCTCCAGCTTGGGCAGCGCGGCCAGCGGGTGGCCGACGCCGGCCGCCAGGGGTGCCCGCAGGATGCGCGTGGCACCGGGGTTGGCCGACTGCACGATGCCGGCCGCGTCGAGCACGATGACGCCCGCCGTCAGGTTGTCCAAGATGGTCTGCAGGTTGGCGCGCGCGGTCTCCACCTCGCGCATGCTGGTGTCCACCGCCGTGCGGGCGTCGGCCAACTGGCGCGTCATGTCGGCGAAGGAGCGCGTCAGGCCCACCAGCTCGTCGCGCCCGGCCAGGATGACCTTGGGCCGCAAATCGCCCGCGGCCACCTGGCGCACACCGTCGGCCAGCATCAGCAGGGGCGTGGCCAGCTGCTGCCCCAGCAACACCGCCAGCAGCACGGCGCCGAACACGGCCAGGAACAGCGCCAGCGTCAGGGTGCCGATGTACATGCGGCGCAAGCCCTGGCGGCCCAGCGCACGCTCCTGGTATTCGCGGTTGGCCTCCTGCACGGCGAGGGCGTTTTCAACCAGCACGCTGGGCAGCGGCTGCACCGCCTCGACCAGGCGCGCCTCGTCGGTCAGGCCCAGCGAGCGGCCGCCCACCACCACCAGGGCGCGAATGCGCGCCTCAGGTGGCGCGCTGCCGGCCGCGCGCGGCACGGCGGCCTCGTCCAGGCCTTCGATCTGCGTGGCCACGCCTTGGGCGCGCACGTTGCGCAGCAGTTGCGCCGAAGGCTTGGTGGGCGACAAATCGAAGCGCGACAGCCCGGCACTGGCGATCAGCCGCCCCGAGCTGCTCCACAGGTTGGCGTCGGTGGCGCCGATCTGCGCGCGCAGCCGCTCCAGCGGCAGCGCCGCCGCGGCGTCGGGCGTGTCGGCCAGCAGCGTCGCGGCGCCGCGCAGCTGGTTGCCGAACTCGCGCGCCTGCGTCTCCAGCGAACTGCGTGCCAGGGTCAGGCCCGATTCAAGCGCGCCCTCGACCTTGACGTCGAACCAGGTCTCGATCGAGCGCGACACGAACTGGTAGGACACGCCGTAGATCAGCAGCCCCGGCAGCACGCCCACCAGGCCGAAGATGGCCGCCAGCTTGATCAGCAGGCGGCTGCCGAACTTGCCGCGCCGCAGCCGCGACAGCAGGCGATAGACGCCCCACAGGATGACCAGCGCCAGCACCGCCGCCGCCGCGATGTTGACCCACAGCAGGCGGGTGAAGTAGCGCTCGTACAGCAGGCGGTTGTTGGTGGCCTGCACCAGCAAAAAGACCAGCACCAGCCCGCCCACCAGCATGGTGACGGCGGCCAGGCGCAGCGTCCAGCGCGTGACCCTGCCCTGCCCCGGCAGCTCCAGGTCGAACTCGCTCTTGGGCGCCGTCATGGGCTGCGCTCCAGCTCCAGCGGCTGACGCCGCTCGAGCGCGAGGTGCCAGTCCGACTGGCGCAGCCCGCCCAGTTGGAAGGTGCGCGGCAACTGGCTGGCGTCCAGCCGAAACTGAAACTGCAGCAGCTGCGCGCCACCGCCCGCCAGCTGCTCGGCGCTGGCGATCTTCCAGCCCGCGATGCGTTGCACGGCGGCCATCACCTCGGCCAGCGAGTCATACTGCTGCGACAGGCCCAGGCCCAGCTCGGCGTCGTTGATGGGCTCGCTGGAGGTGTTGAGGCGCCAGTGGCGCGTGAGCGGCTGGTAGGCCACGCGCGTGTAGCGTGCGGCCTGCGCCAGTTCCTGGTCGAACCAGTACCAGCGCTCGCGCAAGACCCGGGCCTCGGCCACGAAGTGCACCGGAATGCCCTTGAGCAGGGCGTCCTGCACCGAAGCGGCGAGCTCGAAGCTGAGCTCGGCGTACAGCAGCACCTCGTCGTCGCTGCGCTCGACGCGCAGCGACTGCACGCCCGGCGCCGCCGCCCAGACCGCGCCGCCCATGCCGCCCAGCCCGGCGCACAGCAGCGCGGCCAGCGCGCGCCGGCGGGCCCGCGCCTCAGAGCTTGAGAGTTTTTTGAACATGGTCGAGGGGCGTGCCAAATCGGCTGCGATCTAGGCGCAAAGCGCAGCCATAGCGCGGGCTATGGCGAGCATCTGCAACCACGAGCGCGGCCGATTTGGCGCGAACGGCGGGCGTGAGCAAAAGACTCTCAGGCTCTCAGGCGGCAGGCTTGTGCAGCAGGGCATAGAAGAATCCATCTTCATCGTGCCTGCCATTGTCGCCAAGCTCGGCGCCCGTTCCCGGCAGCAATGGCAACAAATGGCCCGGCGCGGGCCGCTGGCGCGCGTCGGTGTTGCGTGCGGCAAACGCCGCGATGCGCTCGGCGCCCTCCGCGCGAAACACCGAGCAGGTGCAGTACAGCAGGCGGCCACCCGGCGCCAGCAGCGGCCACAAGGCCTGCAGCAGGCGGTCCTGCGCGGCAGCCAGCTGGGCGATGTCGCTGGCGCGGCGCAGCCAGCGCACGTCCGGGTGGCGGCGCACGATGCCCGAGGCGCTGCACGGCGCGTCCAGCAGGATGGCGTCGAAGGGCACGCCGTCCCACCAGGCCCCAGGATCGCCCGCGTCGGCCACCCGCACCTGCGCCTGCAGACCCAGGCGCTGCAGGTTCTGGTCGATGCGCTGGCTGCGCTCGGCGTTCAGCTCCAGCGCCGTCACTTGCGCATGCGGCGCCAGCTCCAGCAGGTGGGCGGTCTTGCCGCCGGGGGCAGCACAGGCGTCGAGCACGCGCAGGGGCTGCGCGCCCAGGCCGTCCAGCAGCAAGGGGGCGGCACGTTGCGCCGTCGCCGACTGCACCGACACCAGGCCTTCGGCAAAGCCCGGCAGCTCGTGCACCGGGTGCGGGGACCTCAGCCGCAAAGCCGCGCCACCCAAGGGCATGCCCGCGATGCCGCGCTGCGCCAGTTGCTCGCCATAGGCCGTCACATCGCTGCGCCGCACGTTGACCCGCAGGTCCATCGACGCCGGCAGCTGGTTGACCGCCAGCAGGGCGGCCCAGTGTTCGGGGTCGTCGGCCTGCAGGCGCTCGATCCACCACGCCGGGTGGTTCCACCGCGCCACCGGATCGTCCGCCAGCGCGGCCAGCAACCCGTCGGGGTCGCGCCGGTACTGGCGCAGGCAGGCGTTGATGAAGGCCGCCTGGCGGCGCAGCGTCGGCTCGCGCTTGGCCGCTTCCACGGCCTGATCGACCACGGTGAAGGCCGGGTAGGCCTGCGCGCAGTCCGGCAGCAGCAGAACGAGCGCGCTGCACAGCAGCGCATCGGCCAGCGGCGCCGGCCGGCGCGGCGCGAGGCGGCCGCGCAGCGCCTGCGCCGTGCCCCAGTGGCGCAGCACCTCGAAGCTGAGCGCCTGGGCGCCGGCGCGCAGGCCGGGCGGCACGTCGTCCAACAGACGCGTCAGCGACTGGCCCGCACCCACGCCCTCGATCAGGCGCGCCAGCAACTGCAACTGCCGCCACAGCGGCGGCGCCTCCCGCGCTGTGGTGCCGTCACGGGCCGCCGGCGGACTCACGCTGGGGCGTCCTCGAGCAGCGGCAGACCCTGCGCCGCCCGAAAGCCGCACAGGCGCGCCATCAGGGCGGCCGGAAACTGCCCGATGGCGGCGTTGTAGCGCTGCACCGCGGCGTTGAACGCCGCCACCAGCGGCTGCTCCTGCTGGCGCAGGCGCTCCCACTGCGCCAGCACCGGCGTAGCGTCGATGGCCACGTGAGCGGCCCAGTCCTGCACCGGAATGCTGGCCCAGGCCGCGTCCAGCGCCGCATGGGCCAGCACCAAGCGCCCCACGGCGTCGGCGTCGGCCGGCCGCGCGCGCACCGGCGCCAGCGCCAGCGCCCATTGCTCGCTGGCTGCGCCCAGGCGCGCCCACGAGGGCGGCTCGGACGTGAGCGCGGCATCCGGGCCATCGGTGGCCTCGGCGCTGGTCGACCCTCCACCTGGCTTCAGCGCCTCGCCCATCCACGCCAGCCGCTCGACGAAGCGTGCATCCAGCGGCGCAAAGGCGGTGCCGATGGCGGCGCGCAGGCGCACCAGGCGGTTGTAGGCGCCCACCGCCCAGAACAGCGCCAGGGCGACCAGGGCGATGGCAATCACCAGACCGTCGGACATGGGATCGATTCTGACTTTATATGAAAAAACGCCCTGGCACGCCCATGGAGCGTGCGCAGGGCGCTATGCTTTCAAAAGCAATCAGGCCGCCGAAGCGCCTTCGTCGGGCGACGCGGAGGCCGCCGCCGCCTCGGTGGCTTCGGCCAGTTCGGCCGCTTCCGCCTCGGCGATGGCACGGCGCTCGGCCTCGTCCATCTGGTCCTTGGCCTTGCGCGCCTGGTGGTAGGCCAGGCCGGTGCCCGCGGGGATCAGGCGGCCGACGATGACGTTCTCCTTCAGGCCACGCAGCTCATCGCGCTTGCCCATGATGGCCGCCTCGGTGAGCACGCGCGTGGTCTCCTGGAACGACGCCGCCGAGATGAAGCTGTCGGTGGACAGCGACGCCTTGGTGATGCCCAGCAGGATGTTGGAGTAGGTGGCGGCGATCTTGCCGTCGCGCTGCAGCGCCTCGTTGGTGTTGAGGATCTCCGAGCGCTCGACCTGCTCACCGGCGATGTAGCTGGACTCGCCCGGGTTCTCGACCACGACGCGGCGCAGCATCTGGCGCACGATGACCTCGATGTGCTTGTCGTTGATCTTCACACCCTGCAGGCGATAGACGTCCTGCACCTCGTCGACGATGTAGCGCGCCAGCTCTTCCATGCCCAGCAGGCGCAGGATGTCCTGCGGGTCGGCCGGGCCGTCGACGATGGACTCGCCCTTGTTGACCACCTGGCCCTCGTGCACCAGCAGGTTCTTCTCCTTGGGGATCAGCTCTTCCCAGATCTTGCCGTCCGGGTCGGTGATCTGCAGGCGAATCTTGCCCTTGGTCTCCTTGCCGAACGAGATGGTGCCGGTCTGCTCGGCCAGCACGCCCTTGTCCTTGGGCGAGCGGGCCTCGAACAGCTCGGCCACGCGCGGCAAGCCGCCGGTGATGTCGCGCGTCTTCTGGCCTTCGACCGGAATGCGCGCCAGCACCTCGCCGGGGCCCACGTCCTGGCCGTCCTGCACCTGGAGCAGCACG
>JAFKGE010000082.1 GCA_017307865.1 Burkholderiales bacterium | reverse complement strand
CTCGTTTGGGTCACTCAGAACACCCTCAGGTGTCCGCCATCAAAATGGAATGCTGTCCGCCATCACCGTGGAACGGTGTCCGCCATGACGGTGGAACTCTGTCCGCCATCAGCGTGGAATCGTGTCCGCCATCGCGTGGAATACGCACGAGCCATCGAAAACGAGGTTCGCGCCCAACTGCAAGTACGCATCGCGGTACACATTCTCGAGCCCGGCAGTCTGCCCCAGAGCGCCTACAAGAACTCGCTGATCGCCGTACGTGCCGACGCCCCCGCCTCTTCATCGGAGACATGACCATGAAATTCGACAATGCCGCCATCAGCCTGCCGCACCTGTGGTCGTCGCCCTTCGTGCGATGGCAGGGGCGCTTGGCCGATGTGTCCAGCTACGACCTGGCTTACGCGGTCACGCGCGATGCGATGCAGGAGCGCGCGATCGACCCCGGCGCCATCGATCACCTCGTATTGGGCAATACCGTGGTTCAACCGCGGGCATTCTTCGCCGCCCCCTGGCTGGCCGCGCGCCTGGGCATGCACGGCGTCACCGGCCCCAGCATCGCGCAAGCCTGCGCAACGTCCGTCGCGTGTCTCGCGCATGCCGCAGGTATAGTCGAAATGGACGCGCAGGCCCAGCCGCTCGTCGTCGTGACCGACCGCACCAGCAACGGCCCCTTGCTGGTCTATCCGCAAAGCCAGAGTCAGGCCGGAGCGCCGCTGACCGAGCATTGGGTGCTGGACAATTTCGCCTCGGACCCCAACACCGGCCACTCCATGGTCATTACCGCCGAAAACACCGCCCGCGATGGCGGAGTCACGCGGCAGGCCCTGGATGACCTGACCCTGCTGCGCTGGCAGCAGTATCGGCAATCGCTGGCGGACGACCGGCGTTTTCAACGCCAGTACATGCAGCCTGTGCGATGGAGCCAGGGGCGCCGTTCATGGCAGGTGGATGCCGACGAGGGCGTTCATGAATACAGCGCCGAAGGGCTCGCCTCGCTCAAACCCGTCCAACCCGACGGCGTCGTCACCCCTGGCGGGCAAACGCACCCGGCCGATGGCTGCGCCGGCGCGCTGGTATGCAACCAGCGACAGGCCGGCACGCTGTCCGCCGGCCGTGGCGTCGTGCGCCTGCTGTCGGTCGGCTATGCGCGCGCGGGCAAGGCGCAGATGCCCAAGGCCGCCACCACCGCGGCTCTGCGCGCGCTGGAAATCGCCGGGATTTCCATCCGCGACGTCAGGTTGATCGGAACCCACAACCCGTTCGCGGTCAACGATATCTGGTTCGCCCAGCAAACCGGGTTCGATCTGGAAAAAATGAACGTCTACGGCAGCAGCCTCATCTATGGCCATCCCCAGGGCCCGACCGGCATGCGCGGCATCGCCGAGCTTGGCTGGGCGCTGCGCGAAGCCGGCGGCGGCATCGGCGTGTTCACCGGCTGCGCCGCAGGCGACACCGGCGCAGCCGTGGTGTTGCGCGTCGATTGACGCTTGCCCCACTGGAAATTTTGAATCATCACAGGAGACAACATGACCATCACGCGTCGCCAACTCATGCTGGCAGGCACCGCCCCCTGGCTCTCATTGCCCTTGTCCGGATGGGCGCAGAACCTGGATCTCGCCAAGATCCTGGTGGGTTTTCCGCCCGGGGGGGCCATCGATGTGGCGGCACGGCGCTTTGCCGAAAAAATGCGTCCCGGCTACGCCAAGGCCGTGGTGGTGGACAACCGGGCGGGCGCTGGCGGGCAGATCGCCGCATCGGCCTTGAAAACCGCGCCCGCCGACGGATCGGTGCTGATGCTGGCGCCCATGGCGGTGTTTGGCATCTACCCTTTCACCTACAAAAAATTGCCCTACGATCCGGTTGCCGATTTCGCGCCCGTGTCGCGGGCCGTGCAATTCAACCATGGCCTGGCCGTGGGCCCAGCGGTTCCAGCCAGCATTCAGACGGTACCCGAGTTTCTAGCTTGGTGCCGCGCCAATCCGGAGCAAGCCAACTTCGGCACGGCCGGCAATGGCACGACGATGCACTTCATCGGGATGCTGCTCGGCCGCGCCGCGAACACGCCATGGCGCCATGTCGCCTACCGCGGCAGCCAGCCGGCGGTACAGGATCTCATCGGCGGCCAATTGCCGGCGGTGATCGCTCCCTTGTCGGAACTCACTTCTCACCTCGCCAGCGGACGCTGCCGTCTTCTCGTGACCATGGGGAAATCACGCAGCCGGTTTTTCCCCTCGATCCCAACGCTGGTTGAACAGGGATTCGGCGAACTCGGCTTTACCGAATGGCACGGTTTCTTCGTTCCGGCGAAAACACCGGCGGACACGATCCAGTCGCTTAACGCCACCCTCAACACCGCCGCCACACAAGCGGACATCGTGCAATCGATGGACAGTCTGTCGTTCGAACTCGCCCCCTCTTCTCCTGCGGAAATGGCACAGCAAGTGAAGGAAGACATGCAGCGCTGGAAGAAGTTGATTTCCTCCACAGGCTTCACATTGGAGAGCTGATAGGTAGAGTTCACGTCGCATCATCTTCGGATTTGGAAGTTGCCGTGCGAAATTCGCGGTAAAAACTTAGGAGAAATTCATGACAGTCGCTCAACCCAAGGTGCTTTTGATCGGGGCGCGGGATACAAAGCAGAATGAAATTGCCTTACTTCGATCGGAAATCGAAGCGTCCGGCTGCGAGATCATACACCTTGATTCAAGCATTCTAAATACAGTTCCCGGTGCCGAAATTCCGCCTGACGCGGTCGCCGAGGCTGCTGGAACGACAATTGAAGACGTGCGGAAAATTGGCCATGAGGGCAAGTGTCTAGATGTGATGATCAAGGGGTCGTTAGCAATTGTCATGGATCTTTTCAAGCGAAGGCAGTTTTCGGGTGTTCTTGCGCTTGGAGGGACTATGGGGACGTCGCTGGCTACCTCCGTCATGCGCGCACTGCCCTATGGAGTACCCAAAGTGATGGTATCGACCATGGCGTCGGGTTTCACCACGCCGTTCGTGGGCACGAAAGACATAATGATGGTCAATCCGGTTACCGATGTGTCCGGTTTGAACAGTATCAATCGTGAGGTCTATCGCAACGCAGCTCTTGCTGCGGCTGCCATGGCTCGTGGATACAGTTTCGCAGCAGCTTCCACACCTGAACGCCCCCTAGTTCTCATTGGCACCCTCGGTTGCATTGAGCAGGGCACTGCTCGCGTCCGCAAACAACTTGAGAAGGAGGGGTTCGAGGTCATGATGTTCCACACCGTGGGGCGTGGCGGACCGACCCTCGATGCTATTGTTGCCGAACGAAATGTGGCTGCGGTGCTTGAGCTTTCGTGGACCGAAATCGTCGATGAACTCTTTGGCGGCTTGGCTGCAGCCGGACCCGATCGAGCGAAAGCAGGTCTGGCACTGGGCGTTCCCACGATATTTGCGCCGGGTAACGTCGACTTCATACTCGGTCCTGATTTAGAGCAGACTAGCGCGCGTTTCCCAGGGCGACGATACCACCGCCACAACCCGGCTATCACCGCCGTTCGCACCACGTTGGAAGATTTAAAGAAGGTCGCTGACAAAGTGGCATCGCTAGCTAGTCAGTCGGATGGTCCAGTACGTTTTTTGGTGCCTCTGAAGGGCTATTCTTATCATGACTCCCCTACCGGTCATCTACAAGACCTCGCTGTCCCAAAACCATTTTCTGATTATCTGCGAGAGGTGCTGCCAGATCGCATTCCGGTAACCGTTCTAGACTATCATTTCAACGACGCTGAATTCGCTGATGCGATCGTAACGGAAACTCTAGATATGATTGCACATAAGAGCGCCAGCGCATGACGAACGAATAGTTGGTCCGTTCAAAGATGGCTCAACGTTCTCTGAAAGTAAATGTTCATAATAGCAGAGACACTGACGTATGCATCACACTTGCTGTCGGTTCTCTCCATTCGCGAAAAAGTGGATGAAGTCGTCGGGGGTACGCTTTCTACCAGCACTTCCGGCATTTCATAGGAATCGCAGTTAGACTGAAACCCGAAAGCGGCGGCTGAGGGGAAACAGAAAGGACGCATTACATGAATAATATTGATCTGGAAGAACTCGCAATGGTAGTACGTCTCCTTAAGGAGGCTGAATTTTCCGAATTCAGCTATTCCAAGGGTGATGTCTCCCTTGTGGTACGTCGGGGTGATCTGGTTGACCTGGGGGCCACGCAAGATACTTCTAAATTGGCTTATTTGTCAACGCGTCATATTTCTGAAAAGTCGCGACCTGAGGTTAGAGAGCCCGTTCGGGATCAGGCGACTGCCCGCACAGTGCCGGCAAAGAGTCCGGACGAAATTGAAGGCATCAAGATTCGGTCGCCGCTATTGGGTACATTCTACGTGACTCCGAAGCCAGGCGAGCCCCCTTTCGTGAAGGTTGGAGATCGAGTCGAACCTGAAACCGTCGTTTGTATCATCGAAGTAATGAAGCTGATGAATTCGGTTACGGCGGGCGCGAGCGGGATTGTCGCAGCTATTCATGTTGCGAATGGAGAGCTGGTCGAGCAGGATCAACCGCTCTTTACTCTGACGGAGGCGTCATGAGTGGTGTCCGGCGAGTCTATATCGCCAATCGTGGTGAGATAGCACTGCGCGTCATCGAAGCGTGCGAGAGGCTGGGCTACGAGACAGTCTTGGGTGTTTCCTCCGTCGACAGGGAAACGCTTGCCGCCAAGCGGGCAAGCCGCGTGCTCGTGGTGGGCGGACCGCGTTCGACTGACAGCTACCTCAATCGAGAGGCCGTGTTGCATGCTGCTCTGTCAACGGGCTGCCACGCGGTCCACCCCGGTTACGGCTTCTTGGCGGAAAGCGGTGATTTCGCTCGCGCTTGTGCCGAGAACGGCCTGATCTTCATTGGCCCGAAGCCCGAGCAACTTGAAACCTTGGGTGACAAGCTTAGCGCCCGAGCGTTTGCCGAATCGGTTGGGGTGCCAGTGTCGCCGGGCGGTCAGACCTCAACGCTTGAAGAGGCTACGGCATTGGCCGAAAAGACGGGCTTTCCGCTGTTGGTGAAAGCGGCGTATGGAGGTGGTGGGCGTGGTATGAAGCTCGTCACCCGAATGGAAGAACTGCCTGAGGCATGGAGGGTCGCATCCTCTGAAGCCGCTTCGGCCTTCGGCGATGGCACTGTCTTTCTCGAGCGCTTCGTCAGCGCGGCCAAGCATATCGAAGTGCAGATTCTCGGGGATGCGCATGGTGCCTGTGTACATCTGGGTGAGCGGGAATGTTCTGTGCAATTCCGATATCAGAAAATGCTTGAAGAAGCACCCTCGACCGCGTTGCATCCGGAGGACCGCGTCAAGCTGTTCGATTATGCCATTAAGATTGGGCGTGGGCTTGGATATCGTGGTCTGGGGACCGTCGAATTTCTCTACAATGTAGGAACGCGTGAAATCTCATTTCTGGAAGTCAATCCGCGTGTACAGGTTGAACACCCAGTGACCGAAGCTGTGACGGGCGTAGACCTTGTGAGAGAACAGATACTGGTCGCATTTGGTGGTACGCTGCCCTTCACCCAGAATGATATTTCCGTCGAGGGCCATGCCGTCGAACTGCGACTGACGGCGCAAGATCCTGAGCATGGGCTGCGCCCAACTCCCGGTCGTTTAAAGCGCTGGCGCCCTACGCCAATCGGCGGCGTCCGCTGGGAAACCCACATGTATGAGGGCTATCTCTTCCCGCCTTATTATGATGCGCTGATGGCCAAAATTATCGCGTGGGGGCCAAGTCGGGAGGACGCCTTGAGGCAGGCGAGGCGTGCCGTCGACGAGCTTGAAGTGGAAGGTCCTACCACGAACCGCGCGCTGCTGAGCAAGCTGCTGATGCTTTCTGCCGTGACCGAGAACTCAGTCACTACGCGCTGGCTAGAAGACCAGTTCAATGAAAGGAAACTGCCATGACGGACGTGAAGTTGATCGATGTCTCGTTACGCGACGGGAACCAGAGCATCTGGGGCGCGATGGGGGTGAACGACCGCACGACACGGAAGATGATGCCTCTGCTGGACCGGGTCGGCTATGAGGCGATCGAGTTGTTGACCAGCACAAATATCGCGGTCGCGGTCCGTTTCCATAAGCAGGATCCGTTTGCACGGCTCGATATGGCAAGACGCTTGGCGCCAGATACCAAGCTTGGCTTTCTTACAACCGGACGTCGTTTCATCACCTTCGCGCAAACTCCCAAGGCGATACTTCAACTGGCGTATGACGTCCTGCGCCGGCACGGCGCCACGCGGATATGGGTTGTCGACCCTATGTCTGACATGGCGTCCACGCGAGACAACGCGCGCATGGCTAAGTGTCGCATCCCGGACGATCATAAGGTCGCTTGTGAAACAGATGCGGGCTCTCCTGATACCACTGCTTCATGGCCTGCATAGGCGTCTTGCTGCCCAGCGCTGACTGCGGCAGTTGGTGGTTGTACAGGGCCACATAACGCAGCAAGGT
>JAFKGE010000036.1 GCA_017307865.1 Burkholderiales bacterium | reverse complement strand
TGGGGGAGGGTTGGGGTGGGGGCCGCTGGCGCAGGCTCGACGTCGGCGCTGGTGCCGCCGGCCCCCATCCCTGCCTTCCCCCAGAGGGGGAAGGTGTCGTGGCCCAGCACGCGCTTGCGGTGGGCGTCGATCTGCTCGGCCAGCTGGGCGATGCGCTGGCGCAGCGCGGGCGTGAGGCCGGTGTCGGCGTCGGGGAAGGGGAAGGTTTCGAAGCAGGTGGTCTTGATGTATCGGGGACGATCTTCCAGCGTGCTGCCGGTGGCGAGTGCCCACTCGATGTGCACGGCGCTGGAGAGAACCCCGAGGTCGAAGGCGTCGGCACTGGCAATGCAGATCAAGGCGTCGTCGGCGAGGATGGCGGCGTCCAGAAACTGGAACACGCGGTGCTTGGCGGTCACGGCCGTGGCGATGTAGCGCGGCAGGCCGGCCAGTGCCGGGCGCAAGTCCTTGCGCGGTTCGCCAAACAGCCACCAGTTGTCGCGGTAGCTGGCGCGGTTGTTGGCATCGCGCTCGGGCTTGACGCGCTCGTGCAGCCACTGCCAGACGGCGGGGTGCTGGTCGCGCAGCTCGTCGCTGCCGAGGCCGAAGGCGTCGATGACGAGCACGCCGCGCGGCGTGTCGGTGAGGTCGCGGCCGTTGCGGTAGGGGCGGATGAGGCGCGGCTCGCCCTCACCCCCACCCTCTCCCAGAGGGAGAGGGAGTAATACCGCAGCCTGTTCGGGCGTGACGATGAAGCCGGCGCCGTGCAGCTTGACGCCGGGCGAGGAGATGCCTTGCATGGCGCGCAGGCTTTGCGCGGCGGCCACGTTGGCGCCGATGCTGAGGTCGGCGTGGATCAGGCCCTCGCGCGCCTGCAGCTGCACGGCCATTTCGCCGTGCTCGCCGGGCGTTTCGTCGGTGACGGTGAGCAGCGTGCCGGTGCCGGGGCCGGGGGCCAGCACGGTCATGGCGATGCGCACGTCGGCGTTGCCGGCGCCGTCGACCCAGGGGTGGTCGGGCACGGCCAGGGCCAGGTGGGTGCCGGCGGCCAGCGCGGCCTGCACCACGCGGCGGTTGAAGGTCTGCACCACGCTGTTGGTGGTGATGAGGCCCATGCGCTGCGCGGCGCCGCCGGCCACCTGGGCGGCGGCGTGCTGCCACCAGTGCATGACGAAGTCGGCGCTTTCGGGCACCTCGGGCCAGGCGGCGCGCAGGGCCTGGGCGTAGCCGTCGCCCAATGAGTCGCGCAGAAACTTGGCGCCGATGAAGGGCGGGTTGCCGACGATGAAATCCGCCTGCGGCCACTGCGCCTTGCGCGCGCCCAGGTAGCGCCACTGCGGCACCTGGGCGGCCTCGTCGGGCACGGGCTGGCCGGTGACGGGGTGGGGCTTGTGCGTGACGCCGTCCCAGCGCGAGAGCAGGCGGCCGGCGGCGTCGCGGGCGGGTTCTTGCGCGTCCCAGGCCAGCACGGCGTCGCGGCATTCGATGTTGCCGTAGTTGTGCACCACGGGCTCGGCCACGCTGGCCAGGCCGTGGGTGCGCACGTGCCACTGCAGCCAGCCGATCCACAGCACCAGCTCGGCCAGGGCGGCGGCGCGCTCGTTCAGCTCGATGCCGCGCAGCTGCTGCAGCGTCACCGTCTCGCCCTCGAAGGCCAGCGCGTCCTGCGTCTGGCCCAGGTCGGCCAGGGTGTTGAGCACTTCGCCTTCGAGGCGCTTGAGGTGTTCGAGCGTGACGTAGAGAAAGTTGGCGCTGCCGCAGGCCGGGTCGAGCACGCGCAGGCTGCACAGGCGGTGGTGAAAGGCGCGCACCTGCTGGCGCGCGGCGGCCATTTTCTCGTCGGCGGCGCGGCCGGTGAGTTGGTGCGCCTCGGCGGCCAGCACCAGGGCCGCGGCGTGGGCGTCCTGCCATTCGGCGCGCAGCGGCTGGATGACGGTGGGCAGCACCAGGCGCTCGACGTAGGCGCGCGGGGTGTAGTGCGCGCCCAGGGCGTGGCGCTCGGCGGGGTCGAGCGCGCGCTCGAGCAGGGTGCCGAAGATGGCGGGCTCGACCTCGCGCCAGTTGCAGCGCGCGGCCGCAATCAGCAGCTCGATCTGCGCGGGCGTCAGCAGCAGGCTGTAGCCGTCGCCCGCCGCGCCCTTGAACAGCTTGCCGTTGAAGTGCAGCACGCGCCCGGCCAGCGCGGCCGAAAAGCCGCCGTGGTCCATGTCGGCCCACAAAATGCGCAGCATCTGGCGCAGGGTTTCGGGGTCGCGGCGGTGGGTTTGCAGCAGCTGGGTGAAGGCGCCCTGGGGCAGCAGCTCGACGTCCTCGGCAAACATGCTGAACAGGCAGCGGGTGAGGTAGTTTGCTACCACTTCGGAAGCTGCCGGCGATTGATGGACGGGCGCTGCGGCCTGATTTGGCTTGAAACCCAGGCTGGCCTCCAGCGAGCGCGCCAGCTCGGCCAGCAGGGCCGAGACCTCGCGCGTGACGCGGGCGCTGATGCGCGCGGGGTCGAGGCTGTGCGGGTCGCGCCAGATGGCGGCCAGCCGCGCGCGGATGTCGGGGCGGGCCAGGTCGGCCAGCGCGATGCGGTGGCTGCGCGGGTCGGGAAACGGCGTGTAGGTGGCGCCGCTCTGGCTGAATTCGGCGTAGACCTCGATCACGGTGCCGACGTCGACCACCAGCAGGAAGGGCGGGCGCGTCTCGGCCGCCGGCAGCGCGCGGGCGTAGCCCTCGGCCTGGCTGCGGGCGCGGATCAGGCCGTCGTCGAAAGTGCGCGTGTGGCCGGCGGCCTTGAGCTTCTTGGCCTCCAGCACGAAGGCGCCGCGCCGGTAGCAGTCGATGCGCCCGGCGCTGGTGGAGCCGTCGCCGTGCGCGAAGGTGATGGGGCGCTCGAACATGTAGTCCTGCTCGGGCGTGGGGTGCGGCGCGGCCACGCCCAGCAGCCGGCACAGGTCGATGACGAAGCTTTGCGCGGTGGCCAGCTCGCTGGCCTGCACGCCTTGCCAGCGGGCGATGAAGGCGGCGGCGGCTTGGTTGGCGGCAGCGTGCGCGGGTTCGGCGGCGGCGAGGTCGGGCGGCGGGGACATGGCGGGCAATGATAGGTGCGGCCCGCCCACCGTGGGCCGTTCAGGCGCGCGGCGCGGCGTGGCGGCGCAGCCAGTCGGCCAGGGCGTCTTCGGGGAGCTCGCCGGCGGCCAGGGCCAGCATGGTGCGCGTGGTGTCGGCCTGGCTGGCGGTCAGGCGCCAGCCGTTCAGGTGCAGAAACAGGCCGATAGAAAGTAGCGCGGCGCGCTTGTTGCCGTCGATGAAGGGGTGGTTGCGCGCCACGCCGCTGCCGTAGGCGGCGGCCAGCGCAGCCACATCGGGCTCGCCGTAGGCCAGCAGGTTTTGCGGGCGCGCCAGGGCCGAGTCGAGCAGCCCTTCGTCGCGGAGGCCGGGGCTGCCGCCGTGCTCGGCCAGGCTTTCGGCGTGCAGCAGCAGCAGCGCGGGCTTGCTGATCCAGCGCCAGCTCATTTGGCCAACTGGTGGAAGGTGTCGCGGTACTCGCGCATGAACTCGCGCCCGGCGTTCAGCTCTTCGTCCAGCGCCGGGTCGTAGGGCGTGAGGATGAAGCCGTCGGCGCATTCGGTCAGGAACACCGATTCGCCCTTTTGCAGCTTGAGCTTGGCCAGCGCGTCCTTGGGCAGGATCACGCCCACCGAATTGCCGATCTGCGTGAGTTTGAGGGTGTGCATGGTGGGCTCCTGACGTTATTACAGACGTAATAATAAATCGGCCCGGCGCGGCTGTCCAGCGGGTGCCGGCGATCTTCTACAGTCACGCCATGACTTTGGACGCCCTGCCCGCGCCGCGCGCGCTGATTTTGGCCGCCGGCCGCGGCGAGCGCATGCGCCCGCTGACCGACCACACGCCCAAGCCGCTGCTGCCGGTGCGCGGCCGGCCGCTGCTGCAGTGGTGGGTGGACGCGCTGGCGCGTGATGGCGTGCGCGAAGTCGTCGTCAACACCGCCTGGCTGGGTGAGCAGATCGAGGGCTATTTTGGCCCACAGCGCTTGATGGACAAGCGCGAGCAGCTATCGAAAAATGACCAACCCGCCATCCGCTTCTCGTCCGAAGGCCGCGACTTCGGCCGCGCGCTGGAGACGGCCGGCGGCATCGTCCGCGCGCTGCCGCTGCTGGCGCCCACGGCCGAGGACGTGTTCTGGGTGCTGGCGGGCGACATTTATGCGCCCGACTTCCGCTTCGATCCCGAGGCGGTGCGGCGCTTTGCCGCCAGCGGCCGCTTGGCGCAGCTGTGGCTGGTGCCCAACCCGCCGCACAACCCGGCGGGCGACTTCGGCATCGGGGCGGGCGGACTGGCGCTGAACGAGGTGCCGCCGGGTGGCGCGCCGCCCAGCGCTGGGCCGCCCCAAGGCGGGCAGGCCCCCTCGGGGGGCAGCGCAGCATGCGCAGCAGCGGAGCGTGGGGGCCGTTACACCTTCAGCACCGTGGGCCTGTACCGGCGCGCGCTGTTCGAGCCGCCCTGGTGCGACATCCAGCCCGGCAACCCGCAGGGCGTGGCCGCGCCGCTGGCGCCGCTGCTGCGCCGCGCCATCGCCGCCGGGCAGGTCGGCGCCGAGCTGTACACCGGCGCCTGGACCGACGTCGGCACGCCCGAGCGGCTGGCGGCGCTGCAATAACGGCATCACGGCGCGGCGCGGCGACGGGGCTCTACCACGCCATTGTTTCCAAATTGGAAATAGTCAAATCACTTCAAATGGCTTTTTTAAACCACCCGATCGGCGCAAACTACGTTCCATCGAAGGCAAACAACTGAGACCTTCGACATCCAGACCGATTGATTCAGTTTTGAAAAGGAAAGCCATCATGACCAAGTTCAATGCCTCCATCGCCGCCGCTGCCGCCGCCCTGCTGCTGTCGGGCAACGCCTTTGCCGCCTCGCTGCAACCCGCCGCGGGCGAAGCGCCCTTCGCCGACACGGCCATCGCGCTGAGCAGCACCGCGCAACGCCCCGACGTGCGCGCCGCCGCCGGCGAGATGCCTGCCTCGGGCGAACTGAGCGCCGTTGCCCTGCAGGCCGAGCCCGCCAGCACGCTGACCCGCGCCGAAGTGCGCAGCGCCACGATCAACGCCATTGCCCGCGGCGATCACCCCGCCCTCGGCCAACACTCCTGATCCCCAGCGGCGGGCCCGAAGGCCTGCCGTGCGGCATCGCACGCATCACCCCGGCCGGGTTCGCCCGTCCGGGGTGATGTCGTTTGGGGCGCCGCAGCGCACCGCGCGGCGGGAGAGCGGCGCATCAGGGCTTGGGCAGTGGGGTCTTCAGGCCCAGCGCGGCTTCGCGTTCACCCAGCGCCTTGCCGCTCGGGTCCAGCAGGGCGGCGGCGCGCAGGCTGGCCAGGGTGGCGCCGGCGCCGGCCTGGCCGCCGAGTTGCGGCACGGCCAGCATCAGGCGGGCGAACTTGCCGGCGCCGCGCGCGTGGGTGTCGCTGTAGCCCTTGATGAGTTGGCGGCAGCGCAGCACCTCGGTGGCCAGCGCGGCGTCGCCCCGGTCCAGCGCCTGCTCGGCCACGGCCAGCCAGGCCTTCAAGTGGGCCGCTTCCTCGGCATGGCGGCGATTGCCACGGCGCCAGCGCGCCAGGCCGGCCATGAAGTGCAGTTGCAGGTGGCCCTTGATGGTGTGGGTCTGGATGCGCCGGCCCTGGTTCAGGCGCGGGCCCAGCCAGGCCTTCAGGCGCGGCGAGCGGTCCAGCCAGTCGGCCCAACGGGCGGGCAGCAGGCCCATGGCTTCTTCCAGCCGCGGGTGGAAGTATTCCTCCATGCCGACGATGTCGCCGGCGCCGGCATCGACTTCACCCCGAATGCGCTTGAAACGTTCGGCGCGAGTCTTCAAATTGGCCACACGGATCACGTCATCGTAGGACATGGCGACGGCGATCCAGTGCGCGGCGGCGATGCTGAGCTCGGCCGTCTTGGGCGCCGGCTCGCGCCGGGCCAGGCGCGCGACGGTGTCCAGGTATTCGCTGCCGTAGGCCACGTCCTGCCAGTCGACCACGCGCGCCAGGCCCTCGCCCAGCCAGGGCCAGGCGGGTGGCGCGAATTCGGTGCGGATGCGCGCCAGCAGGGGTGCCAGCGCGGGGCTGGCGGCCTTCTCGGGCAGGGCGCGCGGCGCCGTCTTCATGGCTTCGGCGCGCGCGGCCAGGGCGGGCGGCGTGGGACGCGTGCGCGCCAGCTCGGCACCGGCGCGCAGGGCGGCCAGGCTGGCCTGCACGCCCTTGCCGCCGGCCTCGACGACTTTTTCGAAGTCCTGCTGGTGAAAGGGCAGCACGTCGCAGCCGGCCAGCGCGCCGAACAGGCTGGCTGAGATCACGCTGCGGTGCGCGACGGCGAGCCGCTGCATGTCGTCGGCCACCACGCGGCGCGCGGCCTTGCGCACCAGATCGAGCACGGCCGCGCTGTCGGCGGCGCCGTCGCCGGGCTGCACTTTTTCCTGCACGGCGAAGGTGCGGTGCGTGCTGGTGACGACGGTGGTGCGGTTGGGCGTGACCAGGCCGCGCGCCACGGCGCGGCCGGCCTCCATCAGCTCGGCGGCGATCAGGATGTCGACCTCGCCGGGCACGGCCATCTGCGCCAGCACCGGCACTTGGCCGGGCGTGGGCTCCACCATTTCGACGTAGTAGATGGTGGCGCCGGTGCGCTGCGCCACGCCGGCGACGGACGTGGCCTGCGCGGTCCAGCCGGCGTTTTCGGCCAGCTGCACGATCCAGTCCTGCAGCACGCCGCCGCCCTGGCCGCCTAGGGCCATGATGGCCACGGTGATCAGGCGGGGCTTCATGCGCGCACCTCGTCGATGGTGGCGGCGTACAGCTGGCGCGCGGCGCGCCGGCGCTCGCCGCGCGCCTGCAGCCAGCCGACGACGCCACGCCGCAGGCCTGCCAGCCAGCGGTCCCAGCCGGTCGGGTTGTTGAGCTTGTGCGCCTTGTAGAACGAGGGGCACAGCACGGCGGCGTCGGCCACCTCGCCGCAGTGGCCGCAAGCCACGCAGTCCTGATCGACGCTGGCCACCGGATCGGGTTTGAGTGCATCGCCGCTGGGCGCGAGCGTGAGACTGGGGCAGCCCGACACGCGCATGCAGGCGTGGTCGCCCGAGCACACGGCGGCGTCGACGCCGAAGCGCTCCTTCAGCACGCGCTCGCCCTGCTTGATCGCCAAGGCCTTTTGTGGCTTTTCGCGCCGCTGGCGGTTGAGCATGCATTCGCTTTGCGCGATCACCACCTTGGGGCCGGGCTCGGTGGCGGTCAGCGCGTCGTGCAGCGCCTGCTTCATTTGGTTGACGTCGTAGGTGCGCGGCACCAGTCGCACCCAGGTGACGCCCACGCCGCGCACCGCCTGCTCGATGGGGTGCAGGGTGCTGCGGTTGGGGTTGGTGTTGCGCGACGAGGGAATGTCCTGCCCGCCGGTGGCCGCCGAGTAGTTGTTGTCGACGATGACGAACACGTTGTTCTGCTGGTTGAACACCGCGTTGCCGATGCCCGAGGTGAGCCCGTTGTGCCAGAAGCCGCCGTCGCCCATGAAGGCCACCGCCTTCTTGGCCGCGCCCAGCTGGCCGCCGGCGTTGAAGGCCGAGGCGCTGCTGGCGCCCAGGCCGTAGCCCATGGTGGTGGCGCCGATCTCGAACGGCGGCATGATCTGGAACAGGTGGCAGCCGATGTCCGAGGACACGTGGTGCACGCCCAGTTCAGCCTCGACCAGCTTGTAGGCCGAGAAGATGGGCCGCTCGGGGCAGCCCACGCACAGGCCGGGCGGGCGCGGCGGCAGCAGCTGGCCGATGGCGTTGGCGATTTCGGGCACGGTGGCCGCGGGCTCGGCGGCGGGCCGCTCGATGGCCGCAACGGCGCACGCGGCGACGGCGCTGTCGGTGGCCTCCTTGCGGCGCGACACGCTGGCCGAGACCTTGCGCTCCAGCGCGCGCGGGCAGTGCTGCTCCAGGAAGGTGCGCAGGCCCTTGCGCAGCGCGTCCACGGTGTAGTCGCCGCCCATCGGCAGCACGTCCTTGCCGTGCACGCTGGTGGGCGCGCGGTGGCGGCCCAGGATGGTGTTCAGGTGCTGCTCGTGGTAGTCGGGCTGGCCTTCCTCGATCATCAGCACGGCCTTCTTGCCTTTGCTGAAGCGCAGCACCTCGTCCTCGACCAGCGGATAGGCGACGTTGAGGATGTACAGCGGCACGCGCGAGGCGCCGAACAGGTCGGCCAGGTCGAGCTGCAGCAGGGCGCGCAGCGTGTTGCTGTGCATGCCGCCCAGCATGACGATGCCCACGTCATCGAACTCGCCGTCGACGAACTCGTTGAGCTGGTGCTGCTGGATGAACTGGACGGCCGCCGGCCAGCGCTGCTCGATCTTTTCCTTCTCGTGCAGGAAGGAGGCCGGCGGCAGCACGATGCGGTTGACATCGCGCACCGGGCTTTCGAGTGCCTGCTTGAGCGAGAAGACCGGGCGCTGGTTTTGCCGCGTGATGAAGCTGCCGTGCAGGTGACACGAGCGGATGCGCAGCTGCAGCATCACCGGCGTGTGGCTGGCCTCGGACAGCGCGAAGCCGTCGTGCACCGCCTGGACGATGGCCGGCAGCGTGGGCTTGGGGTCGAGCAGCCACATCTGCGATTTCATGGCGAACGCGTGGGTGCGCTCCTGCATGATGGAGGAGCCTTCGCCGTAGTCCTCGCCGACGATGATGAGCGCGCCGCCCAGCACCCCGCCCGAGGCCAGGTTGGCCAGCGCATCGGAGGCCACGTTGGTGCCCACGGTGGACTTCCAGGTCACTGCGCCGCGCACCGGGTAGTTGACCGAGGCCGACAGCGCCGCGGCGGCGGCGGCCTCGCTGGCGGCGGGCTCGAAGTACACGCCCAGCTCCTTCAGAATCGGCTGGGCGTCGGCCAGCACGTCCATCAGGTGGGAGATCGGCGAGCCCTGGTAGCCCGTGACGTAGCCCACGCCGCATTCCAGCAGCGCCTTGGTGACGGCCAGAATGCCCTCGCCGCGAAACTCGGTGCCGGCGGGCACGCGCAATTGCTCGACCTCTTTGGCGAATGAACGTTCGGCCATCTCACGTCTCCTTGCTGCTGGCGCCGCCCGCCCGTGGTCAAGGCACGAGTGCCAGCACGCGCAGCGGGCTGCCCGAGCCGCCCTTGATCTTCAGCGGCGCGCTCACGATGACGGCGCCGACGGGCGGCAGCTGGTCCAGGTTGGTCAGACACTGCAGACCGTACTTGTTGGCGCCGTGCATCAGCGTGTGGCAGGGGTAGGCGAGGGGCCAGGCGTAGGCCTGGCCGGCGTCGGTGTTGATGGTCTCGACACCGAAGCCGCGCACGTCGCGTCCCACCAGCCATTCCACCGCCGCCTGCGTGGGGCCGGGCGTGTGAGCGCCGTCGTCCTTCATGTTGACGTAGGCGGCCGGGTCGCCGATGCGCTTGCTCCAGTCGGTGCGAAACAGCACCCAGGCGCCGGCGGGAATGCGGCCGTGCCGGGTTTCCCAGGCCTGCAGGTGCGCCACGTCGAGGTTGAAGTCGGCGTTGGCCGCCGCTTCCTGGCTGCAATCGATCACGCAGGCCGGGCCGATGAAGACCCGGGGGTCGATGGTGTCGACGCTGTTGTCGGGGTGGTCCTTGCCGGTGATCCAGTGCACCGGCGCGTCGAAGTGGGTGCCGGTGTGCTCGCCGCAGGAGAAGTTGTTCCAGTACCAGCCGGGGCCGGCATCGTCGTACTGGCTGATTTTCTCTTGCTTGAAGGCCCACACCTGGCCGAACTGCGGCGGCAGCACCAGGGGCGGAAACTCGGGGGTGAGCGCGTGCGTCAAATCGACGATCGTCACGGCGCCGCTGCCGACGTCCTGAGCGAATTGGGCGAGGGTGCTGCTCATCGGGGGTCTCCTGTGGTCGGCCATCGGACCGATCGATGTGATCCGGCCCAGGGATTCTTGCCCCGCACCGCTGCCGAGCGGCCGCGCAAGAACCCATCGGCGCATGCTGCACGAGCCAGTCCCCGCCCGGCAAGCCGTTTGACGCATTTCCCTGTCCGGATTGCGCGCAAGGCGGCACCAGGGCGCCAAAACCTGCGGGTAAACCCGCAGGACAAAGCGCCTCGGAGCGTAGATACTTTAAACCTAAAGCAAATACCCGGAAGTCACTTCACTTGATCGCACCTCAGTCGCCGGCTACTGGCGCTGCCCTGCTGGACGCCTTTCCGCTGATCCGCTCGCGTTCGGCCGAGGAGGCGTGCCAGCGTGTGGGCCACGTGTTTTCGCCGCACCGGCTGGAGCTGCCCGGCGGTTCGTGCGATCTGGACCTGCGGCACAACCGCGTGGTGCTGGGCCAGGCCTCGCTGAACGTGCTGCATTACGGCGCCGAGGTGCTGATCGACCCCGGCGAGCGGGGCGACTTCTATCTGGTGCAGTTGCCGCTGGCTGGCCGCGCGCGCGTGTCCTGCGAGGGCGCGGACGCGGAGCTGGACGACGCCACCGTCGGCGTGCTGCGCCCGCGCACGCGCAGCCGCATGCGCTGGAGCGCCGACTGCACCATGCTGCTGCTGCAGGCGCCCAGTCAGCGCGTGCACGAGTTGCTGGGCATCGTCGAGCCGCGCCCGCCCGGGCTGCCCGCCCGCCGCCGCCAGGAGCCCGAGGTGGCCGCCTGGTGCCAAGCGGTGCTGGACTTGAGTCGCAACATCGATCGCTTCGGCACGCAGTGGTGCGCGCACCCGGCGGCCCGGGCGGCCATCGAGAGCTTTCTGCTGACCGCCTTCGCCGGTTGGTTGTGCGAGCCCGGGCAGGCCGAGCGCACGCCAGCGGGGCCGATCGAGGCGCGCAGCCTGCGCCGCGCCAAGGACTACATCCACGCCCACCTGGACCGGCCGCTGTCGCTGGCCGACATCGCGCGCCAGGCCTGCGTCAGCCCGCGCACGCTGGAGGGCGTGTTCAAGCGCCATGGCGAGCCGGCGCCGCTGGCCTATGCGCGCCGCCAGCGCCTGCAGGCGGCGCACGCCACCCTGCAGCGCGCCGCCGCCGAGGGTCGAAGCCAGAGCGTGACCGACGTCGCCCTCGCCCACGGCTTCGTGCACATGGGGCGTTTCAGCGCGCAGTACCGCGCGCAGTTTGGCTGCCTGCCGTCCCAGACCCTGAATCCCGCGCTGGCCCTGGTGGCCTGACGGGCCGCGCCACGCAGCGCGCGCCACTGCGTGCCATGATTGGCGGCATGAACCGCACCGAATCTCCCCATGCCGCCCGCCGTGCGCGCCTGGCCGCCCTAATGAACGCGCAGATGGGCCCTGGCGCCATCGCCATCATCCCCACCGCGCCCGAGCAGCAGCGCAACCGCGACAGCGACTTTCCCTATCGCGCCGACAGCTACTTCTGGTATCTGACCGGCTTCGAGGAGCCGCAGGCCTGGCTGGTGCTGGCGGCCGACGGCCGCAGCACCCTGTTTTGCCAGCCCAAGGACGCCGAGCGCGAGGTCTGGACCGGCTACCGCCTGGGGCCCGAGGCGGCGCCCGCCGCGCTGGGCGTGGACGAGGCCTTTGCCGTCACCGAGCTGGACGCGCGCCTGCCCCGACTGCTGGAAAACCGCGCCACCGTCTGCTACCCCTTTGCCACCCACGCCGGGCTGGAGTCGCGCGTCGACGGCTGGCTGCAACAGGTGCGCGCGCGCGCCCGCTATGGCGCGCTGACGCCCGAGACGCAGCGCGACGCCTGCGCGCTGCTGGACGAGATGCGCCTGACCAAAGACGCGCACGAGCTGGCGCTGATGCGCCGCGCCGGCGCCATCAGCGCGCGCGGCCACATCCGCGCCATGCAGCGCAGCAGCCGCATGCTGCGCGCCGGCGAGGACGTGCGCGAATACCACCTGGAGGCCGAGCTGCTGCACGAGTTTCGCCAGCACGGCTCGGAGTTTCCGGCCTATACCAGCATCGTCGCCGCCGGCGCCAACGCCTGCGTGCTGCACTACCGTGCCGGCAACGCGCCCATCCGGGACGGCGAGCTGGTGCTGATCGACGCCGCCTGCGAGTTGCACGGCTACGCCAGCGACATCACGCGCACCTTTCCGGCCAACGGGCGCTTCAGCGGCCCGCAGCGCGCGCTGTACGAGTTGGTGCTGGCCAGCCAGGACGCGGCGGCGGCCGCCACGCGGCCGGGCGCGCGCTTCAACGACCCGCACGAGGCGGCGGTCAAGGTGCTGGCCCAGGGCCTGCTGGACCTGCGCCTGCTGGACGCGGACAAGGTGGGCGGCGCGCCCGACGTGATCGCCCAGCGCGCCTACTTTCCGTTCTACATGCACCGCACCAGCCACTGGCTGGGGCTGGACGTGCACGACTGCGGCAGCTACGTGGAGCCCAGCGAGCTGGGCCAGGTGAGCGAGCGCACCGACCCGCTGTCGGGCGAAGTCATCAAGGACCGGCCCAGCCGCATCCTGCGCGCCGGCATGGTGCTGACGCTGGAGCCCGGCCTGTACGTGCGCCCCGGCGAGGGCGTGCCGCAGGCGTTCTGGAACCTCGGCATCCGCATCGAGGACGACGCCGTGGTGACCGAGACCGGCTGCGAGCTGATCTCGCGCGGCGTGCCGGTGGCACCCGACGAGATCGAGGCGCTGATGCGTGGGTGAGGCGGGCGCGCCCCAGGGTTTTGAATAAAAAGTGGTTCCGGTGCTTGCCCATCAAGCGCGGACAGCTATGTAAATAGTAGCATTCAGGCCAGCGTGCCGGCCGCCGCGCCGAACACCGCCTGCCACAGCGCGCCGATGGCCGCGCGCTCGCTGGCCAGGGGTTCGGGCGGCACCTGGGTGGGCTGCTCGTCCAGCCGCGCCAGGTGCTGCACGTGGCGCAGGCTGCGGTAGGCGTCGGCACTGGCCTGGCCCACGCCGGCGGGCAGCAGGCCGGCGGCCTCGGCGCGCGCCAGCAGGGCGATGTTGCCCAGGTTGGGCTCCAGCTCGGGGTGTTCGCCGGCGTGGGCCAGCACCAGGTACTGGGTGGCGAACTCGGCGTCGATCATGCCGCCGGGGCTGTGCTTGACGTCGAACTGCCCGGCCGGCACCGGGTGCGCGCCGCGCATGCGCTCGCGCATGGCCACGATCTCGGTGCGCAGCGCCGCATGGTCGCGCGGCGCGGTGATGACGGCGTGGCGGATGGCGTTGAAGCGCTGCTCCATGGGTGAAGGGGCCGCCGGGTTGTCGCTGTGCAATTCGGGGGGCACCATTCTTGCCCGGGTCATGGCCTGGTGCTCCCAGGTCCAGGCGGTGTTGCTGCCGCGCTGCTGCTGGTAGTCGGCGTAGGCGCCGAAGGAGGTCACCAGCAGGCCCGAGCCGCCGTTGGGGCGCAGGGCGGTGTCGATCTCGTACAGGTCGCCGTCGCCGGTTTTCAGCGTCAGCCAGGTGATCAGCTTGCGCACCAGCGCGGCGTAGATTTCGGCCGCCTGCTCGTGCTCGTCGTCGTAGACGAAGACCAGGTCCAGGTCGCTGCCGTAGCCCAGCTCCTTGCCGCCCAGCTTGCCGTAACCGATGACGCCCAGCTGCGGCGTGGCGCGGTGGTGGTGGCGCACCAGCGGCCAGCACCAGCGCAGGCTGACGCGCAGGATGGCGTCGGCCAGCGCCGACAGGTCGTCGGCCACCTGCTCGACGGTGATGCTGCGCTCGACGTCGCGCACCAGGGTGCGGAACACCTCGGCGTGGTGGGCGCGGCGCAGCAGGGCCAGCAGGTTTTCCTCGTCGTCCTCGCCGCCGCGCGCCAGGGCGCTGCGGCGCTCGTGCAGCTCGCGCTCCAGCGTGGCGGCGTCGAAGCGGCCGGCCAGCAGCTCGGGGTTGGCCAGCTCGTCGATCACGCCGGGATGGCGCATCAGGTAGCGCGCCGGCCAGCGCGCGGTGCCCAGCAGGCGCAGCAGGCGCTCGTGCGCGGCGGGGCGCTCCAGCAGCAGGGCCAGGTAGTTCTGGCGCCGCCGCAGCGCGTCCACCCATTCGAGAAAGCGCAGCACGGCGGTGTCGCTCACGCGGCCGGCGTTCAGCCATTGCAGCGTGAGCCCCATCACGCGCAGCAGGCGCTGGCGCGCGTCTTCGCGCAGGCCCTGCACGTGCGGCAGGGCGCACCAGCGCTGCAGCTCGGCGCGCACGGCGGCGTGCTCGGTCAGCGCGGGCAGGCGGGCCAGGTCGGCGCCCTCGTCGGGCGCGGCCTGGCCGGCGGGGGCGGGCTTGAGCCTGTTGCAGGCTTTGCAGGGCTCGGGCCCGCCCAGCAGCTGGTCGAACTGCTCGGCCACCGTCTCGCGGTGGGTGTCGAACTCGCCCAGGAAGGCGCACAGGTCGGGGTAACCCATGGTGCGCGCCAGCCACAGCAGGTCGTCGTCGTGGGTGGGCAGCAGGTGCGTCTGCTGGTCGTCCAGGTACTGGATGCGGTGCTCGACCCGGCGCAGAAAAATATAGGCGCGCGCCAGCGCCTGGGTGGCCTCGGCGGGCATCAGGCCGGCGCGGGCGATGCGCTCCAGCGCGTCCAGCGTCGGGCGCGTGCGCAGCTCGGGGTACTGGCCGCCGCGCACCACCTGCAGCAACTGCACGATGAACTCGATCTCGCGGATGCCGCCGCGCGAGAGCTTGACGTCGCTGGCGCGCGCCGGGCGCCCGGCGCTGCGCTTGTTGGCGTGCTCGCGCACCTGGCGGTGCAGTTCGCGCAGGGCGTCGAACACGCTGTAGTCCAGGTACTGGCGAAACACGAAGGGCTGCACCACCGAGCGCAGCGCCAGCACCGGCCCGCCGGCCAGCACGGCGCGCGGCGCCACCACGCGGCTCTTGAGCCAGGCAAAGCGCTCCCACTCGCGCCCCTGCACGCGCATGTATTCGGCCAGCGCGGCCAGCGAGCTGGCCGGCGCGCCCGAGTTGCCGTTGGGCCGCAGCGCCAGGTCGACGCGAAACACGAAGCCGTGCTCGGTGACGTCGCCGATCAGGGTGCTGATCAGGCGCACCGCGCGGGTGAAGTATTCCTGCACCGAGATGCGGCCGGCGCCCTCGGCGTCACCCGTGCGGCCGGCGGTTTCGCCGTCGGCGTCGTAGATGTAGATCAAATCGACGTCGCTGGAGACGTTGAGCTCGCGCGCGCCCAGCTTGCCCATGCCCACCACCCACAGCTGGGCGCGCTCGCCGGCCGCCGTCCGGGGCGCGCCGTGGCGCGCGTCGAGCTGCTCGAAGGCTTCGGTGCAGGCCACGTCCAGCGCCAGCTCGGCCAGCGCGGTGACCACGCCGGTGACGGTGGCCAGCGGCGCGCCCTGTTCGCAGTCCAGCACCACCAGGCGCTCCATCACCAGCTGGCGCAGGATGCGCAGCGCCGCGCCGGTGGCGTGGCCGTGCGCGCGCAGGCGCTGCAAGGTGGCGGCCATGGCGGCCGCATCGGGCGTGCCGGGCGGCAGCAGGGGCAATTCGTCGGCGTAGCGGCGGCGCAGGCGCTGCACCAGGCGTGAGTGCATGGCCCCTGCCAAGTGGGGCGAATCGGGTGTCAGCACCGAACCCGGCGCTTCATCGCGGGTCATAATTTCTTTCCCCCTGCCGCCGGTCGGCTTTCATCGACTGCTTCACGCGCACGCTCTTGAGTCCCTTTCCGATCCGCGTTCTTGCCGTTGCCGTGCGTTGGGCCGTGCGCATCGTGGGCGCCTTGCTGCTGCTCATCGTGCTGGCCTGGTCGGCACTGCATTGGTTCATTGTGCCGCGAATCGACGTTTTTCGTCCGCGCCTGCAGGCGGCGGCCACGCAGGCGCTGGGCACTTCCGTGACGATCGGCACACTCACGGTCGAAGCCAACGGCCTGGTGCCCCAGGTGGCGGTGCGCGATCTGCGCGTGCCTGGCCCCGACGGCCAGCCTGGCCTGCAGGTGCCGCGCGCGCTGGTGGTGTTCTCGGTCGCCTCGCTGCTGCGCGGCGGCGTGGAGCAGCTGGTGATCGACGACGCCGAGCTGGCGCTGGCGCGCGACGCGCAGGGCCGCTGGTGGCTGGGCGGGCTGGACCTGAGCGCGCCCACAACGGGCGACACGCGCGCCGCCGACTGGCTGTTCGCGCAGGAAGAAATCGTGCTGCGCAACGCGCGCCTGAGCTGGACCGACGCGCAGCAGGGCGCGCCGCCGGCGGCCTTCGAGCGCATCGACGCCGTGCTGCGCAACGGCCTGCGCCGCCACCAGTGGCGCGTGGACGCCACGCCGCCGCCCGCCTGGGGCGAGCGCTTCACGCTGATCGGCCAGTTCCGTCAGGCCCTGCTGGAGCGCCACGCCGGGCGCTGGCAAAGCTGGGACGGCCAGTTGTACGCCAGCCTGCCCGGCGTGCAGGCCGCCGCCGCGAGCCCGCTGGCACCGTGGCTGCAGGCGCAGGGCGTGGGCGGGCTGCACGGCGCCGCCGCCCTGCGCCTGTGGCTGGACGTGCGCCGCGGCGCGCCGGTGGACGCGCGCGCCGACGTGGCGCTGCAGGGCGCCGCCGCCACGCTGGCGCCGCGGCTGGCGCCGCTGGCCTTCGCCGACCTGAGCACGCGCCTGGTCTGGCGCCGGCAGGCCGATGGCTTTCAGGCCTCGACGCAGGCGCTGCGCTTCACCCTGCCCGACGGCACGGCCTGGCCGGGCGGCAACCTGAGTCTCAGCCACCGCGCGGCCGGCGGCACGCTGCAGGCCGACCGGCTCGACCTGGCCACACTGGCGCGGCTGGCCGCCAGCCTGCCGCTGCCGCCCGCGTGGGGCGAGCGCCTGCAGCGGCAGCCGGTGGCCGGCCTGATCGAGCGCGTCGACGCGCGCTGGGACGGCCCGCTGCAGGCGCCCAGCGACTGGCGGCTGCAGGCCCGGGCCACGGGCCTGCGGGTCGACGCACAGGAGCGCGCGCCCGACGCCAAGGGCCATGCGCGCCCCGGCGTTCCGGGCGTGGAGGGCGCGGCGCTGCAGCTGGATGCCGGGCCGGCCGGCGGCCATGCCAGCGTGACGATTGCGAACGGCGCGCTCAGTTTTCCGGGCGTGTTCGAAGAGCCGCGCATCCCGCTGGACGCGCTCAAGACGCAGGCCCAGTGGCGCGTGCAGGGCGAGCGCATCGAGGTGCAGGTCGACGAGCTGACGCTGGCCAACGCCGATGCCGCCGGCCGCTTTTCGGCGCGCTGGCACAGTGGTGACAACGCCGATGGCAGCGGCGCGCGCTTTCCGGGCGTGCTCGATTTGCAAGGGGGCTTCAGCCGTGCCAACGGCGCGCGCGTGTACCGCTATCTGCCGCTCAGCATCCCGGCGCCCGCGCGCCACTATGTGCGCGACGCCGTGCGCAAGGGCGATGGCCGCGACGTGACGGTGCGCGTGCAGGGCCGGCTGCACGAGCTGCCCTACAACCTGCCGGGCGAGGTGGGCACCTTCCGCATCGCCGCGCCGGTGAGCGGCGTGCTGCTGGCCTACGTGCCGCCGGGCCTGCAGCCCAAGGGCCAGGCGCCCTGGCCCGCGTTGGAGGCGCTGAAAGGCGAGCTGGTGTTCGAGCGCGCCGGCATGCAGGTGCACGCCGGCGCCGCTCAGGTACAGGGCCACGCCGGCTGGCGCTGGTCCGGCATCGAGGCCGGCGTGCCCGACTTCAAGCAGCCGCGGGTGCAGGTGCAGGCCACGGGCAGCGGGCCGCTGGCGGCGGCGCTGGCCATCGTGCGCGATTCGCCGGTGGCCGAGTTCACGCATCACGCGCTGGACGGCGCCAGCGCCAGTGGGGACGCGGCGCTGGATCTGAAGCTCGACCTGCCGGTGCACCAGCTGGAGCAGGCCAAGGTGCAGGGGCGTGTGCGGCTGGCCGGCAACACGCTGCGCCTGGCCGCCGCCGCGCCGCCGCTGGAGCAGGCCAGCGGCGCGGTGAGCTTTTCCGAAGCCGGTTTCGCCATCGAAGGCGCCCAGGCGCGCGCGCTGGGCGGGTCGGTGCAGGTGAGCGGCGGCACGGCGGCGGATGCGTCCCGGGTGCAGATCCAGGCCAGCGGCCAGGCCAGCGCCGAGGGCTTGCGCCAGGCGGGTGAATGGGGGCCGGCCTGGAGCGCCGTGGCCGCGCTGGCACGCCAGGCCAGCGGCAGCGCCGACTATCAGCTGGAGCTCGGCTTTCAAGGCCAGGCCATGCGACTGGACGTGCGCAGCGCGCTGCGCGGCCTGGCGCTGGACTGGCCGGCGCCGCTGGACAAGCCGGCCGACGCCGCCTGGCCGCTGCACGTGGAGCTGGCGCCGCCCGGCGGCCCGGGCAGCGGTGCGCGCGAGCGCCTGCAGGTGCAGCTGGCCGATCGCCTGGCGCTGGAACTGCAGCAGGGCGCGGGCGCGCCCCCGCGCGGCGCGGTGGCGCTGGGCCAGGCCACGGCCCAGCCGCTGGCGCTGCCCGCCACCGGCGTGCACGCCAGCGTGCGCTGGCCCGAGATCGACGTCGATGCCTGGCAGCGCGCGGTCGATCGCCTGACCGCAGCGCCGTCCAGAAGCGGCGCGGCGCCAGCCACCGACGCTTCGGCGCCCACAGTGCCGACCGACACGGCGCTCGCCTCGGGCGGCGCCGGCCTGCTGCCCGAGCAATGGACCTTCGACGTCGGCGTGCTGCAGGTGGACCGCCGCAAGCTGCACGAGCTGCACGCCGTCGCCACGCGCAGCGGCGAGCATTGGCAGGCCCAGGTGCAGGCACGCGAGCTGGCCGGGCGCCTGGAGTACACCGAGGGCGCCCACGGCCAGCCCGGCGCCGTGCGCGCGCGCCTGTCGCGCCTGAACCTGGCCGCCGGCGACGCGGCCGACGCCAACGCGCTGGAGCAGCCGCCCAGCCGCATCCCGGCGCTGGACGTGGTGGTCGACGAGTTCGAGCTGCACGGCCACAAGCTGGGCCGGCTGGAGGTGCAGGCCGTCAACCTGGACGCCGACCAGGCGCGCGCCGCGCCCGACGCCGAGGCGCTGCAGGACTGGCAGCTGACGTGGCTGGCGCTGACCGTGCCCGAAGCCAGCCTGAGCGCCTCCGGCCGCTGGGCCACGCAGCCGGGCGCGCCGGCGCTGCCGCCGGGCGCGCGCTCGGTGCGCAGCGCGGCCGACCAGCGGCGCACGGCGCTGGACTTCAAGCTGGACGTGCGCGACGCCGGCGCCCTGCTGGCGCGCTTCGGCATGGCCGGCGTGCTGCGCGGCGGGCAGGGGCGCATCGACGGCGAGCTGGGCTGGGTCGGCTCGCCCTACTCGCCGCACTACCCCAGCATGGACGGCAAGTTGCACCTGGACATCGGCGCCGGCCAGTTCCTCAAGGCCGACCCGGGCCTGGCCAAGCTGCTGGGCGTGCTCAGCCTGCAGGCGCTGCCGCGCCGCCTGACGCTGGACTTTCGCGACGTGTTCAGCAGCGGCTTCGCGTTCGACTTCGTGCGCGGCGACGCCCAGATCGCGCATGGCGTGGCGCACACCAGCAACCTGCAGATGAAGGGCGTGAACGCCGCCGTGCTGATGGACGGCCAGGTGAACCTGGATGCCGAGACGCAGAAGCTGCGCGTGCTGGTGGTGCCCGAGATCGACGCCGGCACCGCCGCGCTGGCCACGGCGCTGATCAACCCCGCCATCGGGCTGGGGGCGTTCGTCGCGCAGCTGGTGCTCAAGCAGCCGCTGGCGCAGGCGGCCACGCGCGAGTTCGAAATCACCGGCAGCTGGGACAATCCGGAGGTGGTGCCGGTCAAGCTGTCGGCCGATGCGGCGGCGGCGGCCGCCTCCGCTGCTGCCGCCGCGAGCCCCGCACCGAAGGAGAAATGATGCACGTCGCCGCCATCCAGATGGTTTCCGGCACCCAGGTCGAGCCCAACCTGCGCGCCGCCCACGCCCTGCTGGCCGAGGCCGCCGCCGCCGGCGCCGAGCTGGCGGTGCTGCCCGAATATTTTTGCGTCATGGGCCGGCGCGACACCGACAAGCTGGCGCTGCAGGAGCCGCTGGGCGAGGGCCCCATCCAGTCCTGGCTGGCCGCCACGGCGCGCGAGCTGGGGCTGTGGATCGTCGGCGGCACGCTGCCGCTGTCGCGCGCGCCGCGCGATGAGCATCGGGTGCGCAATGCCTCGTTGGTATTTGCGCCGACGGGCGAGCGCGTGGCGCACTACGACAAGATGCACCTGTTTCGCTTCAACGACGGCGAGCGCCAATACGACGAGGCCGCCGTGCTGGCCGCCGGCAGCCGGCCGGTCCTGTTCGAGCTGCCCGCGCGCGACGGCCACAGCTGGCGCGTCGGCCTGTCGGTGTGCTACGACCTGCGCTTTCCCGAGCTGTACCGCGCCTACGCGGCGCAGGGCGCCGACCTGCTGCTGGTGCCCAGCGCCTTTACCTACGTCACCGGCCAGGCGCACTGGGAGCTGCTGCTGCGCGCGCGCGCGGTCGAAAACCTCAGCGGCGTGATCGCCGCCGCGCAGGGCGGCGTGCATGAGAACGGCCGGCGCACCTGGGGCCACTCGATGGTGGTCGATGCCTGGGGCCAGGTGCTGGCGCAGCGGCCCGAGGGCGCGGGCGTGGTGCTGGCCGAGCTGGACGCCGCGGCGCTGCAAGCGCGCCGCCGGCAGCTGCCGGCCCTGGAGCACCGGCGGCTGTGACCGCCGCCGCGGCCCGCGTCGGCCCGCGCCTGGCCCAGCAGGTGCGCGCGCGCTGGCAGCGCCTGCTGGCGCTGTGGCGGCGCTGGCGGCTGTGGGTGGCGCTGGTGCTGGTGGTGGCGCTGATGCTGGGCGTGCTGGCCTGGCTGGCGCGCAACCACGAGATCGACGAGTTGCAGCGCGCGCTCGACCGCGACAACGCCGCCGCCGCGCAAACCCTGCGCCAGGGCCTGGTGCGGCGCCAGCAGGACCTGCATGGCCTGGCCATCCTGCAGCTGACGCCCGAAGGCTGGCCACCGGCCGCCATGGCGCTGCTGGACCGCTACCGCGACTGGCTGCGCCTGGAGTGGCGCGACACCCACCTGCGCCTGCTGGCCAGTGCCGACAGCCCGTACTACCCGGCGTTCCAGCTGCCCGACGAGGGACCGCTCGGACAGGAGGTGCAGCGTGTGCGCGAGGTCTGCGCCAACGCTGCCCGGCTCGATGGCGCGAGCTACTCAGAAAGCCACTTCGTGCAGCGCTCGGCCGGCGTGGGCGAGGAGGTGATGCAGATGTGCCTGCCGATCGGCAGCGGCGCGCGGCGCAGCGGCTACCTGGTGGTGACGTACTCGCTCGCCGGCATGCTGAGCGCCATGCTGGCGCCGGCCTACACCCAGCGCCAGAGTGTGGCCTTCACCGAGCTGGACGGCACCCGGCTGGCGGTGCAGGGCGGGCCGCGGCGCGGCGCGCGCCTGTTCGTGTCGCAGCAGCTGTTCGACCTGCCGGGCGTCGCCCTGGTGCTGCGCATGGACGGCGGCCGCCAGGCGCCCGACACCCTGCCCAACGTGATGACGGCGCTGGTCACCGGGCTGTCGATCGCGCTGGTGACGGTGCTGATCCTGCTGGCGCGGGACTTCCGGCGCCGCCAGCAGGCCGAGGCCGAGCTGGGTGAGGCGCTGGCCTTTCGCAAGGCGATGGAGGATTCGCTGGTCACCGGCCTGCGCGCGCGCGACCTGCAGGGGCGCATCACCTACGTCAACCCGGCCTTTTGCGCCATGACCGGCTTTGCGCCCGAGGAGCTGATCGGCCACGCCCTGCCCGCGCCCTACTGGCCGCCCGAGCACGTGCCGGAATACACCGAGCGGCAGGTGGTGCGCTTGTCCGGCGCGGCGGCGCCCTCGCGCGAGGGTGTGGAGTCGGTGTTCATGCGCAAGGACGGCACGCGCTTTCCGGTGCTCATCATCGAGGCGCCGCTGATCGGCGCCACCGGCAAGCACGGCGGCTGGATGGGCGCGGTGCTGGACCTGACCGCGCAGCGCCGCGCCGAGGAGATGTCGCGCGCCAGCCAGGAGCGCCTGGCCGCCAGCTCGCGCCTGGCCACGGTGGGCGAGATGGCCTCGCTGATGAGCCATGAGCTGAACCAGCCGCTGGCGGCGATCTCCAGCTATGCCAACGGCTCGCTCAACCTGCTGGCCGGCGAGGCCGCGCCGACGCCGACGCTGGCCGACCTGCGCGTGGCGCTGGCGCGCATCGCCGAGCAGGCCGGCCGCGCCGGCAAGGTCATCAACAGCGTGCACGACCTGGTGCGCCGGCGCGCCAGCCAGCGCCAGGCGGTGGCGCCCGCCGCGCTGCTGGACGCCGTGCTGCCGCTGGTGCAGCTGCAGGCGCGCAAGCTGGGCGTGCGCGTGCAGATCGATTGCGCGCCCAGCCTGCCGGCCGTGTGGTGCGAGCCGACCATGATCGAGCAGGTGCTGCTGAACCTGGCGCGCAACGCCATGCAGGCCATGGCCGACAGCCCGCCGCCGCGCCTGCTGCGCCTGACGGTGCAGCCCGAGCCGCTGACGCGCGGCGCGCGCGCCGTGCTGCGCTTTGCCGTGTCCGACACCGGCAGCGGCATCAGCGACGAGGTGGCCGGCCAGCTGTTCACGCCCTTTTTCACCACCAAGGCCGAGGGCATGGGCCTGGGCCTGTCGCTGTGCCGCACCGCCATCGAGCAGCACGGCGGCGCGCTGGTGCACGAGCCGCAGTGGCCGCGCGGCACGGTGTTTTCGTTTGTGTTACCTGAAAGCGAGGGCACCGAGGATCGACGGTCTCCAAGGATGCAAGGGTTGGGGGGAAAGACCAGCGATGGCTTCTGGCAACAATGCTCGTAACCAAACGAAATAAATGATCCAATTGTGAAATCGAGCCACTATGCTTCTGCGGTTTATTTCAAGAGGAGGCTGGCATGGTTCGTTTCACTCGTTGGTTGGGGCTCGGTGTTTTGCTCGCGTCGTTGTTGGCGCCAGGCATGGCGCACGCGGCAAAGGTTTTGTATTGGGCGGATTCTTGGGCCGGCACCGACTATTGGACGCCGGCGTTTGCGCTGCGTGGCGATACGGTCACGACGGCGAGCAGCGCCAGCGATCTGGTGACGCAACTGGCTGCGGGCCCTTGGGACGTTGTGGTTGTTTCTGAAAACGGCAACAATCAATCTGCGACCTGGGCCGCGCCTGTGGCCAGCTACATCGCGTCGGGCGGGCGGGTCGTCGTCAACAACTGGTACAACAACGCCGCGCTGGATGCAGCAACACAGACCAGCGTGGTGGGCCAGAACCAGACCGCTGGCGTCATCAATGCCGCAGGTGTCGCGGCCGGATTGTCAGCGGGCTTGCCGTCCACCTCGTTCACATTGACCAATGCTGGATGGGGCACTTTCTCTCAGTCGTTTTCACTGGCGGCAGCGGGAGGCGCCCAGTCCTTGTGCGATTTCCCCGACGGTTCTTGCGCGGTGCTCGGCAATGGTGGGCATACGCTGCGCCTAGGGTTCATTCCCGATGGCCTGCCGAGTGCGATCGGCGCCCGCTTGTTGGCCAACGCGCTGGGGCTGACCGCGACTTCGACGCCGCGTGTGGTCGCCCCGGTCCCCACCCTGTCGCAATGGACTCTGATGTTCCTTGTGATACTGCTGGCGGGCATGGCGCTGAGGTCGCGCCGGTTTCAAGCGTAACAACCTAAGCTTGCGACTGCGTATGAACAAAGCCGGTCATGCGCCATGCGCCGCCCGCAGCGCCTGATGAAACGCCAGCGCCGCGCGCGGCGGCTGCGGCGAGCGGCGCAGCACGCTGACGAAGTCGCAGGCGTAGTGCAGGCTGGCCGGCGCCACGGCGCGCAGCTGGCCGCGCTGCACGAAGGCGTCGGCGTAGTGGTCGGGCAGAAAGCCGACGAAGCGTCCCGACAGGATCAGCGTGGCGATCGCTTCCTGGTCGAAGGCGGTGGCGCCGCGCTGCAGGTGGCGCGCGTGCGCCAGTTCCAGGTTGGGCGAGTGGTAGCCCAGGCCGGCAAAGTCCGAACGGGCCCGCAGCGCTTTCCAGTCCAGCGCAGCGTGCTCCTGATTGAATAGCGCATGGCCGGCGCCGGCATACAGGCGCATGGTCTCGCCGAACAGCCGTTCATAGCGCAGGCTGCTTGAGGCGCGGTGCGCCGGGATCACGCCGACGGCAAAGCTGCCGTCCAGCACCCCGCGCTCGATCGCCTGGATGGTGCCCACGTGCAACTCCAGCGCGACGTCGGGCGCCTGGTCGCGAAACGCCGCGATCGCCTGGTGAATGCGCGCGGCGGGGTTGCTGGCGGTCTTGTCGAACAGCGCGATGGCCAGCTTGCCGCCCATGCGCGCGTGGATGTCGTGCACGCTGGCGCGAAAGCCGTCGACAGCGGCCAGCAGGCGCAGCGTCTCGTCGTACACGCGCTGGCCCTCGGCCGTCAGCGCGAAGCCCGCGCGCCCGCGCCGGCACAGCGTCAGGCCCAGGCGCGTTTCCAGGTCCTTCACGTGGCGGCTGACGGCGCTGATGCCGATGTTCAGCTCCAGCTCGGCCGCCGCCATGCCGCCGCAGTCGACCACCGCCTTGAACACCTGCAGCAGGCGCAGGTCCATGTCGCTGAGCTGCCCCAGCAGGGCGCGGGCGCGGGGCTGGCGGGTGCTTACTTGCGTCATATGTCAAACAAGCTTGAATATTTGCTGATTTGACCGATTAAAGCACCGGCTGACAATGGCGGCGTCAATTTCTTTCGATCAGCCCTTTTTCGAGGATCAAGCCATGAGCGCCATCGTCAGCCCCGCCTCTGCCACTAACGCCGTGCGCACCGATGCCGCCTGGCTGGACGCGCACTGGATGCCCTTTACCGCCAACCGCCAGTTCAAGCGCGATCCGCGCCTGGTGGTGGCCGGCCAGGGGGCCTACTACACCGACGGCGAGGGCCGCAAGATCTTCGACGGCCTGTCGGGCCTGTGGTGCAGTGGCCTGGGCCATGGCCGGCGCGAGATCGCCGAGGCTGTGGGCCAGCAGGCGGCGCGGCTGGACTATTCGCCGGGCTTTCAGTTCGGCCATCCGCTGTCCTTCGAGCTGGCCAACAAGATCAAGGCGCTCACGCCCGCCGGCCTGGACTACGTGTTCTTCACCAGCAGCGGCTCGGAGGCGGCCGACACCGCGCTCAAGATGGCGCGCGCCTACTGGCGCCTGAAGGGCCAGGGCGGACGCACGCGGCTGATCGGGCGCGAGAAGGGTTACCACGGCGTCAACTTCGGCGGCATCTCGGTGGGCGGCATGGTGGGCAATCGCAAGGCTTATGGCCAGGGCATCGAGGCCGACCACCTGCCGCACACCCAGCCGCCCCTGGGCAGCTTCATCAAGGGCCAGCCGGTCGAAGGCGGCGTGGCCCTGGCCGACCGCCTGCTGGACTTGATCGCCCTGCACGACGCCAGCAACATCGCCGCCGTCATCGTCGAGCCCTTCAGCGGCTCGGCCGGCGTCGTCATCCCGCCCGTGGGCTACCTGCAGCGCCTGCGCGAGATCTGCACCCAGCACGGCATCCTCTTGATCTTCGACGAGGTCATCACCGCCTTTGGCCGCTGCGGCGCCATGACCGGCAGCGAGGCCTTCGGCGTGGTGCCCGACATCATGACCTTCGCCAAGCAGGTCACCAACGGCGCGCAGCCGCTGGGCGGCGTGGTGGCCAGCAAGGCGATCTACGACAGCTTCATGGCGGCGGGCGGGCCCGACTACATGCTGGAGTTCGCCCACGGCTACACCTACAGCGCGCACCCGGTGGTCTGCGCCGCCGGCATCGCCGCGCTGGATCTGCTGGAGCGCGAGGACGGCGTGGGCCGCGCCAAGGCGTTGGCGCCGCACTTCGAGGTCGCGGTGCACGGCCTGAAGGGGGCCAGGCATGTGCTGGACATCCGCAGTTACGGCCTGGCCGCCGGCTTCACCATCGAATCCCTGCCGGGCGAACCCGCCAGGCGTCCGTACGAGATCGCCATGGCCTGCTGGAAGAAGGGCTTCTACGTGCGCTACGGCGGCGACACCATCCAGCTGGCGCCGCCCTTCATCGCCACGCCGGCCGAGATCGACCGGCTGGTGAGCGCGCTGGGCGATGCGCTGATGGAAACGGCCTGAACTTCCAACAGCCGAACGCAGAGGGCGCAAAGGATTCGCAGAGGGCGCAAAAGAGAAAGTCAAAAATATGATGGGTTTTTCTGCGTCTTTTGCGTAATCTTCGCGTCCTCGGCGCTCGGTATTTGCTATTTTATTAATAGCTGTTCGCGCTTTATGGACGGGCGCTACAAGCATTTTTTATTCATAAAACCATGCAACACGACAAAAACGTCACCGCCACCGTCGGCCACCTGATCGACGGCCAGATCGTGCACGAGCACGGCCGCTCGCAGCCGGTGTTCAACCCCGCCACGGGGGCCTCGTCCACCAGCGTCGAACTGGCCAGCCCGGCCCTGGTCGAGCGCGCCATCGCCTCGGCCGAACAGGCCTTTGCGGCCTGGCGCGAGACGCCGCCGCTCAAGCGCGCGCGCGTGATGATGAAGCTCAAGCAGCTGCTGGAGCAGCACGCCGACGAGATCGCGCAGCTCATCACCGCCGAGCACGGCAAGGTGCTGGCCGACGCGCACGGCGAGCTGCAGCGCGGCATCGAGAACATCGAATACGCCAGCTACGCGCCCGAGCTGCTGAAGGGTGAGCACAGCCGCAACGCCGGCCCCGGCATCGACTCCTGGGCCGAGCACCAGGCGCTGGGCGTGGTGGCGGGCATCACGCCCTTCAACTTTCCGGCCATGGTGCCGCTGTGGATGTGGCCGATGGCCGTGGTGTGCGGCAACTGCTTCATCCTGAAGCCCAGCGAGCGCGACCCTTCGTCGGCCCTGCGCATCGCCCAGCTGGCGCTGGAGGCCGGCCTGCCGCCCGGCGTGCTCAACGTCGTCAACGGCGACAAGGCTGCCGTCGATGCGCTGCTGCGCGACCCGCGCGTCAAGGCCGTCAGCTTTGTGGGCTCCACGCCCATCGCCGAGGCCATTTATGCCGAAGGCTGCAAGCACGGCAAGCGCGTGCAGGCGCTGGGCGGGGCCAAGAACCACGCGGTGGTGATGCCCGACGCCGACATCCAGAACGCCGTCAGCGCCATGATGGGCGCGGCCTACGGCAGCTGCGGCGAGCGCTGCATGGCCGTGCCGCTGATCGTCGCCGTGGGCAACGAAACGGCCGACCGGATGATTGCCGGGCTCAAGACTGAAATCGCGAAAATGAAGGTCGGTCCCGGCAGCGACAACGGCAACGACATGGGGCCGCTGGTGACCCGGCAACACTTCGAGAAGGTCAAGGCCTACGTGGACAGCGGCGTGGCCGAGGGTGCCCGGCTGCTGGTCGATGGCCGCGGCCTGAAGGTCAAGGGCCATGAAGAAGGCTATTTCCTCGGCCCCTGCCTGTTCGACGAGGTGCGCCCGGGCATGAAGATCTACCAGGAAGAAATCTTCGGCCCCGTGCTGGGCATCGTGCGCGCGCATTCGCTGGCCGAGGCCATGCAGCTCATCAACGATCACGAATACGGCAACGGCACCTGCATCTTCACCCGCGACGGCGAGGCCGCGCGCCACTTCACCGATCACATTCAGGTCGGCATGGTGGGCGTGAACGTGCCCCTGCCCGTGCCCGTGGCCTACCACTCCTTCGGCGGCTGGAAGCGCAGCCTGTTCGGCGACCTGCACGCCTACGGCCCCGACGCCGTGCGCTTTTACACCAAGCGCAAGACCATCACCCAGCGCTGGCCCTCGGCGGGGCTGCGCGAGGGGGCGGTGTTCAGTTTTCCGAGCCATCACGCCTGAACGCGCGCGGCCGAGCGTGCGCCCGAAGACACCCTCGCGACAGCGCTGTCGCGCGGGTTTTCAGGTGACATCATCGAGGCGGACCCGCCGCCCGGCCGCCATGCCCTAGAATTACCGCCCCGAAATCCGACACTCTGTCGGGATCAAGTCGGGCCCCATGGCGCGGGCCCCAGGCTGGCTGAAGGCGAGGGCCCAACGGGGGCCGTGCATCAGGGTTTGCGGACAGAGGCGTGTGCGGAGCCTCATCCACCCTCACCGGGCCTTCCAGCCATGATCCACATCAACGAGAACTACCAGAAGCTGCAAGCCAGCTATCTGTTCGCCAACATCGCCAAGCGCGTGCGCGAGTACCAGGACGAGAACCCGGGGCGCGAGTTGATCCGCATGGGCATCGGCGACGTGACCCAGCCGCTGCCCGAGGCCTGCGTGACGGCCATGCACAAGGCCGTCGACGAGCTGACGCGCGCCGAGACCTTTCGCGGCTACGGGCCCGAGCAGGGCTATGACTTTCTGCGCGAGGCCATTGCCAAGCACGACTTCCAGGCGCGCGGCGCCGACATCGCGGCCGATGAGGTGTTCGTGAGCGACGGCGCCAAGTGCGACACCGGCAACATCCAGGAGCTGTTTGCGGGCGACATCCGCGTCGCCATTCCCGACCCGGTGTACCCGGTCTACGTCGACACCAACGTGATGGCCGGCCGCACCGGCGCGCCGCAGGACGGCCGCTACCCCGGCCTGGTGTACCTGGAATGCACGCCCGCCAACGGCTACGTGCCGGCCCTGCCGACGCAGCCGGTCGACCTGATCTACCTGTGCTTTCCCAACAACCCCACCGGCGCCACCATCACGCGCGCGCAGCTCAAGACCTGGGTCGACTACGCACGGACCAACAAGGCGCTGATCCTGTACGACGCGGCCTACGAGGCCTTCATCCGCGACCCCGAGCTGCCGCATTCGATCTACGAGATCGAGGGCGCGCAGGACGTGGCCATCGAGTTCCGCAGCTTTTCCAAGACCGCCGGCTTCACGGGCGTGCGCTGCGCCTACGCCGTGGTGCCCAAGCGCTGCATGGCCTACACCACGGGCGGCGCGGCGGTGTCGGTGCGCGACCTGTGGAGCCGCCGCCACACGACCAAGTTCAACGGCGTGTCCTACCCGGTGCAGCGCGCCGCCGAGGCGGTGTTCAGCCCCGAGGGCAGCCGCCAGGTGCGCGGCCTGATCGACCACTACCTGACCAACGCGGCCTATGTGCGCCAGGCCTTCCAGCGCATGGGCTTCGAGTGCGTGGGCGGCGACAACTCACCCTACATCTGGGTGCGCTCCGAGCGCGATTCCTGGGGCTTCTTCGACTTTCTGCTGAAGGAAGCCGGCGTGGTCTGCACGCCCGGCGCCGGCTTCGGCCGCTGCGGCGAGAACCACATCCGCATCAGCGCCTTCAACAGCTTCGAGAACGTGCAAAAAGCGATGCAGCGCATTGCGGATGCACTGAAAAAATAAGCACCCGCGCCTTCAACCCGACTCACAACGGATTCACGTCATGCCCATGTCTTCCGGCTTTCGCCAGCGCCTCGAGCCCCTGTTGCCCGCGCTGGCCCAGCACTTCGGCACGCCCTTTCACATCTACGACGAGGTCGGCATCCGCGAGACCGGCGCCCTGCTGAAGCAGGCCTTTGCCGGCGTGCCCGGCTTTCGCGAGTACTACGCCGTCAAGGCGCTGCCCAACCCGGCCATCCTGCGCATCATGCAGGACCTGGGCTTCGGCTACGACTGCAGTTCGGTGGCCGAGCTGCAGCTGTCGCGCCAGGCCGGCGGGCGCGGCGAGGACATCATGTTCACGTCCAACAACACCACGCCCGATGAATTCGAGGCGGCGCTGGCCGACGGCGGCTGCATCCTCAACCTGGACGACATCAGCCTGATCGACAAGGTTCCGCGCATGCCCGAGCTGGTGTGCTTTCGCTACAACCCCGGCCCGGCGCGCAGCGGCAACGTCATCATCGGCACGCCCGAGGAGGCCAAGTACGGCGTGGCGCACGAGCAGCTGGCCGGTGCCTTCCGCAAGGCGCAGCAGCGCGGCGCGCGCCGCTTCGGCCTGCACACCATGCTGGCGTCCAACGAGCGCAACGCCGACTACATGGTGCAGACGGTGCAGATGCTGCTCGACTTGATCGCCCAGCTGGGCCAGCAGCTGTCGATCCGCTTCGAGTTCATCAACATCGGCGGCGGCCTGGGCATTCCCTATCGACCCGAGGACGGCGCCTTCGACGTCAAGAAGCTGGGCCAGGCCACAGCCACGCTGCTGGACGAATTCAAGCAGCGCCACGGCTACCAGCCCAAGGTCTACATGGAGAGCGGCCGCTACGTCACCGGCCCGCACGGCGTGCTGGTGACCCAGGTCATCAACCACAAGGCGATCTACCGCAACTACGTCGGCGTGGACGCCTGCATGTCGGCGCTGATGCGCCCCGGCATGTACGGCGCCTACCACCACATCGACGTGCTGGGCAAGACGCCCGGCGCGGGCGACCCGGTGGTCGACGTGGTGGGCTCGCTGTGCGAGAACAACGACAAGTTCGCCGTGCAGCGCGCCCTGCCGGCCACGCAGGACGGCGACCTGCTGCTGATCCAGGACACCGGCGCCCACGGCCACGCCATGTGCTTCAACTACAACGGCCGCCTGCGCCCGCAAGAGCTGCTGCTGCGCGAAGGTGGCCAGGTGGAGCTGATCCGCCGCGCCGAGACGCTGCAGGACCACTTTGCCACGCTGGCTTTCCAGCCCGACGTCTATCGGCCGGCGTGAGTGGGCGCGCAGCCCGGCGTTGCAACGCCGGGCCGGCGAAATTCAGGCATGAACCGGCCGGTGGCCCGCGCCGGTCAAGCGCGAGGCGCTCTGTTTTGAATAGCGACCGAGGCCCAAGCCGTCGGTCGAGATGTCGGGCCGGTGGCCCAGCGTCAGGTCGGCCACCAGCTTGCCCGAGCCGGCCGCCATGGTCCAACCCAAGGTGCCGTGGCCGGTGTTGATCAGCAGGTTGGACAGGCGCGTGGCGCCGACGATGGGTGTGCTGTCGGGCGTCATCGGGCGCAGGCCGGTCCAGAAGGTCGCGGCCGGCAGGTCGCCACCGCCGTCGAACAGACCGCGCGTGACCATCTCCAGCGTGGCGCGGCGCGCCGGGTTCAGGCGCAGGTCGAAGCCCGCCAGCTCGGCCATGCCGCCGACGCGGATGCGCTGGTCGAAGCGCGTGATGGCGACCTTGTAGGTCTCGTCCATCACGGTGGAGCGCGGCGCGCGCGCCTCGTCCACCAGCGGCACCGTCAGCGAATAGCCCTTGACCGGGTAGACCGGCAGGTCCAGCCCCAGCGGGCCCAGCAGCGCGCGCGAATAGCTGCCCAGCGCCAGCACGTAGCGGTCGGCCGTGAGCGTCTCGCCGGCTTCGCCGGCCAGCTTGACGCCGCTGATCTGGCCGGCGCGCTGTTGCAGCTCGGCAATCTGCACGCCGAAGCGAAACTGCACGCCCAACGCCTTGGCACGCTCGGCCAGCTCGGTGGTGAAGCGCTGGCAGTCGCCGGTTTCGTCGCCCGGCAGCTGCAGGCCGCCGACCAGGCCTTGGGCGTGGGCCAGCGCGGGCTCGTATTCGGCCAGGGCGCTGGCGTCCGTCATCATGCGATAGGGCACGCCGCACTCCTGCAGCACGGCGGTGTCGCGCTGCGCGGCCTGCATCTGCTTGGCGGTGCGAAACACCTGCAGCGTGCCCAGGGTGCGCTGCTCGTACTCGATACCCGTGTCGGCGCGCAGGCCGCGCAGGCAGTCGCGGCTGTACTCGGCCAGGCGCGTCATGCGTTCCTTGTTGACGGCGTAGCGCGCGCTGGTGCAGTTGCGCAGCATGGCGGCCATCCAGCGCAGCTGGAACATGCTGCCGTCCAGGCGAATGGCCAGCGGCGCGTGCTTCTGGAACATCCACTTGACGGCCTTGAGCGGAATGCCGGGCGCGGCCCAGGGCGTGGAGTAGCCGGGCGAGACCTGGCCGGCGTTGGCGAAGCTGGTCTCCAGCGCCACGCCGCTTTCGCGCTCCAGCACGGTGACTTGCGCGCCGGCGCGCGCCAGGTAGTACGCGGTGCTGACACCAATCACGCCGCCGCCCAGAACGATGACTTTCATGACTGTCTCCAAAACCCTTGGTTCGATGGGGGCAGTTTAGGCAGCGGCCGGGGGTGAAAGTCACCGAAATGCATTGGCATACGGCCATGTTTCAGCAAAAATGACTGCCGATTTGACCATCGAGAGTGAAAACATGGAATTCGATCGCATCGACCGCAAAATCCTCGAAGAATTGCAGCGCGAGGGGCGCCTCACGATGACCGAACTGGCCGAGCGCGTGAGCCTGTCGGTGTCGCCCTGCAGCGAGCGCGTGCGCCGGCTGGAGCGCTCGGGCGTGATCCTGGGCTATCACGCGCGCGTCAACCCCGAGGCGCTGGGGCGCGGGCTGCTGGTGTTCGTCGAGCTGACCCTGGCGTCCAAGTCGGCGGCGGTGTTCGACGCCGTGCGCCAGGCGCTGCTGCTGGAGCCGCGCGTGCTGGAATGCCACCTGATCTCGGGCGCCTTCGACTACCTGGTCAAGGCGCGCCTGTCGGCGATGCGCGAATACCGCGACCTGCTGGGCCAGATCCTGCGCCAGATCCCGGTGCCGGCGCAGAGCAACAGCTATGTGGTGATGGAAGAGGTCAAGGAAAGCCTGGTGCTGCCCGTGGGCTTGTGAGCCCTACCGGGGAGCGGCGGCCAGCGGCATGGGCGCGGCGCCGTGCGCCAGCACCTTGTCGATGTGCAGCAGGTGGCGCCGGCTGTAGGCCAGCACGCCCGCGCCCAGCAGCACGGCGGCGGCGCCGACCCAGTAGGGCACGTGGTCGTTGATGCGCTCGCCCAGAAAGCCCGCCAGCCAGGGCGCCACCGCGCCGCCGGCAAAGCGCACGAAGCTGTAGGCGGCCGAGGCGACGCCGCGCGGCACCGGCGCGGCGTTCATGACGGTCTCGGTCACCAGCGTGTTGTTGATGCCCAGAAACAGCCCGGCCACCACCACGCCGGCCACCAGCACCGCGCGCTGCTCGGTCCAGAGCGCCATCGCCGCCAGCACCAGCGCGAAGCCGAGCAGGGCGGCCAGGATCGACGGCACGGTGCCCCAGCGTTGCTGCAGGCGCGGCGCGATGAACACCGACGAGACGGCCAGCGCCACGCCCCAGCCGAAGAACACCAGCCCCACCTGGTGCGCGTTCATGTTCAGCGGAAACGGCGTGTAGGCCAGCAAGGTGAAGAAGCCGAAGTTGTAGAGCAGCGCCGTCAGCGCCACGCCCAGCAGGCCGCGATGCCGCAGGGCGCGAAACGGCTCGCCCAGGGACGTCGGCTGCGCGCGCGTCGCGGTCCTGGGCAGCAAAAACACCGTGACCAGCAGCGCCACGGTCATCAGCACCGAAACGCCGAAGAACGGGCCGCGCCACGAGATCGAGCCCAGCACGCCGCCGATCAGCGGCCCGGCAGCGATGCCCACGCCCAGCGCGGCCTCGTAGAAGATCACCGCCTCGCGCACCGAGCCGCCCGAGCTGGAGACGATGGCGGTGAGCGCGGTGGCGACGAACAGCGCGTTGCCCAGGCCCCACAGCGCGCGCCAGCCGACGATGGCGCCGATCGAGTCGGAGGCCCCGGCCAGGCCGGCGCTGACGATAATGATCGCCAGCCCCAGCAGCAGGGTGCGCTTGACGCCCAGGCGGCTGGACACCGCGCTGGTGATCAGCATGGCCAGGCCCATGACCACCATGTAGCTGGTGAACAGCAGCGAGGTCTGCGAGGGCGTGGCGCCGAGCGAATCGGCAATGGGCTTGAGGATGGGGTCGACCAGGCCGATGCCCATGAAGGCGATCACGCAGGCGAAGGCGACGGCCAGCACGGCCTTGGGTTGGTGCAAAAAATTCATGGCGAGCGGCGGGTCGGGGGAAGTTGGTTGTAGGCGGCGTCCAGCAGCTCGCGCAGCGCGCGCGTGGCGGCCTGCAGGCGCTGGCGCCGGGGCGCGTCCATGGGCGCCATCAGGGTGTCGATGACGCGCGTGCGCGCACTGCGGGCGTCGGCCAGCACGGCGCGGCCGGCGTCGGTGAGCGTGAGCGGCGTGGCGCGCGCGTCCTGGCGGTCGCGCGCGCGGGCCACCCAGCCCAGCGCTTCGAGCTGCTGCAGGCGCGTGGTCATGGTCGGCTGGCTGCAGCGCTCGGCGCGGGCCAGATCGCTGGTGCGCGCCTCGCCCCAGTCGTCGATCTGCGCCAGCACGCGCACCTGGGCCACCGGCACGGTCCAGTCGCTGTGGTGCGTCACCCAGCGGTTGAGCCGCACGATGACGTCGAGCAACTCGGCGCCCGTCGAGGCATCAGAGGCCGGACTGGACATTGCCGACGGGATAATTGCATAGCATAACTATGCAATTGTAGGCTCGGCGGCCGACCATTGCAACACGATCGCTGCAGGGCCGCCGCGCCCCCGCCGGTCAGCGCGCCGCCGGCGGCGCCGCGAGCAGGCGCAGCGTGGCTGTGTCCGGTGCGCCGCCGAAGAAGGTTTCGAGCGCGTCTTGAAAGGGCGCGCTGCCGGGCGCGGCCTGCAGGAACAGCGTCAGGCAGGAATGCAGCTTCAGCGCGTCCACCGCGCCCAGCATGTCGTCGGCGCGGCGGCCCGCGTGTGCGTTCAGCGCCGCCACGCATTCGCGCAGCCGCGCGCCGAGCAAGGGGTGGGCCAGATAGGCGCGCGCCTCGTCCAGGCCCGAGAGGGCGTAGCGCTGAGACATCGCGCTGTGGCCCAGGCCGGCCAGCTGCGGCAGCACGTACCAGCTCCAGTGCGTGCGCTTGTGGCCGGCGCGCAATTCGGCCAGCGCGTCGGCGTAGCTGGGCTGCTGCGCCTGCACGAAGCGCGCCAAGTCCCAGCGGTCTTGGACGCCGGGCATGGCGGTCCGCCCCTACAGGTCGCCGCGGCGCAGTTCTTCGGCGCTCTTGGGCGACAGCAGGCCGGGCGCGACGTCGAACACCGTCAGCGCGCCGAAGCGGCCCTGCTGGTGCAGGCGGTGCACGGCGCGCGCGTAGGCAACCAGCACGCTGGAGGTGAACTCGGGGTTGCTGTCCAGCTGCAGGCGGTATTCGATCACGTGCTTGTGCGCGGGCGTGGTGTTGCCGCTGCGGATGACGAAGCCGCCGTGCGGGATGCGGCCGTGCTCGCGGGCCAGCAGCTCGGCGCTGACGAAGTGCACCGTGGTGTCGTACTCGTCGAAGTAGTGCGGCATGCTGACGATGGCTTGGCGCACCGCGTCGGGGTCGGCGCCGTCCTTGAGCACCACGTAGCACTCGCGCGTGTGCTTCTGGCGCGTGCTCAGGCTGGGCCGCGTGCCGCTGCGCACCTGCTGCATGGCGGCCTCGACCGGCACGGTGTACTGCACGGCGCCGGCCACGCCGGGCACGCGGCGCAGCGCGTCGGAGTGGCCCTGGCTCACGCCCTTGCCCCAGAAGGTGTAGGTCTCGCCGTCGGGCAGCAGGGCCTCGGCGTAGACGCGGTTGATCGAGAACAGCCCCGGGTCCCAGCCGGCCGAGATCAGCGCCGTGGTGCGGCCGGCGCGCGCGGCGGCATCGACGGCGGCGAAGTGCTCGGGGATGCGCGCATGGGTGTCGAAGCTGTCGACGATGCAAAAGCGCGCCGCCAGCTCGGGCGACTGCGCCGGCAGATCGTCCTTGGAGCCGCCGCACAGGATCAGCACGTCGACCTGGCCGGTGTGGCCCGCCAGATCGGCCATGCGGTGCACCGGGGTGCCGGCCACCAAAGGCGTGACGCTGGCCGGGTCGCGCCGGGTATAGATGCCGCTCACGCGCAGGTCGGGGTTGTGGGCCATGGCGGCTTCGACGCCGCGCCCGAGGTTGCCGTGCCCGACGATGCCGATGCGAATGGGTTTGCTTGCTGCTGCCATGAAACGAGCCTGGAAAGGTGGGTGGAAAAGGGTCGGACGGGCATTATGAAACGCCGCGCCCACCGCCCGGCCGCCTCCTAGAATTCACCCCATGACCCACCCCGGTGATGCCATCGTCCACATCATCGACGACGACCCCAGCGTGCGCGAGGCCATGGCCTGGCTGCTGCGCTCGCGCCGCCTGCTGTCGCAGACCCACGCCAGCGCCAGCGCCTTCGAGCAGAGCCTGGGCGAGACGGCGCCGGCCACGCCCGGCTGCATCCTGCTGGACGTGCGCATGCCGGCCGTGAGCGGCCTGACGCTGTTCGACCGCCTGCTGGCGCGCGGCGTGACCGCCGTCTGGCCGGTGATCTTCCTGACCGGGCATGCCGACGTGCCGACGGCGGTGGACACCGTCAAGCGCGGCGCCTTCGACTTTTGCGAAAAGCCGTTTTCCGACAACGCCCTGGTCGACCGCGTGGAGCAGGCGCTGGCGCTGTCGCGCGAGCGGCTGGCCGAGCGCGCCCAGCGCCAGGCGCTGCAGGCGCGGCTGGACGAGCTGACCGAGCGCGAGGCGGCGGTGATGACGCGCATTGCCGAGGGCCGCGCCAACAAGCAGATCGCCGACGAGCTGAACATCAGCGTGCGCACGGTGGAGGTGCACCGCGCCCGCGTGTTCGAGAAGATGGACGTCAAGTCGGCCGTCGAGCTGGCCAATTTGATACAAAAACGATAGCTGCTCGCGCTTGACTGGCGGGCATTACAGGCCGATTTGGCTTGAAAATACCGGCCGGCTACTCGAGCGGCTGGTCGCGGATCGCCCACTCCACCAGCCGGTCCAGCGCCGGCCGCGCGGCGCCGGCGTGCGGGTCGTTGACGATCCCCACCACCGCATAGGCCTGGCCCGAGCGGCCCCAGGCGTAGCCGGCAATGGCGGCCACGTCGCGCAGGCTGCCGGTCTTCAGGCGCGCGTTGCCGATCGCCTCCGACTGCGGGCTGCGCGCCGCCAGGCGGCGCAGGGTGCCGCTCACGCCGGCCACCGGCAGCGAGCGCTCGAACACCTCGGCGTTCGGCCCGGCGGCCGCCTGCTGCAGCATCGCCACCAGCGAGGCGGCCGTCACCCGCCCCTCGCGCGACAGGCCCGAGCCGTTGTCCACCACCGGCGTGGCGCGCAGGCCGAAGCGGCTGCGCCACCAGCGCTTGAGCGTGTTGGTGGATTCGGCAAAGCTGCCGTGCCCGTCCACGCTGGCCGACAGCGTCAGGAACAGCTGCTGCGCCATCACGTTGTTGGAGTACAGGTTGATGTCGTGCACCACCTCGCCCAGCGGCAGCGAATAGCCCGTCACCAGCGGCTGGCCGGTGACGGGGCGATCCAGCCATTTCACTTGCCCGCTCAAGGTGCCGCCGGCGGCGCGCCACATGCCCTCGATGACGCGCGGCGCGAAGCGGTCCGGGTCGGAGTAGGCCACGGCCCACTGCTGCTCGCCGCAGGCCAGCGGATAGCGGCCCTTGAACCGCACCTGCAGCGGGTCGCTGAAGTCGGCCGCCAGCAGCGTGCGCCAGTCGCCGCAGCGGCCCTTGGCGGCGGCCACGTCGGCCGGAATGCTCACGTCGGCGATGGGCGGCTCGCTTTCCACGCGCACGCGGCCGCGCTCGGGCACGAACTTGAACACCAGCGCCTTGAAGTTGACCAGCAGGCCGTCGGGCCCCACGTTGTAGGGGCGCAGCGGGTCGTCGTCGAAGGCCGCCGCATCGTGTGGCGGCAGCTTGAACACGCTGCGGTCCAGCCCGATGTCGCCGTCGATGGCGGTGATGCCCTTGGCGCGGATGGCGTCGATCAGGCCGGCCAGGCGCTCGCGCACCAGCTTGGGGTCGCCGCTGCCCTGGATCAGCAAGTTGCCGTGCAGCACGCCGTCCTTGACGTAGCCTTGGGTGTAGACGCGCGTTTTCCAGAAATAGCCCGGTCCCAGCAGGTCGAGTCCGGCGTAGGTGGTCACCAGCTTCATCACCGAGGCCGGGTTCATCGCCGCGTCGGCGCGCCAGGCCAGGCGCGGCGCCGGCAGCACCTGCGGCGCGGCGGCCGGGTTGGCCTCGCCGCTGGCGTTGGCCGGCTCGGGCATGCGGCTGACGGTGCCCGGCGGCGGTGGCAGCGGCGCCACCACCATGGCCACGGCGGACTCGGGCACGCCGGCCTGCGCCAGCGCCGCCGCCACCTCGGCCGGCAGGGCCGCTGTCGGCGCCGCGCCCGCGCTGGCCGTGCCCAGCAGCAGTGCCCCCATTCCCAGGATCCGGACCGGCCATCGCGTGTGCATGGGCGCCAAGTGTAGGCGCGCGGCCTGGCGCGGCGGCCAAAAAGGCGGCCGGGCGGGCGCCGCGCAGGCCGCCCCTGCGCCGGCATGAACCGGGGGAGGCCGCATACACTCTGGCCAATCGCGCCCCGCCACCGCTCCCGAGGAGACCCGCCCCATGAACGCCCCCCTGCCCGAATCCATCCGTCAGGCGCTGGAAACCGTCACGCTGGACGACAAGTACAGCCTGGAGCACGGCCGCGCCTTCATGAGCGGCATCCAGGCCCTGGTCAAGCTGCCCATGCTGCAGCGTCAGCGCGACGCCCTGGCGGGCAAGAACACCGCCGGCTTCGTCAGCGGCTACCGCGGCTCGCCGCTGGGCGGCTACGACCAGGCGCTGTGGGCCGCGCGCCAATACCTGCAGGCGCAGAACATCGTGTTCCAGCCCGGCGTCAACGAAGAGCTGGCCGCCACGGCCCTCTGGGGCACGCAGCAGCTGGGCTTTGCGCCGCCGGGCAGCAACAAGTTCGACGGCGTGTTCGGCATCTGGTATGGCAAGGGGCCGGGGGTGGATCGCTGCTCGGACGTGTTCAAGCACGCCAACATGGCCGGCACCACGCCCTGGGGCGGCGTGATCGCGGTGGCGGGCGACGACCACATCGCCAAGAGCAGCACGGCCGCGCACCAGAGCGACCACATCTTCGAGGCCTGCGGCTTTCCGGTGTTCTTCCCGGCCAGCGTGCAGGAGATTCTGGACCTGGGCGTGCACGCCTTCGCGCTCAGCCGCTACGCCGGGGTGTGGACCGGCATGAAGACCATCCAGGAGGTGGTCGAGTCCAGCGCCACCGCCATGATCGACCCCGAGCGGGTCGAGATCGTGGTGCCGACCGACTTCGAGATGCCGCCCGGCGGCGTGCACATCCGCTGGCCCGACTCGGCGCTGCCGCAGGAGGAGCGCCTGTTCAACTGGAAGTGGTATGCCGCGCTGGCCTACATCCGCGCCAACCGGCTGAACCGCAACGTCATCGAGGGCCCCAACGACCGCTTCGGCATCATCGCCAGCGGCAAGGCCTACAACGACACGCGCCAGGCGCTGCTCGACCTGGGCCTGGACGACGCCACCTGCCGCCAACTGGGCATACGCCTGCACAAGGTGGGCGTGGTGTGGCCGCTGGAGCCGCAGGCCACGCGCCAGTTCGCCACCGGGCTGAAGGAAATCCTCGTCGTCGAGGAAAAGCGCCAGGTGATCGAGTACCAGCTGAAGGAAGAGCTGTACAACTGGCGTGCCGACGTGCGCCCCAACGTGGTCGGCAAATTCCGCAGCGGCGGCGAGGGCGACATGAGCGGCGGCGAGTGGTCGCGCACCAACCCCACGGGCAACGTGCTGCTGCGCGCCACGGCCGACCTGACGCCGGCGCTGATCGCCCGCGCCATTGCCGAACAGCTGAAAAAGCTGGGGCTGGACGCCGACACCACGGCGCGCCTGGACCGCCAGCTGGCCATCCTGGACGGCGCGCAGCACACCCTGCAGGTGCTGCAAACCGAAGGCAGCGGCGCCGAGCGCCTGCCCTGGTTCTGCTCGGGCTGCCCACACAACACCAGCACGCGCGTGCCCGAGGGCTCGCGCGCCATGGCCGGCATCGGCTGCCACTTCATGAGCATCTGGATGGACCGCAACACCATCGGCTTCACGCAGATGGGGGGCGAGGGCGTGCCCTGGACCGGCCAGCAGCCCTTCAGCAACGAAAAGCACGTGTTCGCCAACCTGGGCGACGGCACCTACTACCACAGCGGCACGCTGGCGGTGCGCCAGAGCGTGGCGGCGGGCGTCAACATCACCTACAAGATCCTCTACAACGACGCCGTGGCGATGACCGGCGGCCAGCCCATCGGCGAGCGGCCCGAGGGCCTGTCCGTCGTGCAGATCGCGCAGAACATGCGCGCCGAAGGGGCGAAGAAGATCACCGTCGTCACCGACCAGCCCGAGAAGTACGAGGGCGCACGCGCCCAGGGTCTGCCCGAGGGCATTGCCATCGAGCATCGCGACCGGCTGGATGCCATCCAGCGCGAGTTCCGCGAGATCGAGGGCACCACGGTCATCATCTACGACCAGACCTGCGCCACCGAAAAGCGCCGCCGCCGCAAGCGCGGCACCATGGTCGACCCGGCCGTGCGCGTGGTCATCAACGAGCTGGTGTGCGAGGGCTGCGGCGACTGCAGCGTCAAGAGCAACTGCCTGTCGGTGGAGCCGCTGGAAACCGAGTTCGGCCGCAAGCGCACCATCAACCAGAGCACCTGCAACAAGGACATTTCCTGCGTCAAGGGCTTTTGCCCCAGCTTCATCACGGTGGAGGGCGGGCAACTCAAGAAAAAGGCCAAGACCAAGTCCGGCGTCTCGCCCTTCGAGCTGGGCGCGCTGCCCGAACCGACGCTGCCGCAGGCCCAGCCCGGTGGCGCCTGGGGCATCGTGGTGGCGGGCGTAGGCGGCACCGGCGTCATCACCATCGGCCAGTTGCTGGGCATGGCCGCGCACATGGAAGGCAAGGGCATCATCACGCAGGACGCGGCCGGCCTGGCGCAAAAGGGCGGCGCCACCTGGAGCCACGTGCTGATCGGCGCCAGCCAGGACGACATCCGCACCACGCGCGTGAGCGCGGCCGCGGCCGACCTGGTGATCGGCTGCGACCCCATCGTGGCGGTGAACCCGGAGACGGTGTCGCGCATGCGCGAAGGCCGCACGCACGTGGCGCTGAACGCCTACGCCACGCCCACCGCCGCCTTCGTCAAGGACGGCGGCTGGCAGAACCCGGCCGCGCGCTGCGCCGTCGACATCGCGCGCGCCGTGGGCGAGGCCGGCGTGGCCAGCTTCGACGCCAACACCGTGGCCAGCAAGCTGATGGGCGACACGCTGTACGTCAACCCCATGCTGCTGGGCTACGCCTGGCAAAAGGGCTGGGTGCCGCTCGAGCGCGCCTCGCTGCTGCGCTCGATCGAGCTCAACAACGTGCAGGTCGAGAACAACAAGGCCGCGTTCGAGTGGGGCCGCCAGGCGGCGCACGATTTCGAGCGCGTCAAGAAGGCGCTGGCCAGCCTGGGCGAGCAGCCGATCCAGCTCAAGCCGCGCGAAACGCTGGAGTCCATCGTCGCGCGGCGGGTGGAGTTTTTGACCGGCTACCAGAACGCCGCCTACGCCCAGCGCTACCAGGCCTTCGTCGAGCAGGTGCGGCAGGCCGAGGGCACGCTGGGCAAGACCAGCCTGAGCGAGGCCGTCGCCAAGGGCCTGTTCAAACTGATGGCCTACAAGGACGAGTACGAGGTGGCGCGCCTGCACAGCGATCCGGCATTCCTGGCGCGCGTCGAAGGCATGTTCGAAGGCGACTTCAAGCTGAACTACCACCTGGCGCCGCCGCTCTTGGCCAAGCGCAACGAAAAGGGCGAGCTGGTCAAGGCCAAGTACGGCTCCGGCATGCTGCGCAACTTCCGCATCCTGGCGCGCCTGAAGGGCCTGCGCGGCACCGCGCTGGACGTGTTCGGCGCTACCTCCGAGCGCCGCACCGAGCGCGCCCTGATCGGCGAATACCGCGCCAGCATCGAGGAGGTGCTGAAGACCCTGAACGCCGACAACCACGCCACGGCGCTGGAAATCGCCCGCATCCCCGAGCAGATCAAGGGCTACGGCCACGTGAAGGATCGCAACCTGAAGGCGGCGCGCGAGCGCTGGAGCGCGCTGCTGGCGCAGTGGCGCGATCCGCAGGCCGCGGCGCTGCGCCGGGCGGCCTGAGGCACGCCGGGCGGCGCCGCGCGCGGGCGGGCGGAACTCTGCCGCGCCCGCCGGGGTCTTCACGGCACCCGCGCGAATTACAATAAAGGGTTCGCCCGCGCGCGGGTGAAGCCGTCCCATCTCGGGCGCCGCCGGGTGCGTGCGCCGTCTCGACCTTCCCCCTTTCAGGAGTTGCCCCCGTGTTCATTTCCAACGCCTTTGCCCAAACCGCCCCCGCCGCCGGGGGCGACATGTCCTCCTCGCTGATGAGCATGCTGCCGCTGGTGCTGATGTTCGTGGTGCTGTACTTCATCATGATCCGCCCGCAGATGAAGAAGCAAAAGGAGCACCGCGCCATGATCGAGGCCCTGGCCAAGGGCGACGAGGTGGCGACCGCCGGCGGCCTGCTGGGCCGCGTGACGGCGCTGGGCGAGGGCAGCCTCACCGTGCAGGTGGCGCAGGGCGTGGAAGTGCAGATGCAGCGCAGCGCCGTGGTGCAGGTGCTGCCCAAGGGCACCCTCAAGTAATCACCGGCGGCGCGCGCCGCCCCTCTCGCGGCCCGGGCCGGGCACACCGGCCGCCCGGGCCCTCGCTTTCGACCTGGCCCCTCTCCCATGAACCGCTATCCGATCTGGAAGTACGCGATCATCCTCTTCACGCTGGTGATCGGGGTGCTCTACACCCTGCCCAACTTCTACGGCGACGCGCCCGCCGTGCAGGTGACCGCCGGCAAGGCCATCACCCGGATCGACGCCGACACCCTGGCGCGCGTCGAGGGCATCCTGAAGCAGGCGGGCACGCCGCCCAACCAGCTGACGCTGGAAGGCGGCTCGGTGTGGGCGCGCTTCGACACCACCGACGTCCAGCTCAAGGCCAAGGACCTGGTCGAGAAGCAGCTCAACCCCGACCCGTCCGACCCGGGCTACATCGTGGCGCTCAACCTGGTGTCGCGCACGCCCGCCTGGATGCAGGCGATCAACGCCAAGCCCATGTACCTGGGGCTGGATCTGCGTGGCGGCGTGCACTTCCTGCTGCAGGTGGACATGCGCACCGCGCTGACCAAGAACCTGGACACCCAGGTGAGCGACCTGCGCGTGGCGCTGCGCGACAAGAACGTGCGCTACGGCGGCATCTCGCGCGAAGGCCAGACCATCGAGGTGCGCGCCGGCCAGGACCCGGCCGCGCTGGACGCCGTGCGGCGCCTGGTGCAGGACAAGTTCCCCGACCTGCAGGTCAACCAAGCCGCCGGCGGCGACGGCCGGGTGGTGCTGAACTACAAGCCCGAGGCCCTGCGCCGCGTGCAGGACAACGCCATCAAGCAGAACATCACCACGCTGCACAACCGCGTCAACGAGCTGGGCGTGGCCGAGCCGGTGATCCAGCAGCAGGGCGCCGACCGCGTGGTGGTCGAACTGCCCGGCGTGCAGGACGTGGCCAAGGCCAAGGACATCCTGGGCCGCACCGCCACGCTGGAGATGCGCCTGGTGGACGACAGCGCCGAGGGCCGCGCGGCGGCGCTGGGCCAGGGCCCGGTGCCCTTCGGCGACGAGAAATTCCTGGAGCGCGACGGCACGCCGGTGGTGGTCAAGCGCCAGGTCATCATCAGCGGCGACAGCCTGACCGACGCCCAGCCGGGCTTCGACTCGCAGACCCAGCAGCCCAAGGTCGACCTCACGGTGGACGCCAAGGGCGGTCGCATCATGCGCGACGTCAGCCGCGAGAACCTGAAGAAGCGCATGGCCATCATCCTGTTCGAGAAGGGCAAGGGCGAGGTGCTGACGGCGCCGGTGATCCAGGCCGAGCTGGGCACGCGCTTCCAGATCTCGGGCTCGATGAGCGTGAGCGAGGCCAACGACCTGGCCCTGCTGCTGCGCGCCGGCTCGCTGGCCGCGCCGATGGAGATCATCGAGGAGCGCACCATCGGCCCCAGCCTGGGCGCCGACAACATCACCAAGGGCTTTCACAGCGTGATGTGGGGCTTCGTGGTGATCGTCATCTTCATGACGCTGTACTACCACCTGTTCGGGCTGTTTTCCTCCATCTCGCTGTCGTTCAACCTGCTGCTGCTGGTGGCCATCCTGTCGATGCTGCAGGCCACGCTCACCCTGCCCGGCATGGCGGCCATGGCGCTCACGCTGGGCATGGCCATCGACGCCAACGTGCTGATCAACGAGCGCATCCGCGAGGAACTGCGCGAGGGCATGTCGCCGCAGGCGGCCATCCACGCCGGCTACGACCGCGCCTGGGCCACCATCCTGGACTCCAACGTCACCTCGCTGATCGCCGGCCTGGCGCTGCTGGCCTTCGGCTCGGGCCCGGTGCGCGGTTTCGCCGTGGTGCACGTGATCGGCATCCTGACCTCGATGTTCTCGGCGGTGTTTTTCTCGCGCGGCATCGTCAACCTCTGGTACGGCCGCAAGAAGAAGCTCAAGACCGTGTCGATCGGCACCGTCTGGAAGCCCAAGGCCAAGGGCGAACTGGTGTCGGACGCCGGCTGAGCGGAGCAAGACCATGGAATTTTTCAAGATTCACCGCGACTACAACTTCATGCGCTACGCGCTGGTGCTGAACGTCGTCTCGTTCGTCACCTTCGCGCTGGCGGTGTTCTTCCTGGTCACGCGCGGGCTGCACCTGTCGGTGGAGTTCACCGGCGGCACCGTGATCGAGGTGGCCTACAGCCAGCCGGCCGACCTGGGCAAGGTGCGCGACACCATGGCCAAGATGGGTTACGCGGATGCGCAGGTGCAGAACTTCGGCACCTCGCGCGACGTGCTGATCCGCCTGCCGCTGCAAAAGGGCGAGACCTCGGCGCAGCAGACCCAGCAGGTGATGACGGCGCTGCAGGCCGCCGATGCCGACGTCGAGCTGCGGCGCAACGAGTTCGTCGGCCCGCAGGTGGGCAAGGAACTGGCCTCCAACGGCCTGAAGGCGCTGGCCTTCGTGGTGATCGGCATCATGATCTACCTGTCGCTGCGCTTCGAGTGGAAGTACGCGGTGGCCGGCATCATCGCCAACCTGCACGACGTGGTCATCATCCTGGGCTTTTTCGCCTTCTTCCAGTGGGAGTTCTCGCTCTCGGTGCTGGCGGCGGTGCTGGCGGTGCTGGGTTATTCGGTCAACGAGTCGGTCATCATCTTCGACCGGATCCGCGAGGCCTTCCGGCGCTTTCGCAAGATGAGCACGGTGGAGATCATCAACCACGGCATCACGGCCAACATCAGCCGCACCATCATCACCCACGGCTCGACGCAGATCATGGTGCTGTCGATGCTGCTGTTCGGCGGCGAGACGCTGCACTACTTCGCGGTGGCGCTGACCATCGGCATCCTGTTCGGCATCTACTCCTCGGTGTTCGTCGCCGCCGCCATCGCCATGTGGCTGGGCATCAAGCGCGAGGACCTGATCAAGACCCACCGCTCGGGCGGCACCGACCCGAACGACCCCAATGCCGGTGCAGTGGTGTAGTCAATAGTTCACGATCGGGCGCCTTTTGGCGCCCGATGCGCGTGCGATACTGGGCCAAGGATCGCCCGCCCATGGTCACCTCCGCGCCGCCCGCTTCCCCGCCGCACCCGCTCGCGCGCCAATTGCGCGAGCGTTTCGCGCGCGCGGTCGACGCCATGATCGACCCGCTGGGCGCGGCCATCGACGGCCAGCTCGATGGCGCCCTGCGCGGCGGCACCCGCCTGTCGATGGCCGAGCTGTCGGTGGCCATGGAGGCGGCGGGCGCCTTCAAGCGCGTGCGCGCGGCCTGGCTGGACGCCGCGCACCGCCAGTGGGCGGCCGCCGGCGCGGCGCGCGCGGCCACGGCGACCAGCGGCGCGCGACCCGGCGGCAAGCCGTCGCTGGACTTCGATCTGGTCGATGACGACGTGGTCGAAGGCAAGATCATTGCCTCGCGCCTGGGCGCCGCGGTGGTCGAGGGCGCCGGCAGCGAATGGAACGACCTGCGCCTGCGCATGAAGCGGCTGGAGCGCGGCGAGGATCTGGCCAGCGACGACCCGCTGCGCCCCGAGGTGCTGGTGCAGGCCCTGCTCAAGGCCTGGACCGACCAGGGCCTGACGCGCCCCATGTGGGCGCTGGTGCACGCCGCCGTGCAGACGGCGCTGGCACCGCGCTACAAGGACGCCTACACCCAGGCCAACGCTTTCCTGCAGCAGCAGGGCATTGCCGCCGAGCTGGAGCTGAGGCAGCGCCGCCCCGCCGGTGCGGGTTCGGGCCCTGCCGGGGCGCCTGGCCGCCCGCCTGCTGCATCCAACACGGCTGCCGGCCACGGCGCGGCCGACGCCGCCGGGCCGGCCACCGGCAGCTCCGGCTGGGGCGTCCAGCCGGGCACCTATGGCGGCGCGCCGATGTCGGGTGGCGGCGCCGCGCCGCGCGCGCCGTCGGGTGGCGTGGGCCGGGGCCCGGCCGCGGGGACGGGCCGCTACGCCCGTCCGGGTGGCGAGCGCTGGGTCGGCGGGCGCAGCGAGGGCGCGTCGCTGGCGCCGGCGGGCGACGGGGTGGAGAGCGGCGCCGGCGGCGCCACCACCGGCTGGCGCGCGGGCGTTCGGCCCTCGGCGCTGGTGCGGGCGGCGCAGGAGACGCGCCTGGTGACCGGCCTGTCGCCGATGGCGCGGGTGCGCCAACGCGCGCAGGGCGTGCTGGGCCAGATCCGGCGCCTGCTGAGCGACCACGTGGCCGACTACGACTCGGGCGTGGCGCCGCAGCCGCCCTCGCCGCCGCTGGCGCAGGCGCTGGCCGAGCCCGATCCGGCGTTTGCCGCCACCGAATGGATCGGCCGCGGCAGCGACACCGCTCCCGTGGGCGTGTCCGACGTGCGCGTGGTGGCGCAGCAGCTGCGCCAGCGCGCCACCGAGCTGAAGGCCAAGGCCGAGCGGCCGAGCGAAAAGGCCGTCATCGAGATCGTGGCCCTGATGTTTCAGGCCATCCTGGCCGAGGAACGCATCGCGCCCGGCATCCGCGTGTGGTTCGCGCGGCTGCAGATCCCGGTGCTGCGGCTGGCGCTGGCCGAACCCGACTTCTTCGCCTCGGTCGAGCACCCGGCGCGCCAGCTGATCGACCGCATGGGCGCCTGCGCGCTGGGCTTCGACGCCGCCACCGTCACCGACGAGCGGCTGGAGCGCGAGGTCAAGCGCATCGTGCAGGTGATCGAGCAGTACCCCGAGACCGGCCGGCGCGTGTACCAGCTCATGCTCGACGAATTCAAGAAGTTCCTGGGCAGCTCGCTGGTCGAGGCCGGCGGCGTGCAGCAGGCGGCCACGCTGGCGCAGCAGGTCGAGCAAAAGGAGGCGCTGGCGGTGCAGTACACCATCGAGCTGCGTCGCATGCTGGCCAGCCTGCCGGTGGGCGACGAGGTGCGCGACTTCCTGTTTCGCATCTGGTCGGACGTGCTGGCCATCGCCGCCGTGCGCCAGGGGCCGCAGCACGCCGACACGCTGCGCCTCAAGCAGGCGGCGGCCGACCTGCTGTGGGCCGTCAGCGCCAAGCCCGATCGCGCGGAGCGCTCGCGCGTGGTGCAGCAGCTGCCCCGCCTGCTGCACAGCCTGCGCGAGGGCATGGGCCTGCTGGCCCTGCCCGCCGAGGAGCAGGACCGGCAGATCAAGATCGTCAACGACGCCGTGATGCAGGCCTTCATGGCGCGCGAGGAGGGCCTGACGCCGGCGCAGCTGGAGCAACTGGCGGGCGCGCTGGCGGCGCTGGAGGACGTGGTCACCGACGATCCCGAGGGCGACCTGTGGCTGGACCCGGCGGTGATCGAGATGGTGTTCGGCGCCAGCGCCGCCGCGGTCGAGGTGGTGGCCGAGGGCGGCTCGCAGCCGCCCGAGGCGATCGTGCAGTGGGCGCGCGCGCTCGATCTGGGGACCGGCTTCACGCTGGACTACCGGGGCGCGGCCATTGCGGTGCAGTACGCGTGGCGCAGCGCGCGTGGCCAGCTGCACCTGCTGGCCGGCCGCGCCGGCAAGAGCTACCTGCTGCAGACCCAGCGCCTGGCGGCCTACCTGCAGGCGGGCCTGCTGGTGCCGCTGGAAGACGAGGCACTCACCGTGCGTGCCACGCGTGACGCGCTGGCCAAGCTGCAGGTCCAGCCGGGCCAGATGCTGCAGTAAGTGCGCGCTTACGCCCGCGCCAGGCGCTGAAACAGGCCGCCCGGCAGGCGGCTCACCTGGCCGTCCAGTTCCAGCTCCAGCAGCCGCGCCTGCAGCCGCTCGGTGGGCAGCCCGGTGCGTGCCTGCAGGGCGTCGAAGCCGACCGGATCGGCACCCAGGGCGGCCAGCAGGGCGGCGGTGTCGCCGTTGGGCACGGGCGCATCGGGCACGGGGCCGAGGGCGTCGGCGGGCGCGGCCGCGGCGGGCCAGCGCAGCTCTTCCAGCACGTCCTGGGCCGTTTCGACCAGCTTGGCGCCCTGGCGCAGCAGGGCGTGCGCGCCGCGCGACTGCGGCGAGTGGATGGAGCCCGGGATGGCGAACACCTCCTTGCCCTGCTCGGCCGCCAGGCGCGCGGTGATCAGCGAGCCCGACTGCAGCGCCGCCTCGATCACCAGCGTGCCTTGGGCCAGGCCCGCGATCAGGCGGTTGCGCTTGGGAAAGTTGGCCGGCAGCGGCGGCGTGCCCAGCGGGTATTCGCTCAGGATCAGGCCCTGGCGCGCGATGCGGTGCGCCAGCGCGCGGTGCTGGCGCGGGTAGACGCGGTCGATGCCGGTGCCGATCACCGCCACGGTGGCCAGCCGGCGCGCGGGCGCCGTCTCGTCCACGGCCTGCAGCGCGCCCTCGTGCGCGGCGCCGTCCACCCCCAGCGCCAGGCCCGAGACGATGGTGAGGCCCGCCGCGCCCAGGTGGCGCGCGAACTGGCGCGCGTTTTGTGCGCCCTGCGGCGTGGGGTTGCGGCTGCCGACCACCGCCAGCGCCTGGGTGGGCCAGCCATTTACTATTGAATCAATAGCTCGTAGCGCAGATTCAGAGCGGGCTGGAGGCCGATTTGACTCGGATTCGAGCAACTGGAGCTGTCCGGTGGCATACAGCAGCACCGGCGGGTCCTCGATGGTCAGCAGGCCGGCCGGGTAGGCGCTGTCGCCCAGCGTGATGACGCGCCGCCCCAGGCCGTCCTCGGCGCCGTCCAGCCAGTCCTGCGTGGCCTTGAGCCGGGCCGCCAGCTCGGGCGGCTCCTGCGCCAGGGCGCTGGCCTGCGTGGGGCTGAGCAGCTGGCGCAGCGCCGCGGCGGGTTGCACGAAGATCGCCTGCGGCAGTCCGAAGGCCGCCAGCAGACGGCGCGCGGTGTCGTTGCCGACGCCCGGCGTGAGCGTCAGGCGCAGCCAAGCGGCCAGCTCGTCCGGGTCCATGTCGGCGCCCGCGCGTCGCCCGGTGGCGCCTTAGCGTGGGTTGACGAGCTTGTCGCCCACCTGCACCGGGTTGGAGACTTCCATCACCAGCACGTAGGACACGCGATCGAAGGTGCGAAACACCATGCCCAAGCCGTTGCGCTCGTCGGGCAGCTGGATCGGTTCGCGCCGGCTGCTGGTCTTGTCGACCACGCGCGGGCCGGTGGACAGCAGGGCCAGCACGGTGCCGCTTTGCATGCCGTCGCGCTCGCCCTTGTTGATGGTCACCACCTGGTTGTTGCCGGCATAGCGCACGGCGTCGCCGTAGACCGAGACCACGCGCGCCTCGACCGGCTGGGCCGGCGCGTGCGGCACGTAGTTGCGGTACTGGCGCGGCGGCTCGGGCAGCAGGCGGTCGCCGGCGCGCATTTCTTCCTTGTTGGCCACCACGTCCACCGTGGCGGGGATGGCCACGTGGCGCGGCCCACCGTCATCGCCCTCCGTCACCGGGTCAACGTTGCCCGATGCGGGGAGTTTGCCGGCGTTGACGGCTTCGAGCACTTCCTCGGTCGCGCCCTGGCTGCGCGCCAGGTCGACACGGCCCACGTACTGGCCCTCGTAGCCCAGGATTTCGCCCGTGACCGGGTCTTTCAGCGGCTTGGCGGTGCGAAACACGCGGTATTCGTTGGGGTGGCCGGCGCCCTTTACGAGCGGCGCGTCGTCGGGGCCCAGCGCGTAGGCGCGGTCGCCCTTGACCACCAGCACCCGGTCGCGGTCGCGCAGGGCCACCAGGCGCGGGGCGCGCTCGAAGGTCTCCAACTGGTCGACCACCAGCGGCTCGCTCAAAAAAGGCTCGATCAGGTGCGCCTGCAGCGTGGGCAGCGGGTTGGCGTCCAGCATCTCGACGCGGTTGCGCGGCGACACGTGCACGGTGGCGCCGGGCTGGCCGTCGGCGGCCTGGCGCGCGCGCAGGCGGGCGCGGTCGCCGTTGCGCTCCAGGTAGAGCTGCTGGCCGGGGTAGATCAGGTGCGGGTTCTTGATGTCCTGCAGGTTCATGCCCCACAGCTCGGGCCAGCGCCAGGGCGAGCGCAGGAACTTGCCCGAAATGCCCCACAGCGTGTCGCCGCGGCGCACCGTGTATTCGTCGGGCGCGTCGGGCGCCAGCGCCGACAGCGGCACGCCGGCCTGGGCCGCCTGTTGTGCCGTGGCACGCTGCTTGGGGGTGACGGGCGAGTGGATGCCGTGCTGCGCCTGGGCCAGCGGCGCGGCGCCCAGCAGGGCCACCAAGGCGCCCAGCGGCGCCAGCCGCAGGCCTGTGCGGGCGTGAAAAAGTGGTTTCATTGTTTTACGAAAGGGCATCAAGGCGCTTGACAATTGATCGGACATTCTGCAGCCAAGCCCGCCTTGGGGCAACGAGATTGGCGCGCGCAGGCGGCGCGAAAGGCGAAAAGTAGCGAAAATAGCGACATCCGGACGACAATTTTCATGGCTTTGCTCCCCATTCTTCGCTATCCCGACCCGCGCCTGCACACCGTGGCGCGGCCGGTGGCCGCGGTCGACGATCGTATCCGCACGCTGGTGCGCGACATGCTGGCCACCATGTACGACGCCCAGGGCATCGGCCTGGCGGCCACGCAGGTGGACGTGCACGAGCGCGTGCTGGTCATCGACGTGTCCGAGCAGCGCGACACGCCCCAGGTGCTGATCAACCCCGAGCTGCTGTGGGCCAGCGACGAACGCGTCAAGGGCGACGAGGGCTGCCTGTCGGTGCCCGGCATCTACGACGGCGTCGAGCGCGCCGCCCAGGTGCGCGTGCGCGCGCTGGACGAGCGGGGCCAGGCGCGCGAGATCGATGCCGACGGCCTGCTGGCGGTGTGCATCCAGCACGAGATGGACCACCTGGTCGGCAAGGTCTTCGTCGAGTACCTGTCGCCGCTCAAGCGCGGGCGCATCAAGACCAAGCTGCTCAAGGCCGAGCGCCTGGACAAGGCGGACGCGGTGCGGGAGCCGGTATGAGCACGCCGGGCCGCTCCCAAGCGCGAATCCCGCAGCGCGCAGCGCGGAGGGTCGATCCATGAGCGCGCGTGCGGCCCGCGTGGTGTTGGCCGCCGTGGCCGCCTTGGCCTTGAGCGCCTGCGCGCTGTTTGCCGATCCCAGCCGCATCGCCCCCGGCACGCCCGAGGCCCAGGTGCTGGCCACCCTGGGCCGCCCCACGGCGCAGTACCCGGCGGCGGCGGGCCAGCCGGCGCGCCTGCAGTATTCGTACCAGCCTTCCGGCCAGCGCGTGTTCAACCTCGACCTGGACGCCCAGGGCCGCGTGACCCAGGTGGAGCAGGCGCTGGACGAAGGCCGCTTTGCCCGTCGCATCCAGACCGACCGCTGGACGCGCGCCGACGTGCTGCGCGAATATGGCCCGCCGGCGCGCATCGAGGCGGCGCACAACTTCAAGGGCCAGATCTGGGTCTGGCGCTATGCCATGGGCCCCGTCTGGCGCCTACTGTACATCGACATCGACCCCGAGGGCGTGGTGCGCGGCTGGTCGCTGGGCGACGAGAACGTGGCCGACCAGATCGAGCCCGGCTCCCGTTGAAGCCCCGCCGCCCCTTGTTTTCGCGCCTGCCGTGACAGGCCATCGTCTGACTTTTCCATGAGCCTGAGCGTCGTTTTTGCCGGCACGCCCGACTTTGCCCGCGCCGCCCTGCAGGCGCTGCTGGACGCGGGCTTTGCCGTGCCCCTGGTGCTGACCCAGCCCGACCGCCCGGCCGGGCGCGGCCTGAAGCTGCAGGCGTCGCCCGTCAAGCAGCTGGCGCAGGCGCGCGGCATCGCCGTCGCCCAGCCGCGCAGTCTGCGGCTGGACGGCAAGTACCCCGAGGACGCCGCCGCCGCCCAGGCCGCCCTGCAGGCCGCGCGCGCCGACGTCATGGTGGTAGCCGCCTACGGCCTGATCCTGCCGCAGTGGGTGCTCGATGCCATGAGCGCCGCACGGCCGCCCGAAGGCGCGAAGGCCCCCTCGGGGGGCAGCGCAACAGGCGAAGCCGTGGAGCGTGGGGGGAATGATGTGAGCGCCGCACGGCCGCCCGAAGGCGCGAAGGCCCCCTCGGGGGGCAGCGCAACAGGCGAAGCCGTGGAGCGTGGGGGGAATGACGTGAGCGCCGCACGGCCGCCCGAAGGCGCGAAGGCCCCCTCGGGGGGCAGCGCAACAGGCGAAGCCGTGGAGCGTGGGGGCATGGGTCTGGGTTGTTTGAACATCCATGCCTCGCTGCTGCCCCGCTGGCGCGGCGCGGCGCCCATTCATCGCGCCATCGAGGCGGGCGATGTCGAGACGGGCGTCACGATCATGCAGATGGACGCCGGGCTGGACACCGGCGACATGCTGGCGGCGCAGGCGCTGCCGATCGACGCACGCGCCACCACGGCCAGCCTGCACGACGCGCTGGCCGCGCTGGGCGCGCGCCTGATCGTGCAGGCGCTGCGCCAGCCCGAGCGCTGGGTGCGCACGCCGCAGCCGGCCGCGGGCGTCAGCTACGCCGCCAAGATCGACAAGCACGAGGCGGCGATCGACTGGACGCTGCCGGCCGACGTGATCGAGCGTCGGGTGCGCGCCTTCGATCCGTTTCCGGGCGCGCACACGGCGCTGGACGGCAAGGTGGTCAAGGTGTGGAAATCTCAAATTGATAGCTGCTCGCGCCCGACGGACGCGCGCTGCGGCCAGATTTTGTCTGCAAACGACGCCGGCGTGGCGGTGGCCTGCGGCCGCGGCGTGCTGCGGCTCACCGAGCTGCAGCGCGCCGGCGGCAAGCGCCTGCCGGCGCGCGACTTTCTGGCCGGCTTTGCGCTGGCGCCCGGCCAGTGCTTCGACGCGGCGGGAGCGGCGCCATGAACATGCCGCTGCCGCCCCAGCTGCCGCCCGACGGCGCCTTGCCCTCGCGCCTGGGCAACTGGCTGTCACGCCGCATCGACGGCTGGGCGCACACGGCGCGCCACCCGCTGTACTGGGTCGGCGTGCGCGACATGGCGGGCGTGTCGGTGGGCCTGGCCGCCTGGGCCTTCATGACCGGCGTGGCCATGGTGGGCAGCGGCATGAGCGTGGGTGAGTCGGTGCTGATGTCGGTGCTGGTGTTTGCCGGCAGTGCGCAGCTGGCGGCGCTGCCGCTGATCGCCGCCGGCGCGCCGCTGTGGGTGATCTTCGTTGCCGCGCTGTGCGTGAACCTGCGCTTTCTGGTGTTCGGCGTGCACCTGCGCGAATACCTGCGCTTTTTGCCGCGCGGCAAGCGCATCTGGCTGGGCTACTTCATGGGCGACATGACCTATGTGCTGTTCATCCGGCGCTTTCCGCATCCGGCCGAGACCGAGCGCCAGCGCCGCGCCCAGCTGTCCTACCTGTGGGGCGGCAACTGCTGGAACTGGCTGTCCTGGCAGTCGCTGAACATGCTGGGCATCTTTCTGGGCGCGGCGCTGCCGGCGCGCTGGGGGCTGGAATACGCCGGCACGCTGGCCCTGCTGGCCGTCACCTGCTCGCTCATCACCTCGCGCGTGCGCGCGCTGGCGGCGCTGCTGGCCGGCGCCACCGCCGTGCTGGCCATGGGCCTGCCCTATCGGCTGGGCATCGTGGTGGCGATTGCCGTGGCGGTGCTGGCCAGCGTGTGGCTGGAGCGCTGGGTCGAAGCCGCGCGCAAGCCGGAACGGGAGCCGGACCATGGGTGAACTGCGCGGGTGGACCCTGCTCATCATCGCCGGCATGACGGTGATCACCGTGCTCACGCGCTGCGGTTTCTTCTTCAGCGACCGCGACCTGCAGCTGCCGCGCTGGCTGCAGCGCGGCCTGCCCTACGCGCCGATCGCCGCGCTGACGGCGGCCATCGCGCCGGACATCGTCATGCCCGGCGGCCACTGGGTGCTGCCGCTCACCAGCGCCCAGGCCTGGGGCGCGCTGGTGACGGCCGGCTGGTGCTTCTGGCGCCGCAACGACCGCCAGGCGCTCACGGTGTCCATCCTCGTCGGGCTGGCGGTGTACCTGGTGCTGCGCGTGGGCTTCGGGCTCTGATCGCCTTCCTACAATCGGGCCGGTCTTCACCCGTCCACGCTCCGTCATGAACGTCATTCGCTTTACCGACCTGTGCGCGCAAGGCGCCGCCCGCGGCAAAAGGGTTTTCATCCGCGCCGATCTCAATGTGCCGCAAGACGAGAGCGGCGCCATCACCGAGGACACGCGCATCCGCGCCAGCCTGCCGGCCATCCGCCTGGCGCTCGACGCCGGCGCGGCGGTGATGGTCACCAGCCACCTGGGCCGCCCAACCGAGGGGCAGCTGACGCCCGCCGACTCGCTGGCGCCGGTGGCGGCGCGCCTGGGCGAGCTGCTGGGGCGCGCCGTGCCGCTGCGGCAAGACTGGGTGGGCGGCGTCGCCGTGCAGCCCGGCCAGCTGGTGCTGCTGGAAAACTGCCGCGTCAACAAGGGCGAGAAAAAGTGCGACGACGCGCTGTCGCGCCAGCTGGCCGCGCTGTGCGACATCTACGTCAACGACGCCTTCGGCACCGCCCACCGCGCCGAGGCCACCACCTACGGCATGGCGCAGTACGCGCCCATCGCCTGCGCCGGCCCGCTGCTGGCCGCCGAGATCGACGCCCTGCAGCGCGCGCTGGCGGCGCCCAGGCGCCCGCTGGTGGCCATCGTGGCGGGCAGCAAGGTCAGCACCAAGCTGACCATCCTGCAGGCGCTGGCGTCCAAGGTGGACCGGCTGATCGTCGGCGGCGGCATCGCCAACACCTTCATGCTGGCGGCGGGCCTGCCGATCGGCAAGAGCCTGGCCGAGCCGGATCTGGTGGATCAGGCGAAGGCGGTGATCGAGACCATGAAGGCGCGTGGCGCCGAAGTGCCGATTCCCACCGACGTGGTGACGGCGACCGAATTCAAGGCCGACGCGAAAGCCACGGTGAAGGCCGCAACCGAGGTCGGGTCCGACGACATGATCTTGGACATCGGCCCCGACACCGCCGCGCGGCTGGCGGCGCAGCTGATGCAGGCCGGCACCATCGTCTGGAACGGCCCGGTGGGCGTGTTCGAGCTGGCGCCGTTCGAGAACGGTACCAAGGTCATCGCGCAGGCCATTGCCGCCTCGCCCGCCTTCAGCATCGCCGGCGGCGGCGACACGCTGGCGGCCATTGCCAAGTACGGCATCGAAGACAAGGTGGGCTACATCTCCACCGGCGGCGGCGCCTTCCTGGAGGTGCTGGAAGGCAAGACATTGCCGGCGCTGGCGATTCTGGAGCGGCGCGCGGCCGGCTGATCGCTTTCATTTCAATAGCTGCTCGCGCAGATTGGGCGGGCGTCAGGAGGATTTTTGTGCTGAATCCCGCCCTTCGCTGGACCCTGATCGCGCTGGCCGTGCTGGTCGTGCTGTCGGTGCTGGCGCTGTGGTCGTGGGGCCGTTTTGCCGCCCGCGCCCAGGGCGAGCCGGCGTCGGCACTGGTGGTGGCCGAGGCCGCCACAACGCTGGACCGCCTGGTGCAGCCGCTGCTGGCCGCGCAGCCGGCGCAGTCCAGCGGCGCCGCCATGCTGGGCGACGGGGTGTCGGCCTTCGTGGCGCGCGCGCGCACCGGCCGCGCCGCCGAGCGCAGCCTGGACGCGATGTACTACATCTGGCATGGCGACCTGACCGGCCACCTGCTGCAGCACGAGCTGATGGCCGCCGCCGAGCGCGGCGTGCGCGTGCGCCTGCTGCTCGACGACATGAACGTGGCCGGCCGCGACGACGCCCTGCTGGCCATGGACGCGCACCCCAACCTGGAGGTGCGCCTGTTCAACCCCGGGCGCAACCGCGCCAGCGGCCTGCGGCGCGCGCTGGAGATGGGCCTGCGCTTCGTCGGCTTCACCCGTCGCATGCACAACAAGGCCTGGATCGCCGACAACCGGCTGGCCGTCGTCGGCGGGCGCAACGTGGGCGACGAGTATTTCGACGCCGCCGCCGACACCAACTTCCACGACGCCGACCTGCTGCTCACCGGCCCCGCCGTGACGCAGGCCAGCGCCGTGTTCGACGCCTTCTGGAACTCCGCCGCCGTGGTGCCGCTGCGCGCGCTGCACGACCAGGGCTCGCGCTGGACGGCCGAGGAATTCAGCGCCCACCGCCAGCAATGGCAGGACGAGGCCCGCGCCTCGCCCTGGGTGAAGGCGCTGGCCGAGCGCGACGACCTGGCCCGGCAGCTGCAGCCCGGCGGCGCGCTGACGATGCACTGGTCGCCCAGCATCCGCGTGCTGTCCGATCCGCCCGAGAAGGCCTCTCCCGTGGCCAGCCAGCAGGAGCGCGCCGGCTGGTTGCTGTTCGACGTCATGAAGCTGCTGTACTCGGCCGAGCGCGACAGCTGGATGATCTCGCCCTACTTCGTGCCCGGCGAGACCGGCACCCTGCTGCTGGCTGGCCAGGCGCGGCGCGGCGTGCAGGTGCGCGTGCTGACCAATTCGCTGGCCGCCAACGACGTGCCCATGGTGCATGCCGGCTACATGGACTGGCGCGCGCCGCTGCTGCGCCAGGGCGTGACGCTGTACGAGCTGCGCCCGGGCCAGGCCAGGACCGAGCGCGAGCTGCTGGGCTCCAGCGGCGCCAGCCTGCACACCAAGTCCTTCGTGGTCGACGGCCAGCGCGGCTTCGTCGGCTCGTTCAACTTCGACCCGCGCTCGGCCCAGCTCAACACCGAGATGGGCGTGGTGTTCGACCACGCCGGGCTGGCGGCCGAGGTGCGGCACTTGTTCGACGTCGGCACCCGCCCCGACAGCGCCTGGCGCGTCACCCTGGCCGAGGACGGCAGCCTGCGCTGGCAGGGCGCCGCGGGCGAGCGCGTGTGGACGCACGAGCCCGAAACCGGCGCCGGCCTGCGCGCGCTGGTGTGGTTGCTGAGCTGGCTGCCGATCGAATCGCAGTTATAAAACACCCCCTGTGTCGCCTTCGGCGCCTTCCCCCAAGGGGGACAACGCCAGTGGCCGGGCCAAGCCCGCTCCACGGCGTTCCCGCGTGGCCTGCTCCGCGGCCATTGGGCTCTTTGGGTTTTATGCCCTGCGGGTGATGTACCGCGTCATGGGTGACTGATATGCTTTGTTATCGATAGCTGCTTGTGCTTGCTGTGCGGGCGCTGGCGGTCGATTCGGCATGAAATCGACGACCGGTCACGGCGGCATGCCAGAATGTCCGCTCGCAACGCCTTTGCCGCCCACGCCATGTCCCACAGCGCCACCAAGATCGTCGCCACCCTCGGCCCCGCCTCCAGCGACCCGGCCCTGCTCGAAGCCATGGTGCGCGCCGGCGTCAACGTGGTGCGGCTCAACTTCAGCCACGGTGTGGCCGCCGACCACACCGAGCGCGCACGCGCGGTGCGCGAGGCCGCCGAGCGCGCCGGCCGCCAGGTGGCCATCATGGCCGACCTGCAGGGGCCCAAGATTCGCGTCGGCAAGTTTGCCGACGGCAAGGTCATGCTGCAGCCCGGCGCGGCCTTCGTGCTGGACGCGGCGCGCAAGGAGCCGGGCGACGTGGGCGGCGTGGGCCTGGACTACAAGGAGCTGCCGCGCGACGTCAAGCCCGGTGACACCCTGCTGCTGAACGACGGCCTGATCGTGCTGACGGTGGACGCGGTGAAGGGCGAGGCGGTGCACACCACCGTCAAGCTGGGGGGCGAGCTGTCCAACAACAAGGGCATCAACAAGCAGGGCGGCGGCCTGACGGCGCCGGCGCTGACGGCCAAGGACATGGAGGACATCAAGACCGCCATGGCGCTGCGCGCCGACTACGTGGCCGTCAGCTTTCCCAAGAACGCCACCGACATGGAAATGGCGCGCCAGCTGTGCCACGTGGCCGGCGCCGAATGGGGCCACAAGCCGGGGCTGATCGCCAAGATCGAGCGCGCCGAGGCGATCCCCAAGCTGGACGAAATCCTGGCCGCCAGCGACGGCATCATGGTGGCGCGCGGCGACCTGGCGGTGGAGGTGGGCAACGCGGCGGTGCCGGCGCTGCAGAAAAAGATGATCCGCATGGCGCGCACGGCCGACAAGCTGGTCATCACCGCCACGCAGATGATGGAAAGCATGATCGCCAACCCGGTGCCCACGCGCGCCGAGGTGAGCGACGTCGCCAACGCCGTGCTGGACGGCACCGACGCCGTGATGCTGAGCGCCGAGACGGCGGCCGGCAAATACCCGCTGGAGACGGTGCAGCAGATGGCCGCCATCTGCATGGCCGCCGAGCAGAACGACGCCGCCGAGCTGGACGCCGACTTCAGCGGCGCGGCCTTTCAGCGCATCGACCAGTCGATCGCCATGGGCACGCTGTTCACCGCCTACCACCTGGGCGCCAAGGCCATCGTGGCGCTGACCGACTCGGGCTCGACCGCGCTGTGGATGAGCCGCCACCGCGTGCGCATCCCCATCTACGCGCTCACGCCCAAGGTGGCCACCCAGCGCAAGATGACGCTGTACCGCAACGTGCGCCCGCTGCTGATGGACACCAGCGCCAACCGCGACGAGGCGCTGACGCAGGCCGAGCGCCACCTGAAGGCGCAGGGCATCGTCGGCACCGGCGACATCTACGCCATCACCTGCGGCGAGCCCATGGGCGCGCCCGGCGGCACCAACATGCTCAAGATCTGCCGCGTCACTTGACCGATCCCATGTCCTCCATCCTGTACTGGCCCCTGTGGCTGTCCTCGCTGACCTTCTACGCGGTGTTCGCCGGCGTCGCGCTGGCGCTGTCGCTGGCCGCCAGCGCCTGGGTGCGGCGCAGCCCCGGGCGCCAGTCCGCCGTGGGCGGCCTGGTGGGCACCATCGGCTCGCCCATGATGGCCGGCTTTCTGTTCTGGATGGGTCTGATGGCCGCCATCGAGCTGCGCGACGTCGACGACGCCGAGCGCGCCGTGCGCGCCGAGGTGTCGGCCATCCACGCGCTGCACACCCTGGGCGCCAGCGCCGCGCCGGCCACGGCCGCGGCCTGGTCGGCGCAGCTGGCCGCCTACGGCCAGCAGATGCTGACGCGCGAATGGCCGACCATGAGCTGGGACGGCGCCGACGCCGCCACCGGCCAGCAGCTGGCGCGCCTGCGCATCGACGCGCTGCAGCGCTTTGGCGCCGAGTCGCCCGAGCTGCGCGGCGCGCTCGACCGCGGCGTGCAGGCGCTGTCCGCCGCGCGCGACACGCGCCTGATCGTGGCCAGCGGCCACATCCCCGTGCTGCTGTGGCGCGCCATGCTGATCTGCGCCCTCATCGTGCTGGCGTTTGCCGCGCTGGCACACGCCAACCAGGCGCGCGCCAGCCGCTGGATGACGCTGCTGCTGGGCCTGTTCATCGGCGTGCAGGTGCACGCGGTGTACGTCATCGACCGGCCCTTCGAGGGCGCCATCGCCATCAGCGACGCGCCGCTGCGCGCCGCCGTGCAGCGGGTGCAGGCGGGCCCGGCGGCGCCGGCCATGCAGCCGGGCGCCGGCCGGTAAAATCGGGCGGATTCGCGGGCGCGCGCGCCCACCGGCTTTTGAACTCTCGGAGGACTGCCTCATGCCACTCGTTTCCATGCGCGAGCTGCTCGACCACGCGGCCGAGCACAACTACGGCATTCCCGCCTTCAACGTCAACAACCTGGAGCAGGTGCAGGCCGTCATGTCGGCCGCCGACGAGGTCGGCGCGCCCGTCATCCTGCAGGCCAGCGCCGGCGCGCGCAAGTACGCCGGCGAGCACTTCATCAAGTACCTGATCCAGGCCGCGGCCGAGGCCTATCCGCACATCCCGATGGTGATGCACCAGGACCACGGCACCAGCCCGGCGGTGTGCGCCGGCGCGCTCAAGCTGGGCTTCGGCTCGGTCATGATGGACGGCAGCCTCAAGGAAGACGGCAAGACCCCGGCCGACTTCGACTACAACGTGCGCGTGACGCAGGAAGTGGTGGCCATGGCGCACAAGGTCGGCGCCACGGTGGAGGGCGAGCTGGGCTGCCTGGGCAGCCTGGAAACCGGCGAGGCCGGCGAGGAAGACGGCATCGGCGCGGTCGGCAAGCTCAGCCACAGCCAGCTGCTGACCGACCCCGAGGAAGCGGCGCAGTTCGTCAAGGCCACGCAGCTGGACGCGCTGGCGATCGCCATCGGCACCAGCCACGGCGCCTACAAGTTCACCCGTCCGCCCACGGGCGACGTGCTGGCCATCTCGCGCGTGAAGGAAATCCACGCCCGCATCCCCAACACCCATCTGGTGATGCACGGCTCCAGCAGCGTGCCGCAGGAGCTGCTGGCCATCATCAACCAGTATGGCGGCCAGATGAAGCAGACCTACGGCGTGCCGGTCAAGGAGATCCAGGAAGCCATCAAGCACGGCGTGCGCAAGATCAACATCGACACCGACATCCGCATGGCCATGACCGGCGCGGTGCGCCAGTTCCAGGCCCAGAGCCCCGACAAGTTCGACATGCGCGAGTGGATGAAGCCCGCGCGCGAGGCCGCCAAGGCCGTGTGCAAGCAGCGTTACCTGGAGTTCGGCTGCGAAGGCCAGGGCGCCAAGGTCATGGGCTTGCCGCTGTCCGCCATGGCCCAGAAATACGCCAAGGGCGAACTGGCGCAGCGCGTCGTCTAAGTACGCAAGACGCTATCAAATCAGAAGCTGCTCGCGCTTGATTGGCAGGCGCCGGCAGCTTTTTTATTCAGATTTTCGAGAACCCGACATGAGCGCCGCCCTGCACACCAGCCAACTGCACAGCCTGCCCCTGCTCGCGCGCGGCAAGGTGCGCGACAACTACGCCGTCGGCAGCGACCGCATCCTCATGGTCGCCAGCGACCGCATCAGCGCCTTCGACGTCATCATGGGCCAGCCCATCCCTGGCAAGGGCGCGCTGCTGACGCAAATGGCGCTGTGGTGGTTCGAGCAACTCAAGGACATCGTGCCCAACCACCTGACCGGCGAGGCGCCCGAAAGCGTGGTCACGCCCGATGAAGTCGCGCAGGTGCAGGGCCGCAGCATGCTGGTGCAGCGCCTCAAACCCATCCCGGTCGAGGCCGTGGTGCGCGGCTATCTCGCCGGCAGCGGCTGGAAGGAATACCAGCAAAGCCAGGCCGTCTGCGGCGTGCCCCTGCCCGCCGGCCTGAAGAACGCCGGCAAGCTGCCCCAGCCCATCTACACCCCCGCCGCCAAGGCCGAGGCCGGCGAGCACGACGAGAACATCACGTTCGAGCGCACCGTCGAGATGATCGGCCCCGAGCTGGCCGCGCGCATCCGCGACATCAGCATCGCCCTGTACCAGCGCGCCGCCGCCATCGCGCTGCAAAAGGGCTTGATCATCGCCGACACCAAGTTCGAGTTCGGCCTGAGCCCCGACGGCACGCTGGTGCTGATGGACGAGGTGCTCACGCCTGACTCGTCGCGCTACTGGCCGCTGGATGGCTGGCAAGAAGGCGCCAACCCGCCCAGCTTCGACAAGCAATACCTGCGCGACTGGCTGGAGACCGCGCAGGTCGATGGCAAGCCCTGGGGCAAAAAGGCGCCCGCGCCCGAGCTGCCGGCCGAGGTGATCGAGCAGACCGCGGCGAAGTATCGCGAGGCGATGGCGCGGCTGACGGGTTGAGGCCGCGCGCCGGCTGACATCAAGTTGCCATCCACACGTTGAGAACGCCAGACGGGCGGTGCGCGCCAAGGGGCATGGGTGGGCAGCTGCGCTCGTGTCTCCCGCTGTCCGTCTGCGACGGCCATCTCCTCCTTGACCTCGCTGCGCTGCCCACCCAAGCCCCTTGGCGGGAGGCAGCGGTCACGCACAAGGCGGCCCGTTCGGCTCGCAACGCCTCGGATCAGGTCGTCGGGGTGCCCGGCGCAGTGAAGTGAAGGCGGAGCCGGCCGCAGGCCGGTGGGGGACATGAACGGAGCCGGGCGCCCCGACGGCCTGATCCCGCGCCATCGCCAGCTGCCGACTTGATGCCGCTTGCAAGCCCGAGCGGGCGGTGCGCCTTCTTGCTGTCACGCCACGCCACGTCGCTGCATCCAATGCAGGAGCGGCCTGCGGGGTGTTCGCGTCCGTGCATGCCGCTGCCCGGTCGAGTCCGCAAGAACTCGTCCGTCTTCATTCGACCATGAGGGTAGCGATCCATGCAGACATATGACACCGACAAGTCCCGATCGGGGGACGTCCATTGCCGCCATCCGCGCGGCGTTCTGAGCGTGTTGGCCGCGGCCACGCTCGCGTTGACCGCCTGCGGTGGCGGTGGTGGGGGCGATGAAGTCAGCCAGGTGCCGTCCCTGCCGCTCGACCCGACGCTGGTGGCGGCGGGCCAGCAGACCTTTCGCCACGACAGCTTCGGCGACGAGCGCTTCTGGACCGACGTGCTGATGATGAACAAGGTGATCGAGTCGGCGGTGGACCCGTTGACCGCCGCATCGGTGGGCTTGAAGATCGATGCCGACGCCCTGCCTGCCGAGGTGGTGGAAGGCATCCAGAGCGGCGCCATTCCCCTGGACGATCCGCAGACGACGCTGGCGCTGCTGAAGCTGGATGCCGTGCTGGGCGCCAAGGGCGAAGTGAGCCAAGGGCCCGATGGCCGGCTGGCCTTGAAGCGCTTCGGCGTGACCTGCGCGCTGTGCCATTCCACGGTGTCCAGGGATCTGCACGTGCTGGCCGGCGGCAAGACCGATCTCGTCGGCATCGTCGGGCATCGTCTGGACGGCTGGCCCAACCGCGACTTGCAGCCCGGCACGATTTTGTCGCTGTCACCGGCGCTGACCGAAAAGCAGGCGGCCGAATACGCCTCCTGGGCCACGCTGTACGGGCCGGGCTTCTACGACCCGCGCATCAACGTCAACACCGACCCGGGCAGCAACCCGGCGGTGGGGCCCGACGTGGATGCCAATCTGGCGGCCTACAAGGCCGCCGGAGGCATCCCGGTGCTCATCCCGCCGGCCTTCGGCCTGGCGGGCCTGGACAAATCGACTTTCACGGGCGATGGCGACACGGCGCACGAACCGGCGGGGCCGGTGGCGTACTGGAACCGCTACGTCGGCGTGGCGCAAATGCATGGCCAGGGCAGCTTCTTCGACGAGCGGCTCATCATCAGCGGCCAGCCGCTCCGCGTGGATCACCGCGGCGGCGAGGATCGCGTCACCGCCGTCCTGCCCGGGCTGGAGGCCTACCAATGGTCGATCGCGGCGCCCACGCGGGCCAGGGACGGCGCGCAGTGGGGCGTGGCGCCCCAACTCGATACGGCGGCGGTCGCGCGCGGACAGCTGCTCTTTCAAGGCCAGGCGCAGTGCGTGGCGTGCCACAGCGGGCCGGCCTTCACGGACGTCAACACCTTCGGCCTGCACCTGGCCAGCGCCAGCGTGGCGCTCGACAAGAACTACATCAAGTTCTCGGCGACCCAGCGCTGGCGCACCTCGCCCCTGCGGGGCATCTGGCAGCACCCGCCGTATTTTCATGACGGCTCGGGGGCGTTCGACACCCAGTCCGGCAAGTGCCGGGACGGCTCGGACATCGGCAGCCTGGCCGCATCGCACGACCGCGCCCAGCGCGATCTGGCTTGCGTCGTCAACCGCTACAACGATCCGGCCGAGCGCAACCTGCGCCTGACCGATGCGCAACGCGCGGACCTGGTGGCGTACCTGCAGTCGCTTTGATCCTTGGCGCAAGTCGGTGTCACGAACTGCCTCGGGCATGCATCCAATGGGTGTCGGAGGCGCCCAGCCGAACCCTTCGACGTCGAACCGGGGCATGGCACCACCGACTTGCGGCTGTTCTGTCAAGGAGATTCATCATGACCAAGTTCCATTCCGTTGCCGCCGTTGCCGCCGTTGCTGCTGTCGCGTTGTTCGCGGGTTCCGCCTGGGCGCATCCGATGCATCCGGCCGCCGGCCAGGCGCCGCTGTTCAACGGCGCGCCCACCGCCACGCACGCGCTGCAGCGCGCCAGCGTCCAGGCCGAGGCCGTGCGGCAGCCGCCAGCGGCGGGCGAGATGAGCGCCCACGCGCAACCCGTCATGAGCGACGGACTCTTGCGCGCCGACGTTCGCGCCGCCACGCGCCAGGCGCTCGAGCACGGTTTTCGGATCGCGGTCGGAAACCGCTCCTGACGCCGGGCAACGCGCCCACCGCGCCGAGCCGAGGCCCACATGAGCACTTCGAGTCGCCCGCCCGGGACCGCCCTGGTTTTCAGCGGCGGCGGCAGCCTGGGCGCGATCCAGGTGGGCATGCTGCAGGCGCTCAGCCAGGTCGGCCTGCCGGTGGACATGGTGGTGGGCGCGTCGGTGGGGGCGCTCAATGGCGCCTTCTTCGCCGCCGATCCGAGCGTCGCTGGCGTGAGGCGCCTGGCCGACGTGTGGCGCAGCCTGCAGCGGCGCGACGTGTTCCCGCTGACCGTGTTGGCCGGCCTGCGAGCCTTGCTGCTGGGCCGCGATCATCTGGTCGAGGCCCGCGCGCTGCAAGCCATCATCGGCCGCACGCTGGGCGCGCGGCGCATCGAGGATGCCGTGATCGCGCTGCACATCGTTGCCGCCGACGTGCTGAGCGGCGAGGAGGTGGTGCTGTCGTCCGGCGACCTGGGCCAGGCGCTGCGCGCCAGCACGGCGATCCCGGTGGTGTTTCCAGCGGTTGCGTTGGGCGAGCGCCGACTGATCGACGGCAGCGTCTGCAGCAACACGCCGATCGCCACCGCGGTTCGACTGGGTGCCACGCGCATCGTCGTGCTGCCCACGGGCATGAGTTGCGCCCTGCGCGAGCCGCCCCGCAACATGGCGGCGCTGGCGCTGCACGTGCTCAGCCTGCTGAGCATGCGCCAGCTGGACCGCGACATCCTGCACTACGCGTCGCAGGCGCGCATCACGGTCGTGCCGCCCCTGTGTCCGCTGGCCGTCTCCGCGTTCGACTTTTCACGCACGGCGTGGCTGATCGAGCAGGCCAGCCGCCAGTGCACCGACTGGCTGAATGCCGGCGGCCTCGATCACACCGGCCCGCTGGATGCACCGCTGGCGCACCGCGATCATCTGGCGACTGCGGCATCGGGCCTGGGATGACGAACGGCGCGTGTCTCGATAACTATTGCGTATTCCACGCGATGGCGGACACGATTCCACGCTGATGGCGGACAGAGTTCCACCGTCATGGCGGACACCGTTCCACGGTGATGGCGGACAGCATTCCATTTTGATGGCGGACACCTGAGGGTGTTCTGAGTGACCCAAACGAG
>JAFKGE010000035.1 GCA_017307865.1 Burkholderiales bacterium | reverse complement strand
ACCTTGCTGCGTTATGTGGCCCTGTACAACCACCAACTGCCGCAGTCAGCGCTGGGCAGCAAGACGCCTATGCAGGCCATGAAGCAGTGGTATCAGGAGAGCCCGCATCTGTTTCACAAGCGACCTTATGATCGTCCGGGATGCGACACCTAAAATCCGGCGGATGGATCTCGCCGACACCGACCCGCTCGACCCGGCCGTGGCGCCGCGCCCGCCCAAACTGCTGGAGCAGTTGCGCACGCACCTGCGCACGCGCCACTACAGCATCCGCACCGAGCAGGCCTACATCGACTGGGCGCGACGTTTCATTTTGTATCACAACAAGCGGCACCCGAGGGAGATGGGGGCCGACGAAGTGGGGGCTTTCCTGAGCCATCTGGCGGTCGACCGGCAGGTGTCGGCGTCGACGCAGAACCAGGCCAAGGCGGCGCTGCTGTATTTGTACAAGCAGGTGCTGGGGGGCGACCTGCCCTGGCTGGACGAGGTGGTGCAGGCCAAACGCCCGCGCCGCCTGCCGGTGGTGCTGACGCCGGGCGAGGTGCGCGAGTTGATGCTGCACGTGGAGGGCGTGGCGGGGCTGATCGCGCAGCTGCTTTATGGCACGGGCATGCGGCTGATGGAGGGCGTGCGGCTGCGGGTGAAGGACGTGGAATTCAGCCGGCGCGAAATCGTGGTGCGCGAGGGCAAGGGCAACAAGGACCGCGTGACGGTGCTGCCCGAGAACCTGATCGCGCCGCTGCAGGCGCAGCTGCACCGGGCGCGGGCGCTGCACGAGAAGGACCTGGCGGCCGGCCTGGGTCGCGTGCACCTGCCGCACGCGCTGGCCGTGAAGTACCCCGACGCGGACAGGAGATGGGCGTGGCAGTGGGTGTTTCCGTCACCCGTGCGCTCGGTCGACCCGCGCCCGGACGCGCGTACGGGCCAGGCGCTGGAGCGGCGCCACCACGTGTTTCCCGAATCGGTGCAGCGCGCGGTGCGCGAGGCGGCGCGGGTGGCCGGCATCGACAAGCCGGTCACGCCGCACGTGCTGCGCCATTCGTTTGCCACCCACCTGCTGCAGGCCGGCTACGACATCCGCACGGTGCAAGAGCTGCTGGGCCACGCGGACGTGAGCACGACGATGATCTACACGCACGTGCTGAACAAGGGCGGGCGCGGCATTTTGAGCCCGCTGGATGCGTTGTGATGGGGGGCCTGCCCCTTGATCTTGCGTACCAGAGTCGTACGATTTTGAAGTCTTTGGAGATCACCGTGTCCACCTTGTCTGCCAGCGAAGCGCGCGCCAACTTCTATCGCCTGATGGACCAGGCGGCGCAGTCGCACCAGCCCATCTTCATCTCGGGCAAGCGCAACAACGCGGTGCTGGTGTCACAAGAGGACTGGGCCGCGATTCAGGAGACCTTGTACCTGCTGGCGGTTCCGGGCATGCGCGAATCGATCAAGTCGGGCATGGCCGAGCCCATCGATGCCTGCAAGACGGAGCTTGACTGGTGACATGGCAAGTGGTGTTTGCCAAACAGGCTCAAAAAGATGCGCGGCATCTGAGCTCGGCCGGGTTGAAGGCCAAGGCGCAAGAATTGCTCAACCTGCTCGCCGAGAACCCGTTTCAAACACCTCCACCGTTTGAAAAGCTGGTCGGCGACCTTGCCGGCGCCTACTCTCGACGCATCAACATCCAGCGTCGGCTGGTGTACCAGGTACTGGAGGCGGAGCGCACCGTCAAGGTGCTTCGGATGTGGACGCACAACGAGTAGCGGCGTCCCGAACGACGTTCACCGGTGAGCCTGCCGTGATTCCGCTGGTGGGTTTGTGGGCACCGTCGGCCGATGGCATCGTGCCAAGCCTGATCGACGGGTCATTCGAAGCGTTCATCCCGCAGGCTCCACGGCGTGCTGCAACACCTCGGTGGCCCACTGGTTCAGGCTTTTGCCGGCGGCTTGCGCGGCCACCAGCGCGCGGCCATGCACTTCGGGCGGCACGCGCAGCAGCAGCTTGCCCGACGCGGGTTTCTCGGGCGGCACGCCGTGCTGCTTGCAGTCGGCCAGATAGTCCTTGACGGCGTGCTCGAACTCGGCACGCAGATCGGCCACGGTTTGCCCGTGAAAGCTGATGATGCTGCGCACGCCCAGAATGCGACCGACAAAGATGTCGTCGCGCTCATCGTATTCGACGCGAGCGGTGTAGCCCTTGTAGCTCATGGTGTTCATGGCAATATCGTCAGACGTTGCAGCATTCGTGTGGTTCTTCTACTTGACGGTACACCGAGTTGCAAGGACTTGTCATGACCCCCGACACCCGATCCCCCACCCACACCCCCCTGGCCGAGCGCCTGCGCCCGCGCACGCTGGCCGAGGTGGTGGGCCAGCAGCACCTGCTGGGGCCGGGCATGCCGCTGCGCATCGCGTTCGAGTCGGGGCGGCCGCACAGCTGCATCCTGTGGGGGCCGCCGGGCACGGGCAAGACGACCATCGCGCGGCTGATGGCCGATGCCTTCGATGCGCAGTTCATCGCCATCAGCGCGGTGCTGGGCGGGGTCAAGGACATCCGCGACGCGGTGGCGCTGGCCGAAAGCGCGCAGGGCGGCCTGCAGCGCCAGGCCACCATCGTCTTCGTCGACGAGGTGCATCGCTTCAACAAGGCGCAGCAGGACGCCTTCTTGCCGCACGTCGAATCGGGCCTGTTCACCTTCATCGGCGCGACCACCGAGAACCCCTCGTTCGAGGTCAACTCGGCCCTGCTGTCGCGCGCCACGGTGTACGTGCTGCAGTCGCTCACCGAAGGCGATTTGAAGCAAATCGTGGCCAAGGCGCAGGCCGAGCAAGCGCTGCCGGCTATCGAATCAGAAGCGCTGGAGCGCCTGATCGCCTACGCCGACGGCGACGCGCGGCGCCTGCTGAACACGCTGGAGACGGTGGCCGTCACCGCTGCCGCCGAGCAGCGCGGCACGGTGGACGAGGCCTGGCTGCTGAAGGTGCTGGGCCAGCAGCTGCGCCGCTACGACAAGGGCGGCGAGCAGTTCTACGACACCATCAGCGCGCTGCACAAGTCGGTGCGCGGCAGCGACCCCGACGCCGCGCTGTACTGGCTGGTGCGCATGCTCGACGGCGGCGCCGAGCCGCGCTATCTGGCGCGGCGCCTGGTGCGCATGGCCAGCGAGGACATCGGCCTGGCCGACCCGCGCGCGCTGCGCCTGGCGCTGGATGCGGCCGAGGTCTACGAGCGCCTGGGCAGCCCCGAGGGCGAGCTGGCGCTGGCCGAGTGCGTGGTGTATTTGGCCGTGGCGCCCAAGAGCAACGCGGTCTACAAGGCCTTCAACGCCGCCCGCGCCTTCGTCAGGCAGGACGTGACGCGCCCCGTGCCGCTGCACCTGCGCAACGCGCCGACCCGGCTGATGAAAGAGCTGGACTACGGCAAGGGCTACCGCTATGCGCACGACGAGGAGGGCGGCTTTGCCGCCGGCGAGCGCTACCTGCCCGAGGGCATGGCCGAGCCCGGTTTTTATCAGCCCGTGCCGCGCGGGCTGGAGATCAGGATCGGCGAAAAAATGGCCGAGCTGCGCCGCCGCAACCGCGATGCCGGCAAGTCCTGACGCGCCACACGCCGCGCAAAAAACTTGTTTTAGTAGAGGGAAAACCCCGCCCTGAATTGGCCGGACGGGCGGCATGGCGCCGATAAAATCGCGCCACTTTTTTTGACCCGTGCAGCGGTTTGAACGGGATTCATGTCCGATTGCCCGAGGCGCCCACAAGGCAGCCGAGGGCCATTGAATGAACCACGGCGGCCTGGCGACAACGGGCTGTTCGACAGGAGACAAGCGTTATGGACATTCTGTTTCAGCAGATCATCAACGGCCTCGTGCTGGGAAGCATGTACGCCCTGATCGCGCTGGGCTACACGATGGTGTACGGCATCATCCAGCTCATCAACTTCGCCCACGGCGAAATCCTGATGGTGGGGGCGCTCACGGCCTGGAGCTCCATCGGCGGCCTGCAGGCCGTGGTGCCCGGCATGCCCACCTGGGTCATGCTGCTGCTGGCCACGCTGGCCGGCTGCCTGGCTTCCACCGTCGTGAACGTGCTGGTCGAGAAGCTGGCCTACCGGCCGCTGCGCAACGCGCCGCGCCTGGCGCCGCTGATCACCGCGCTGGGCATGTCCATCCTGCTGCAGGCGCTGGCCATGATGATCTGGAAGCCCAACGTCAAGTCCTTCCCCTCCATGCTGCCGACCGACCCCTACCTCATCGGCGACGCGGTCATCACGCCCACGCAGATCATGATTTTGGTGGTCACCGTGCTGTCGCTGGCGGTGCTGACCTGGGTCGTCAACTACACCAGCCTCGGCCGGGCGATGCGCGCCACGGCCGAGAACCCGCGCGTGGCGGCGCTGATGGGCGTCAAGCCCGACTTCATCATCTCGGCCACCTTCGCCATCGGCGCCATCCTGGCCGCCATCGCCGGCGTGATGTACGCCTCCAACTACGGCACGGCGCAGCACTACATGGGCTTTCTGCCCGGCCTCAAGGCCTTCACCGCCGCGGTGTTCGGCGGCATCGGCAACCTGGCCGGCGCGGTGGTGGGCGGCGTGCTGCTGGGCCTGATCGAGTCCATCGGCTCGGGCTACCTGGGCACGCTCACCGGCGGGCTGCTGGGCAGCAACTACGCCGACATCTTTGCCTTCATCGTGCTGATCATCGTGCTGACGCTGCGGCCCTCCGGCCTGCTGGGCGAGCGCGTGGCCGATCGCGCCTGAGGACGGGGAGAGACGACATGACGAAACAAAACAAGTTCATCGTCTTTCTGCTGTGCGGCATCGCGCTGCTGCTGGTGCCGCTGCTGCTGCAGGGGCTGGGCAACGCGTGGGTGCGCATCGTCAACATCGCGCTGCTCTACACCATGCTGTCGCTGGGGCTGAACATCGTGGTGGGCTACGCCGGCCTGCTCGATCTGGGCTACGTGGCCTTCTTTGCCGTCGGCTCGTACCTGTACGCGCTGCTGGCCTCGCCGCACCTGGTGGAGGAGTTTCCGGCCATCGCCGCCATGCTGCCGCACGGCATGCACACCTCGATCTGGCTGGTGCTGCCGCTGGCCCTGGTGGTGGCGGCCGGCTTCGGGGTGCTGCTGGGGATTCCGGTGCTCAAGCTGCGCGGCGACTACCTGGCCATCGTCACGCTGGGCTTCGGCGAGATCATCCGCATCTTCCTGAACAACCTGGACTACCCCTACAACATCACCAACGGGCCCAAGGGTGTCAACCAGATCGACCCGATCCACTTCTTCGGGGTCGACCTGAGCGAGCCGGTGCACTGGTTCGGCTTCGAGGTGGCCTCGGTCTCGCTGTACTACTACGTGTTCCTGGCCGCGGTCATCGTCACCGTCATCATCTGCCAGCGGCTGGAAGACTCGCGCATCGGCCGCGCCTGGATGGCCATCCGCGAGGACGAGACCGCCGCCAAGGCGATGGGCCTGAACGTGCGCAACCTCAAGCTGCTGGCCTTCGGCATGGGGGCCTCGTTCGGCGGCGTGTCGGGCTCGCTGTTCGCGGCCTTCCAGGGTTTTGTCTCGCCCGAGTCCTACAGCCTGATGGAGTCGGTGATGATCGTCGCCATGGTGGTGCTGGGCGGCCTGGGCCACCTGCCGGGCGTGGTGCTGGGCGCCATGCTGCTGGCGTCGCTGCCCGAGGTGCTGCGCTACGTGGCGGGGCCGCTGCAGCAGATGACCGACGGCCGGCTGGACGCGGCCATCCTGCGCCAGCTGTTCATCGCGCTGGCCATGATCATCATCATGCTGCTGCGCCCGCGCGGCCTGTGGCCCTCGCCCGAGCACGGCAAGGCCGACCCGGAGCCGGCCGACAAGATCACGCCCCTGAGCGCGCAGGAGAACCCGCCCGGCATCGACTTTCCGGCCGACGCCGTGCCCGGCAACACCAAGCTGCGCCAGGACGCGGTCAACCCCTGAACGAAGGACGCAGCCATGAGCAACAGCGACATCGTTTTGAACGTGCAGGGCGTGTCCAAGCGCTTCGGCGGCCTGAAGGCCCTGTCGGACGTGGGCATCACCATCCGCCGCGGCCAGGTGTATGGCCTGATCGGCCCCAACGGCGCCGGCAAGACCACCTTCTTCAACGTGCTGACGGGCCTGTACGCGCCCGACACCGGCAGCTTCGAGCTGGCCGGCCAGCCCTACAAGCCGACCGCGGTGCACCTGGTGGCCAAGGCCGGCATCGCGCGCACCTTCCAGAACATCCGGCTGTTCGCCGAGATGACCGCGCTGGAGAACGTGATGGTCGGGCGCCACGTGCGCACGCACTCGGGCCTGATGGGCGCGGTGTTTCGCACCGCCGGCTTCAAGGCCGAGGAGGCCGCCATCCGCAAGCGCGCGCACGAGCTGCTGGACTACGTCGGCATCGGCAAGTACGCGCACTTTCGCTCGCGCACGCTGTCGTACGGCGACCAGCGCCGGCTGGAGATCGCTCGCGCGCTGGCCACCGACCCGCAGCTGATCGCGCTGGACGAGCCCGCGGCCGGCATGAACGCCACCGAGAAAGTGAACCTGCGCGAGCTGATCGACCGCATCCGCAAGGACAACCGCACCATCCTGCTGATCGAGCACGACGTGAAGCTGGTGATGGGCCTGTGCGACCGCGTCACGGTGCTGGACTACGGCAGCCCGATCGCCGAGGGCACGCCCGCCGAGGTGCAGAAGAACGAAAAAGTGATCGAGGCTTATCTCGGTACCGGAGGACACTGAGATGGCACAGACGCTTTTGAAGGTTGCGGGCCTGAAGGTGGCCTACGGCGGCATCCAGGCCGTCAAGGGCACCGACTTCGAGGTGCGCGAGGGCGAGCTGGTGTCGCTGATCGGCTCCAACGGCGCCGGCAAGACGACGACCATGAAGGCCATCACCGGATCGCTGCCGCTGGCCGGCGGCGACATCGAGTTTCTGGGCAAGTCGATCAAGGGCCAGGGCCCGTGGGACCTGGTGCGCCAGGGCCTGGTGATGGTGCCCGAGGGGCGCGGCGTGTTCACGCGCATGAGCATCACCGAGAACCTGCTGATGGGCGCCTACATCCGGCGCGACAAGGCCGGCGTGACCTCGGACGTCGAGCGCGTGTTCACCATCTTCCCGCGCCTGCGCGAGCGCAAGGACCAGCTGGCCGGCACCATGTCGGGCGGCGAGCAGCAGATGCTGGCCATGGGCCGCGCGCTGATGAGCCGACCCAAGCTGCTGCTGCTGGACGAGCCCTCGATGGGCCTGTCGCCCATCATGGTCGACAAGGTGTTCGAGGTGGTGCGCGACGTGTACGCCCAAGGCGTGACGATCCTGCTGGTGGAGCAGAACGCCAGCCGCGCGCTGGCGCTGGCCGACCGCGGCTACGTGATGGAGTCGGGCCTGATCTCGATGCAGGGCAGTGGCAAGGACCTGCTGGCCGACCCCAAGGTGCGCGCCGCCTACCTGGGCGAGTGAGCGCGCGGGCGCAAAAAGTCCCCCACGCTCCCCCGCTGCGCGAGGTGTTCTTACATGCGCTCGAACACCGCCGCGATGCCCTGGCCGCCGCCGATGCACATGGTCACCAGCGCGTACTTGCCTTTGATGCGTTGCAACTCATAGAGCGCCTTGACGGTGATCAGCGCGCCGGTGGCGCCGATGGGGTGGCCCAGCGAGATGCCCGAGCCGTTGGGGTTGACCTTGGCCGGGTCGGCGCCCAGGCCCTGGGTCACCGCGCAGGCCTGGGCGGCAAAAGCCTCGTTGGCCTCGATCACGTCCATCTGGTCGAGCTTGAGCCCGGTGCGCGCCAGCACCGCCTTGGTGGCCGGTATCGGGCCGATGCCCATGATCCTGGGGTCCACGCCCGCGTGCGCGTAGCCCACCAGGCGCGCCAGTGGCTTGGCCCCGCGCGCCTTGGCGGCGCCCGCTTCCATCAGCACCACGGCGGCGGCGGCGTCGTTGATGCCGCTGGCGTTGGCGGCGGTGACGGTGCCGTTTTCCTTCAGGAACACCGGCTTCATCTTCTGGAAGTCCTCCAGCTTGGCGCCGGTGCGGAAGTGCTCGTCCTTGTCGAAGGCCACCTCGCCCTTGCGGCTCTTGAGCATGATGGGCAGGATCTGGCCGGCAAAGCGGCCCTCGGCCCAGGCACGCTCGGCGCGGTGGTGGCTTTCCAGCGCCAGCGCGTCCTGCTGCTCGCGCGTGATGCCGAATTCCTTGGCCACGTTCTCGGCCGTCACGCCCATGTGGATGGTCTGGAACGGGTCGTGCAGGGCGCCGACCATCATGTCGATCATCTTGGTGTCGCCCATGCGCGCGCCAAAGCGCGTGGCCAGGCTGGCGTAGGGCGCGCGGCTCATGTTCTCGGCGCCGCCGCCGATGGCCACCTCGCAGTCGCCCAGCAGAATGGCCTGGCTGGCGCTGACGATGGCCTGCAGCCCCGAGCCGCACAGGCGGTTGACGTTCATCGCCGGCGTTTCCTTGGGGCAGCCGCCGTTGATGGCCGCCACGCGCGACAGGTACATGTCGCGCGGCTCGGTGTTGACCACGTGGCCGAACACCACGTGCCCCACGTCCTTGCCCTCGATGCCCGAGCGCGCGATGACCTCCTTGACCACGGCCGCGCCCAGGTCGACGGTGGCGATGTCCTTCAGGCTGCCGCCAAAGGTTCCGACGGCGGTGCGCACTCCGCTGGTGACGACGACTTCACGACTCATGATGCAAGGCTCCTGGGTTGGGTGATGGAAAACTGCCGGGTTGCAAGGCTTGCAGTATGCCGCGAACCGGGCGGCTTGTTGCGGTGCAGCATTTTGTGGTTGGATTGCTGCGCTCGGAAATCTTGCCCGCGCAACTCAATGCCCCGCGTCATCGCGAGGAGCGAAGCGATGCGGCGATCCTGCAGCGACGCCTATTGGGAGCGCGGGGCTGGATTGCTTCGCTTCGCTCGCAATGACAGCGAAGAGTCTCCCATGACGGAAATGTCGAGGGGCACCCGCCTCGGCCCCAAGGGGGCAAGCAGGCATATCTCGCTCAGCCCGAATCACGCACATCGGCCACCGGGTTTTGGCCGAAGTCCGGTCGCTGCAGGTAGGCCAGCACGCGCCGGGCAGCGGCTTCGGGGGAGGCCAGCTGGCCGCCGGTCTTGAGTTGCTCGAAACGGGTGCGGTCGGGAAAGGCCTGGGCGTCGGCGCCGCGCAGCTGCACCTGCATGTCGGTGTCGATCACGCCCGGCGCCAGCGCGCACACGCGGGCGCCGTTGGGCTGGTCGGCCTCGTCCAGCGCGATGCACTGGGTGAACCGGTCCAGGCCGGCCTTGGCGGCGCAGTAGGCAGCCTGCGAGGCCATGGGGCGGCGCCCCAGGCCCGAGGAGATGTTGAGCACGCGGCGCTGGCCGCGCCAGGCGCGCGTGGCGTCCAAGAAGGCGGCGGTGAGCAGCATGGGCGCTTCCAGCCCCACGCGCAGGGCGCTGACGGTGCCGTCGTCGGGCGCGTCGCGCAGCGGCACGATGGCCGGGATGACGCCGGCGTTGTTGATCAGCGTGACCTGCTCGATGGCGTCGCCGTCCTGCCCGGCCAGCCAGGCGCGCAGGCGCGTGCTGGTGGCGGCGGCGTCGGCCAAATCGACCGGCCATTGCGTGAGGGTGGCGCCCGCCGCCTGCGCCTGCGCCGCCAGCGCGGCGCTGGGGTGGCGCGCCAAGGTGAGCAGGGCGTGGCCGCTGGCCAGCAGTTGCTGCGCCATGGCCAAGCCCATGCCGCGCGAGGCGCCGGTGAGGATGCTGAGGCGGGAGGGGGTGGTGTTCATCCCGCCAATCTAGCGCATGGGCGCTGCGCTCAGAGCGTGATCGGGCTGATCTTGGCGCCCGTGAGCGACACGCCGACCTCGATGCCGACGTTGTTCATCACGAAGCTGACCACCGGCTGCTGCGCGGTTTCGGAGTCGACCGAGCCGTTGGCGCCGACCTTGCCGATGGCCACCGTGGCGTCGGCGCCGGCGGTCCAGCCCTTGCTGGCCTGGAACTTGTGCAGCGCGTCGCGCGTGCTGAAGATGTAGACCACCGACTTGGACTGCCCGCCCACCTGCCAGCCGACCGAGGCGCCGGTGGTGCTGTAGTAGCCGGCGGTACGGCCGCCCACGCGCAGCGCGCCGCGGCCGTGCTCGGCGCCGATGATCAGGGCGCCGCCGATGACCTCAGGAAACACCAGCACACCGGCCGCCTTCTGCACCATCTCGCGCGAGCCCGGCGCCACCGTGTACAGGCGCTGCAGCGTGGTGTTGACCGCCGCGTCGAGCTTGGCGGCCGTGCTGAAACTGCTGTTGGACGACGGCGGCGGCGCGTTGTCGAGCGTGGTGGTGCAGCCGGCCAGGCCGGCGGCGCCCAAGGCCAGCGCCAGCACAAGGCCGGTCGAACGCGGGAAAGCGGGGGCGGAAAGGCTGGTTCTCATAAACACTCCTCGTTGTTGAACACGACACCGCCACTTTATGCGATTCGGCTGCCGCATGCTGGCCATGGTTTGGCCGCGCGTCAGAACGGCGCCGGCCGCTGCAGCGCCAGTGCGTGGCCGTCCAGCGGGTGGGCGAACTGCAGCGCGCCGGCGTGCAGCATCAGCCGCGCGGCGCCGTCGGGCGGGCCGTACAGCGTGTCGCCGACGATGGGGTGGCCGATGGCCTGCAGGTGCACGCGCAGCTGGTGCGAGCGGCCGGTGACGGGCTCCAGCGCCAGCCGCGTGGTGTCGCCGGCGGCGTCGCGGCGCAGCACCCGCCAGCGCGTGCAACTGGGTTTGCCGTGCTCGGCGTCGACGATGCTGCGCGGGCGCCGCGGCCAGTCCAGCCGCAGCGGCAGCTCGATCAGGCCCCAGCCGTCGGCGGCCTCGGCGTCGGGCACTTGGCCGTGCACGATGGCTTCGTAGCGCTTGTGCACGCGCCGCTCGGCAAAGGCCTGGCTCAGGGCGCGCTGCATGGCCGCGCCGCGCGCCAGCAGCATCAGCCCGCTGGTGGCCTGGTCGAGCCGGTGCACGACGAGCGCGTCGGGCCAGCGCCGTTGCGCGCGGGCGCTCAGGCAGTCGGCCTTGTCGGCGCCGCGGCCGGGCACCGCCAGCAGGCCGGCGGGCTTGTCCAGCACCAGCAGGGCGGCGTCTTCGTGCACCAGCCATTCATCGTCGAATAGGCCGATGGCGCTTGCTGGGTAAGCGCCAATAGCTATCATTAATGAATCGATCCCGAGGCCAGTCGAGCGGGCACCCGTTCGGTGTCTCGCGTCGGTGGTGCGGCCGGAAACCCCAACAGTCGAATGACCGCGGAGCAGGCCGTGCCCGCGATCGCCGTGGCCGGGGTCTCCCCGGTCACTGGCGATGCCCCCTTCGAGGGGAGAGGCGCAACAACGCGTAGCGTGTGGAGCTTGGGGGTGGTCACAAGACTCGGCAGAGCTCGAACACCAGCGCCGGCCCCAGGGCCTGGTTGAGCGCGGCGGCCGAGACGTGACCGGTGAATTCGGCGCCGACGGTGGAGGCTTGGAAGTCGGCGATGCCGGCCTGGTCCTGGATCTCGATGAAGGCGGCGGGGGTGCCGGAGTTTTCCAGCAGTTGCGCACGCAGCACGGCGACGTCGCGCGGCGCCACGCTGGCGTCGTACACCACGGCGTCGGGCAGGCGCTGCAGGGCCTGCTGGCGGGCGTGGTGGGTGTCCTCGGCGCTGTCCATGATCAGGCCGTAGCCGGCCAGCGCCTGCAGGCACTGGGCGCGGCGCTGCGCGTTGTCGGACACGATCAGCACGCGGCAGCCGGCGATGCCGGCCGACACGCTGGAGGGCTCGACCTGCTCCTCGGCCGCGCGGCCGATCTGCTCGGGCGTGGCCGCACGCAGGCTGACGCTGATGCGCACGTGCTGCTCCTTCAGGTCCAGCTCGGTCTGCGCGTCCAGCATGCGCGCCAACTGGTGCCACAGCACCCAGCGCACGCCACGCCAGACGTTCGGCGGCGCGGTGGCGGGCGCGCGCTGCGACACCACCTGCAGGCGCGGGCGCCCGGTGCTTTGCGAGGATTCGACGCTGACGGCGATGTCGGCGCCCAGCTGGCCCACCCACAGCAGCAGCTCGTCGATCAGCTGGTACAGCAGGCTGGAGTCGGCGTACACCAGCGCCGCCGAAAAACCCTTGCGCACGGTGATGCGCCGGCGGCGCAGCCAGTCGCTGCGGGCGGTGAGCGCGGCGTGCGCGACGTCGGCCAGGTTCAGCACCTCGCGCCGCTGCGGCGGCGGGTCTTCGCACAGGCGCAGCACGTGCTGCGCGGCCATGCCGGCCTGGCGGGCGCGCTCCACCGCGTCCTGGATCGGCGTCAGGCTGCGCACCAGGCCAGGCTCCAGGCGGTTCAGGCGCGTGAGCTGCTCGGTGGCGGTGTTCAGCGAGGTGGCGACTTCCTCGCCCAGCTGGCGCACCATGTCCTGCCAGGACGGCCCCTGGGCGTCGGCGTCGGACGCATGGGCGGCGGCTGGCGCTTCCGGCGTGAGCCGGCCCGCCGCCGGCGGGGCGGCGGCGCGGTTCTGCGCGTCGGAAAACCAACTCAAACCCATCGGAGACTCCCTCGTGTGGCCTTGTCGGTTCGCCGGGGTTGTCGCGGCGAGCGTGCCTTGTATGACCGGGAAGTATAGGTGGCCCGCGCAGACCGCCATCCGGCCGGCCGACGGAAGGCTAGCGCTTGGCGACGGGCGCGTTGCGCTGCCGCAGGCTGTGCACCTCGAGCGCGCTGAGCTCGCTGGCCGAGTTGCCCCAGGCCGTGCGCACGTAGCTCAACACGGCGGCGATCTCGGCGTTGCTGAGCGTGAGCACGAAGGGCGGCATGCCGAAGGGCCGTGGGTAGCCCGCGGTGGCCGCGTTGAAGCCGCCGTACAGCACGTGCTGCAGCAGGTTGTCGGCCGGCGCCATGGTGACGGCCCGGTTGCCGGCCAGCGGCGGATAGGCCAAGCCGCCCACGCCCTGGCCCTGCGCGCCGTGGCACTGGGCGCATTGCTTGTCATACACCTTGGCGCCGGCCAGCGCCACCGGGCTGGGTGCGCGCGGCTGGGATGGGGCGGCCGGCGCCGGCACGGCGGTCTGCGGCAGCGCCTTCAAATAAGTCGCCATGGCGGCGGCGTCGGCGTCGCTCAGGTACTGGGTGCCGTGCAGCACCACCTCGGCCATGGGGCCGCTGGCGCGGCCGTGCCCGGTCACGCCGGTTTGCAGCAGGCGGGCGATGTCGGCCGTCGTCCAGTCGGCCAGGCTGGCCTGGCGCGCGTCGTGCAGCGAGGGCGCATACCAGCCCTGCCCACCCAGCCGGTTGCCGCCCAGCTGGCGCCAGTCGGCGCCGCCCAGCGCGTCGCGCGTGGCGTGGCAGACCGAGCAGTGCGCCACGCCGCGCACCAGGTAGGCGCCCTGGTTCCAGCGCGCGTCCTGCGCCGGCTCGGGCGCCAGGCTGCCGGGCCGGAAGTACAGCGCGCGCCACACCGCCAGCGCGGCCTGCGTGCCATAGGGCCAGCGCAGCGCGTTGGCCGGCACCGGCGTGGGGCTGGCGGGCAGCTGGCGAAACCAGGCGAACAGCGCGTCGGAGTCGGCGCGCGTCAGCAGCGTGGTGTGGGTGTACGGAAACACCGGCACCAGCAGCCGGCCGTCGGCCGCGCGGCCGTGGTGCAGGGCGCGCCAGAAGGCCGCCGCCGACCAGCGGCCGATGCCGTGCTCGGGGTCGGGCGTGAGGTTGCTGGTGTAGGCGGTGCCGAAGTCGGTGGCGATCGCCAGCCCGCCGGCGCCGGGCGCGCCACCGCGCGCGGTGTGGCAGGCCAGGCAATTGCCGATGCGCGCCAGGTAGGCGCCGCGCTGCAGCTGGGCCTGCGCGTCGGCTACCGGGACGGGCGGCTGGTTCAGGTCCACGCCGTCGTTGAAGTTGATCTGCCACAGCGCCGCCAGCGCCAGCAGCGCCAGGGCCACGAGGGCCGCCAGAATGCGGGACAGGCGCCTCATCGCGCGGCCTCCGCAGCGAGGGGCGCGCTGCCGCAGCGCAGGTCGGACGCGGGCGGGCGCTCTTGCGCCGGCGCGGGCGCTGGGTGGGTCTGCGCCGGCACCGGCTGGCTGGCCAGCCAGCTGACGACGGCGTGGGCGTCGGCGTCGCTCAGGCGGCGCACCACCTCGGCCATGCAGTCGGGCGCGTGGGCGCGGCGCTGGCCGGTCTTCCAGCCGCCCAGCTGCGCCGTCAGGTAGTCGGCCGGCAGACCCAGCAGGGCCGGAAAGCGCGGCTGCACGCCCATCAGCGCCTCGCCGTGGCAGGCGGCGCAGGCCGGCAGGCGCTGCGCGACGTCGCCCTGCAGGGCCAGCGTGCGCCCGCGCTGCAGCAGGGCGGGCGCGGGCGCCTGGGCCGGCGCGGCGGGGGGCGGGTAGGGCACGTCCAGCGCGGCGAAGTGCTGGGCGATTTCCATCAGGTAGGCATCGCTCAGCACGTCCACCATGTCGATCATCAGCCCGTAGGGGCGCCGGCCGTCGCGAAAGTTGAGCAGCTGGTTGTACAGGTAGCCGGCGGGCTTGCCGGCCAGGCGCGGGTAATAGCCGTCGGGGCCGGCGCGGCCCTGGTCGCCGTGACAGGCCGTGCAGGCCAGGGTGCGCTGGGCCATGTCGTCGTGGAAGGGGGGCGCGGTCTGCGCGCTGGCGCTGGCCAACAGGCCCCCGCTCAAAAGGCAGACGATGGCGCACAGGCCTTGGATGAAACAGCGCATCGGGACGAACAGGCTACAGGTCGGCACGCCGTGAAGCACGGCAGAAACGGCGCACCGGGTGGGGCGCGTGGGGCGGCCATTTGTATCACACGACGCGTGCAAAGCGGCGCGCTGCGGAGGGCGCGCGACAATCCCCGTCTTGCCCGCCCACGCCCGCCCCTTGCCGCCCGACGCCCGATGCTGATTCTCGCCCCCATGGAAGGCCTGCTCGACCACGGCCTGCGCACCGTGCTGACCCGGGTGGACGGAGTGGACCGCTGCGTGTCGGAGTTCATCCGCATCACCGACCAGCTGCTGCCGCTGCGCAGCTTCACCCGCATCGTGCCCGAGCTGCTGCGCGGCAGCCGCACGCCCGCGGGGGTGCCGGTGCGCCCGCAGCTGCTGGGCAGCGACCCGGCCTGCCTGGCCGACAACGCCGCGCGCCTGGCCGAGCTGCGGCCGGCCGGCATCGACCTCAACTTCGGCTGCCCGGCCAAGACGGTGAACCGCCACCGCGGCGGCGTGGTGCTGATGGACGAGCCCGAGCTGATGCACGCCATCGTGGCCGCCGTGCGCCGCGCGGTGCCGGCGCACATCGCGGTGTCGGCCAAGATGCGCCTGGGCATCGACGACGAGCGCCGCGCGCTGGAATGCGCCCAGGCGCTGGAGGCCGGCGGCGCCAGCGAGCTGGCGGTGCACGCGCGCACCAAGGCGCAGGGTTATCGGCCGCCGGCGTACTGGGAGTCGATTGCCACCGTGTGCGAAGGCGTGCGCCTGCCGGTGATCGCCAACGGCGACATCTGGACGGTGGATGACGCGCTGCGCTGCCGCGCGGTCACGGGCTGCAGCGCGCTGATGCTGGGCCGCGGCCTGGTGCGCCGGCCAGCGCTGGCGCGCGCCATTCGCTGGCACGACGCCGGCCGGCCGATGGCCGACGCAGCTGTGGACCCGTGCGTCGCCGCGCTGCCCTGGCCGCAGGTGCTGCCGCTGCTGGCCGAGTTCTGGCAGGACGTGTGCGGCCGCGTCGAGCGCCGCCACCGCGCCGGGCGCCTGAAGCAGTGGCTGAACTATTTGCGCCACGCCTATCCCGAGGCCCAGCAGGCCTTCGACGCCCTGCGCGCCAGCAACGAGCCCGAGGCCATCGCGGCCTGGTTGCTACAACATCAAGAGCTGGCCGCGCTTGCTGCACGGGCGCCAGAGGCCGAAACGACCGCATAAACCGCCAAGCGCCACCCACCGCGAAAGGACCGCCCCATGGCAAGCAGCCTGCTGGCCCTGCTCGACGACATCGCCACCGTGCTGGACGACGTCGCCGTCATGACCAAGATCTCGGCCAAGAAGGCCGCCGCCATGACCGACGACGTGGCGGCACTGACCAAGCTGTCGGCCAACAAGACCGCCGGCGTGCTGGGCGACGACCTGGCGCTGAACGCCCAGCAGGTCACCGGCGTGACGGCCAACCGCGAGCTCCCGGTGGTGTGGGCGGTGGCCAAGGGCTCGCTGCGCAACAAGGCCATCCTGGTGCCGGCCGCGCTGCTGATCAGCGCCTTCGCGCCCTGGGCGGTGACGCCGCTGCTGATGGTGGGCGGCGCCTATCTGTGCTTCGAGGGCTTCGAGAAGGTGGCGCACAAGCTGCTGCACCCCAAGGCCGAGGACGAGGCGCACGCGGCCGAACTGGAGGCCGCGCTGGCCGACCCCGCCGTCGACCTGGCCGCGCTGGAAAAGGCCAAGATCGCGGGCGCCGTGCGCACCGACTTCATCCTTTCGGCCGAGATCATCGCCATCACCCTGGGCACCGTCGCGCAGGCCGGCTTCTGGACGCAGCTGGCCGTGCTGGTGGGCATCGCCATCGTCATGACGGCCGGCGTCTACGGCCTGGTGGGCGGCATCGTCAAGCTGGACGATGCGGGCCTGTGGCTGAGCCGGCGTGCCAGCGCCGCCGCGCAGGGCCTGGGCCGCGCCATCCTGGTGCTGGCGCCGTGGCTGATGAAGTTTTTGTCGGTGGCCGGCACGGCGGCGATGTTCCTGGTCGGCGGCGGCATCATCGTGCACGGCGTGCCGGCCCTGCACCATCTGGTGGACGACTGGACCGGCAACCTGGCAGGGGTGGCCAGCTCGCTGGTCAGCCTGGGCGTCAACGCCGTGACGGGCGTCGTCGTGGGCGCGCTGGCGGTGGGGGTGGTGAGCCTGCTGGGCAAGCTGCGACCCAAGGCAGCCGCAGCGTCATGATTTTGAATGTTTTCGGCCTGCAGCCAGCATGTGGCAAGCGCAGGCAGCTATCAATAACATAGTTTTCGAGAGGGCATGCCTGTCGCCTGCGCGGCATGGCCGGGCGACGGGCGCGCCTAAGATCGCGGCGCGCGACACGCGATGAAGCCTCGGGCTTTGCACCGTGCCGCGCAGCGTTCTCAGGGCGGGGTGAAAGTCCCCACCGGCGGTATCGGGCCTTGGCCCGGAGCCCGCGAGCGCCCGTGCCTTCGGCTTGAAGGCGCGGGGTCAGCAGACCCGGTGCGATGCCGGGGCCGACGGTCACAGTCCGGATGAAAGAGAGCGCGACGGCGTGCGGCCGGCGCAGGGGCGACCTGCGCGCGGCCGTGCGTGCGCCGTGCGCCCTGATTCTGGCCACCCACTCGACTGGAGCTCACCATGAATCAGCCCACTGTCTCCCAAACCTCCGCGCCGCCGCGCATCGCCTTCGTGCAGGCCGGCTGGCACGCCGACATCGTGCGCCAGGGCCACGCCGGCTTCGTGGCCGAATGCGCGCGCCTGTGGCCGGGCGCGCCGCCTCACGTGGCGGTGCACCAGCTGCCCGGCGCGTTCGAGATCCCCCTGCTGGCCCAGCGCCTGGCGCGCAGCGGCACGGTGGACGCCATCGTCGCCTGCGCGCTGGTGGTCGACGGCGGCATCTATCGCCACGAATTCGTCGCCGGCGCCGTCATCGACGCCCTGATGCGCGTGCAGCTGGACGCGGGCGTGCCGGTGTTTTCGGTGGTGCTCACGCCCAAGGACTTTCACGAGCACGAGACGCACCGCGCCTTCTTCAGCCAGCACTTCGTGGCCAAGGGCGCCGAAGCCGCGCGCGCCTGCGCGCAGACGCTGGCGGCGCACGCGGCTCTGGCGCGTCACGCGCCCGAGTGATGCGAGTGATGAGTGATGCGCGGCAAGCCCACGCGGCATACCGCCCTGTGACGTGTGCTCAAGTGCGATGTACTTTTTTGGGTCGGCCGGTGGCCACAAGGCGCCACCACGGAAATCCTGAGGGAGCGCGGCCTGGCCGTGGAAGCGGCCGGGGCATCAAGCCCCGGGAGCGTCGAGGACTTCCGGGTGCTGACTTTCGTAGGCGGCGGCAAGGCGCGGATCGATCTCGCGCACCTTGGCGTGACTGATCCGGCCGGTGCGGGTCATGTAGTCGTAGGCGAATTCGATCGCGTTCTGGGTTGGCACGAGTTTGTCCATCTCCTCGTACCAGCGCATGCTGCGATTGGCGGCGTCCCAGATTTTCTTCATTACGGGCATGCGCAGCTCGCGAAAGCGCGCGAGCGCGGCAGGCACGTCGTCGTCGGTTTCCCTGAACGCGTTGCACAGCGCCACGGCGTCGAGCATCGCCATGCGCGTACCCGAGCCGATGGAAAAGTGCGCCGGCCGCAGCGCGTCACCCATCAGCACCACGTTGTCGAAGTGCCAGCGCCCGTTCCAGATCACCGGGAAATTGCGCCAGTACGAGTTGTTTGACAGGATGGGGTGGCCGCCCAGCTCGCGCGCGAAGACTTTTTCGCAATGGCGCATGGCCTCGTCGTTGCTCATGCGATCGAATCCGGTGCGCTTCCAGGTCTCGTCGGTCACCTCGATCAGGAAGGTGCTCATCGCCGGCGTGTAGCGATAGTGGTGCGCGCAAAAAACGCCAGTGCCGGTTTCGTGGAAGCTCAGGCTCAGGGTGTCGAACGGCATGGTGGAGCCGCACCACATGAACTTGTTGGGCCGGATGTCGGTGGTGGTGGCGAACTTGTCGCGGTTTTCCTCGCGCACCCAGGACGACGCGCCGTTGGCCGCGAGGATCAGGTCGGCGCCCTTGAGCTGCGCGAGCGACGTGATCTCGGTGTCGAAGCGGATCGTGACGCCCAGGCGCTCGACGTGCTGGTACAGCAGCGAGAGCATTTGCAGCCGTCCGATCGCGGCGTAGCCGTTGCCGGCGATCGGCACGCTGGTGCCGTTGTGGTTGATCGTGAGGTCGCTCCAGCTCTCCATGTGCGGGCGCAGGTACTCGAACAGCTCGTTGTCGTCGGTGCGCAGAAAGTCCAGCGCCTGGTCGGAAAACACCACGCCGAAGCCCCAGGTGGCGCTGCGCGGTCCGCGCTCGTGGATGGTGATCTCGTGGCGCGGGTTCAGGCGCTTCATGAGCGAGGCGAAATGCAGGCCGGCGGGGCCGGCGCCGATGATGTCGATTTTCATGGGAAATGCTCCTGCTATTGGCCGGTGGCTTCGCGCGCCAGGTGGTCGGTGATGATCTGGCGCAGCTCGCGCTTGAGCACCTTGCCCACCGGGCTGGTGGGCAAGGCGTCGACGACTTCCAGGCGCTCGGGGATGTTGAACGCGGCCACCTTGATGCGCTTCATGTGTGCCACCATGTCGGCGAAGCTGAACGGCTGGCCAGCCTTGAGCACGACGAAGGCGCAGGCTTTTTCACCGAATTCCTTGTCCGGCATGGCCACCAAGCTGGCGGTTTGCACCGCCGGGTGCAGCAGCAGGATGTTCTCGACGTCTTCGCAGTCGATTTTTTCGCCGCCGCGGTTGATCACGTCCTTCTTGCGTCCTTCGACGTAGAGCGTGCGCCCGTGCTTGCGCACCACATCGCCCATCTTGTAGAAACCGTCGGGTGTGAAGGCGCTGGCGTTGACCTCGGGGGCATCGTAGTAGCCGCAAATGGTGTAAGGCCCGCGCGTGACCAGCTCGCCGGCGACGCCATCGGGCAGTTCGTTGCCCTCTTCGTCGATGATCTTGATTTCGTCGAATTCGCTCACCGGCTCGCCCGAGCTGTTGAGCAGGATGTCCTCGCTGGCGTTCAGCGGCGTCATGTTGATCAGGCCCTCGGCGGTGCCGTAGACCTCCTGCGGCGTGACGTGCAGCTCCTGCATCATGCGACGGCGAAACTCGGGCGGCATGCGCGTGCCGCCGTTTTGCACCACCTTGAGCGAGGACAGGTCGTACTGGCCGATGCTGGCGTCGTCCAGCCAGCGCGCCACCAGCGGCCGCGCCGCGGCGATGACGGTGACGCCATGCTGCTGCACCGTCTGGAAGATATCGGCGGTTTCGGTCGACGGGCACAGCGCCACGGTGCCGCCGTAGCAGAAGGTGGCCAGGATGCCGGGCGAGCACAGGTTGTAGTTGTGCGCCAGCGGCAGGATGGGCATGAACACCGTGTCGGCATTGAAGCCCGTGGCGGCGCCGCACAAGCGTGCATTGAGAACGTAGTCCTGGTGCGTGCGTGGAATCAGCTTGGGTAGCGACGTGGTGCCGCCGCTCAGCAGGATGGTGCCGACGGCCTCGGCATCGACGCGCACGGCGGCCAGGCGCAGCTGCCGATCCGTCATGGCCTGGCCTTCGCGCACCAGCTCCTCGTGGCTGATCTGTCCGGCGCCGGCCTGGCCGACGATGACGACGTGCTTCAAGTGGGCAAACTCCTGCCGCAGCGCCTGGCCCAGCGCGCGGTAGTCAAAGCCCCGGATCGCGTCCGGCGCGATGTAGGCCACAGCCTGCGAGGCACGCGTGAAGTGGCGGATTTCTGTGTCGCGGTGCGCGCGCAGCGCCATGACCGGAATCGCGCCGATGCGCACCAGCGCCAGGTAGTAGAGGATGAATTCCACGCCGTTGGGCAGGTGCAGGACCACCCGGTCGAGCGGCTGCAGGCCGCGTGCCAGCAGGGCGGCGGCGAGGCTGGCCGACTGCTCGTCCAGCGCGCGGTAGTTCAGGCGCAACTCGCCCGAGACGAGGGCGGTTTTGTCCGGCGTGCGCGCGATGCTTTGGGCCATCATGTCCCACAGGGTCTGACCGCTCCAGAGGCCCGATTCGCGGTAGTGCCTGGCGGCCTCTTTGGGCCAGAAAACGCATCCTTGCTGCATGTGTGTCTCCTTGCGTTTCCGGTGGTTCAGGCGGCCGGGCCGATGGTGAGCGTGATCTCGCCCACGCCTTCGATATGGCCGGCGAGGTGGTTGCCCGTAACCACCGGGCCCACGCCCTCAGGCGTGCCGGTGTAGATCAGGTCGCCGGGCTGCAGGTGATAGAACAGCGAGAGGTCGGCGACGATTTCGCGGATGTTCCAGATCAGCTTGTCGATGCTCGACTGCTGCTTGACCTGGCCATCGACCGAGAGCGTGATCGCGCCGCTGGCTATGACCCGGCCGGGCATCGGGACGATCTCGGAAATTACCGAGGAATGCTCGACGTCCTTGCCCAGATCCCAGGGGCGGCCTTTGTCGCGCGCCACCAGTTGCAGGTCGCGCCGCGTCATGTCCAGGCCGCAGGCGTAGCCGTAAACGTGTTCGTGCGCCTGTTTGGCCGGAATGCGAAAACCGGCCTTGCCAATGGCCAGTACCAGTTCCATTTCGTAGTGGTAGTTGTTCGTCTCGCTCGGATAGGGCGTGGTGCTGCCCGAGGGCGTGAGCGTGGTGGGAGACTTTGTGAAGTAAAACGGCCGCTCGACGCTCTTGTCCACCGGCTTGCCCATTTCGGCGGCGTGCGCGTGGTAGTTGCGGCCGACGAAGAACAGGCGGTTGACGGGCAGGCGCTGGGCGCTGCCCTGCACGGCGGCGCTGGCGACGGCGGGTGGAGCCCATAGGTAGGAAGCGGCATTCATGGATGGGGTCGTCCTTGGGGAGGGTGATCGAAACGGGGGGAAGGAGCTGTCAGGCGCTGACGTCCTGGCCGCGCCAGGCGTGCAGGGCTTCGAAGATCGGCGTGTCGCTGAAGCGGAACAGGTCCATCGCGGTCGTGCCGGCACCGCTGGTGGCGCTGAAGGTTTGCCAGGAGGGCACGACGAACAGGTCGCCATGCTCGACTTTCCAGTGCTGCTCGCCGACGATTACGCTGCCGCTGCCGTTGAAAACCTGGTAGACCGAAGAGCCGACCTCGCGCCGCGGCGTGCTGCTGGTGCCGGGGCGCAGGCGGTGCATCTCGCAGCGGATCGAGGGCAGCACGTCGCGGCTGTTGGTCGGGTTGGTGTAGCGCACTGCCGCGTGGCCAGGGCTGAGCGTGGCGGCGTAGCCTTCGGCCTCCAGCGCCAGTTGCTCGTTCAGCGCGCGGTCGGTATCGACCCAGCGGTAGGCCAGCAACGGCGAGGTGGGCAAGTCCTGCAACTGCGCCACCGGGCGCAGACCGGGATGGGCCCAAAGCCGCTCCGAGCGAGACAGGGCAGGCGTGGAGCACTCTTCTTTCGAGAGTGCATCGCGGCCGAACTCGAAGAACGCCGACTCGCTGTAGTAGGCGAACGGGATGTCCAGCCCGTCAATCCAGGACATTGGCTCGGTGGCGGCGTTGTGGTGCGAGTGCCAGTTCCAGCCGCCCTGGGGCAGGAAGTCGCCACGCGACATGCGCACTGCGTCGCCGTTGACCACCGTCCAGACGCCTTCGCCTTCGAGCACGAAGCGAAACGCATGCTGGGTGTGGCGATGCTCGGGTGCGTTCTCACCCGGCATCAGGTACTGGATCGCAGCCCACAACGTCGGTGTGGCGTAGGGCCGTCCGCCGAGCGATGGGTTGGCCAGCGCGATCGCGCGGCGCTCGCCGCCACGGCCCACCGGCACCAGGCGGCCGGCCTCGCGCGCCAGCGGCAGCAGCTTGTTCCAGCGCCAGATATGGGCACTGGCCTTGCTTTGCGGGTGCATCGGCATCAGGTCACCGATCTGCGTCCACAGCGGGTTCAGGTTTTCGCGCTCGAAATCGCGGTACAGCGCGCCCAGCGCCGGGCTCGGTTCGGGCTGTCGGGGGGGCGCAGGGTCGTGGGGCTGGGCGGGCAGGGTGGCGCCGTTGGTCATGAGAGAGACTCCTTCAGCGGGGCTGAAGTCAAAACGCAAACTGATGATCAGTATGCTTATTATTTGTCCTGTGTCAAGATGCCGATGACTTGTGCAGGCGCTTCCGCAGCACGACGCGCCGCCACTGGAGAACCCGATCGATGCGCCCCAGCCCCGATGAACTCGAAGAGTACCCCGGCTATTTCATACGCCGACTGCAGCAGATCGCGGTGGCCGCGTTCATGTCCGAAACGCAGGCGTGGGGTATCACGCCGGTGCAGTTCGGGGCCTTGTCGGCCGTCGCCGCCCATCCCGACATCGACCAGCGCACCCTTGCCGGGATGATCCGCTTTGACACGTCGACCATTGGCAGCGTTCTCGATCGCCTGGAAAAGCGCGGCCTGCTGGCACGCGGCAGCAGCGCGACGGACCGGCGGGTGCGCCTGTTGCGCCTGACGGATGATGGCCACGCATTGCTGGCCGATGTACAACCGGCGGTTCGGCGCGCGCAGGAGCGCATGTTGGCCCCATTGCCCGAGGCCGAGCGTGCGCCGTTCATGCGCATGCTGGCGGTGCTGACCGACCGGGGCGGCGGTGATGAGGACAGCAGATCCGAGCCCACATGATGTGCGCAGCCCGAATCGAGTTGCGCGGGCTGCCCTGATGCGTGAACACGTGACGGTCGCAGACATCGCCCTCACATGCTGGCGATTGCTATTTTAAGAATAGCTTGTCGCGCTTGATCGATGGGCGCCAGAGGTCGATTTAACTAGAAGGCGGCGCTATTGCGAACCGTCGTCCGATTCACCGATACGCCTCGCGCAACTGCCGCTTGAGCAGCTTGCCGCTGGGGTTCTTGGGCAGGGCGTCGGTAAAGATCACGCGCTTGGGCGCCTTGAAGGCGGCCATTTGCTGGGTGCAATGGGCGATCAATGCCGCTTCGCTCAGCTCCTGGCCAGCCTTGAGCACCACCACCGCCGTCACGGCCTCCACCCACTTCGCATCGGGCAGGCCGATGACGGCGACTTCGCTGACTTGGGGCAGGCGGTAGATCATTTCCTCCACCTCGCGGCTGGCGACGTTTTCGCCGCCGGACTTGATCATGTCCTTCTTGCGGTCGACGACGCTGATGTAGCCCTCGTCGTCGATGGTGCCCAGGTCGCCCGAGTGGAACCAGTCGCCCGAGAAGGCGGCGGCGGTGCGCTCGTCGTCGTGAAAGTAGCCCAGCATCAGGTGCGGCGAGCGGTGCACGATTTCGCCGACTTCGCCGACGGCGACGTCGCGCATGGCGTCGTCGACCACGCGGGTCTCGACGTTGATGACGGCGCGGCCGGCCGAGCCGGGCTTGCGCAACTGGTCGTCGGGGCCCAGCATCGTCGCCAGCGGGGCGATCTCGGTCTGGCCGTACAGGTTCCACAGCCGCAGGTGGGGCAGGCGGCGGGCGATTTCCTTCATCACCTCCACCGGCATGATCGAGGCGCCGTAATAGCCCTTGGCCAGTTTCGACAGGTCGGTCTGGTCGAACAGCGGCGAGCGCAGCAGCGCGATCCACACCGTGGGCGGCGCGAAGAAGCTGGTGATGCCGCGCTCTTGCATCAGCGGCAGCAGCTTGTCGGGCGTGGGCGTGGCGGTGATGTGGTTCTCGCTGCCGATGTAGATGGCGGGGCCGAAAAACACGTCCAGCTGCGCGCAGTGGTACAGCGGCAGCGCGTGCAGGGCCACGTCGTGTTCGGCCACCTCGGCGTTGATGCAGCAGCTGACGTATTGCCACAACACGGCGTCGTGGGTCAGCATGGCGCCCTTGGGCGAGCTTTCGGTGCCGCTGGTGTAGACGATCTGCAGCAGGTCGGTGCTTTGCAGCGGGGTGTCGGGCAGGGGCGCGGTGCAGGCCGCCAGCTCGTCAAAGCCGGCCATGCCGGGCACGGCGGTGCTGGGGGCTTCGGACGGCAGCCAGATGAAGTCCTTGACCTGCGTGTCCAGCGCCGCGGCGGCGCGCGCCAGCTCGGCCAGGCCGCTGTCGGTGGCCAGCGTTTTGGCGCCGGCGTGGCGCAGGATGTAGGCCACCTCGTCGGCCTTGAGCATGAAGTTGATCGGCACCAGCACGGCGCCCAGGCGCGCCAGCGCAAAGCGCAGCGCGGCAAAGCCGTGCGAGTTGCGCGCCAGCACGGCCACGCGGTCGCCGTACGCGATGCCGCGCTGCGCCAGCCCGGCGGCCAGGCGGGTGACCAGGGTGTCGAACTCGGCATAGGTCCAGCGCGTGTCGCCGCAGCGCACGGCCAGCTTGTGGGGCAGGCGCTGCGCGGTGCGGCGCAGCAGGTCGCCCAGGGTCTGGCGGCGGGTGATGGGGTTCATGCGGTGGGTCTCCTTGTGATGTTCGGGTCAATCCAGCCAGGGCTCGAAGCCCTCGGGCGGCACAAAGCGCTGGTTGCGCCAGATCAGGCGCGTGATGGTCGGCAGGGCGGGCGCGGCCAGCGGGTAGTCGGGGTCGCCCGGATAGCACAGGATGCGATCCGATCCCTGATCCAGCGTGTGCGGTTCCACCAGCGGCGGCGCTCGCGTGCGGGCGTCGGCCAGGGCCGAGGCCACGTCGGCAAAGCGCAGCAGCTGCATCAGGCTGACGATTTGCGGGGCGGCCATGTCGATTTTCTGATCGCGGTACTGGCCGAGCGCCGCGCGCGGCGTCAGCCAGCGCGCCTCGGTGACCTCGTGGTCGTCGTGCCGGACGTCCTGCGCGCTGGGGGCGGCAGCCAGAAAAAAGCGCGTGTCGAAGCGCCGGTTCATCATCGTCGGGCGGCGCGGCGTGATCCAGCGCGACCAGGGCGCCAGCGCGTGGGTGTCCAGGCGCCAGTCGTGCCCGGCCAGCAAGGCGGCCAAGGGCGTGCCCGCGCGCACGGCGGCGGTCGCGCGGTGCTGCGCGTCGGCGCTCAGGGGCTGGCCGGCTTGCGTGGCCAGCAGCACGCCCGATTCTTCGAACGCCTCGCGCAGCGCGGCGACAAACAGGCCGGCGGCAAAGTCGACGCTCAGGCCCGCTTCGCCCAGTGTCGCGTGCAGCGCCGCCGCGGGCACGTCCAGCCGCGCTTGCATGGCGTGGTCCGAGTCGCTGCGTTCCAGCTTGCCGCCGGGAAAGACGTAGGCGCCGCCCAGCACGCTGGAGTTGGCGTGGCGGCGCATCAGCAGCACCTCCAGGCCCGCCGCGCCGTCACGCAGCAAAAGCACGCTGGCGGCGTCGCGCGGCGGGGTGTCGAGGGTGATGTCCTTGGCTTGCATGGCGAGCCATTGTGACCCCGCGCGGCCCGGGCGCACGGTCAGGCGCGTGACAGGACGTGCGGCGCGCGTCCATTACAGTGCATGCAGTCAATGACATTGCAATCAGCAGGAGCGAGTGAAAGCATGGAAAAGATCGATTTTTCGGGCCGCGTGGCCATCGTGACGGGCGCCGGCGGCGGCCTGGGTCGGCTGCACGCGCTGGGGCTGGCGCAGCGCGGCGCCAAGGTGCTGGTCAACGACCTGGGCGGCGCGGTGGACGGCACCGGCGGCTCGGCCACGGCGGCGCAAAAGGTGGTCGACGAGATCAAGGCGCTGGGCGGCGAGGCGATCGCCAACGGCGCCTCCGTCACCGACTTCGCCGCCGTGCAGGCCATGGTGCAGCAGGCCATGGACGCCTGGGGCCGCGTCGACGTGCTGGTCAACAACGCCGGCATCCTGCGCGACAAGACCTTCGCCAAGATGGACCTGGCCGACTTTCGCCTGGTGCTGGACGTGCACCTGATGGGCGCGGTGCACACCAGCAAGGCCGTCTGGCCCATCATGCAGGCGCAAAAGTACGGCCGCATCCTGATGACCACCTCGTCCACCGGGCTGTACGGCAACTTCGGCCAAAGCAACTACGGCGCCGCCAAGCTGGCGCTGGTGGGCCTGATGCAGACGCTGAGCCTGGAAGGCGAAAAGCACGGCATCCGCGTCAACTGCCTGGCGCCGACGGCCGCCACGCGCATGACCGAAAACTTGTTTCCGCCCGACATGCTGGACGCCTTCCAGCCCGACGCGGTGGTGCCCGCCATGCTGGTGGCGGTGAGCGAGCCGGCGCCCACGCGCGCCATCTTCTGCGCCGGCGCCGGCAGCTACGAGATGGCCAACCTCACGCTGTCGCACGGCCTGCACCTGGGCCTGACGCCCGACACGCCCGAGCGCCTGCTGGCGGCGCTGCCGCAGGTGGGCGATCTGGCGGGCATGAGCGTGCCCGGCAGCGGCGCCGGGCAGGGCGAAAACGAGATGCGCCTGGCCAAGGCGGCGCGGCGCTGAAGTCGCGGCTGGGCGGCGCTGGCGGGGCAAGCACCCCGGCCAGCGCGGGATTGGCACCCTGTGTTACCGTGCTCGCCCGGCGAAAGCGTGAATGAGCTTGCCGGCCCGGGCGCCTGAAAGCAGGTGTGTTCGGGCCTTGCAATTTCGCCGCGCGCCCCCCACGTGGCGGCTGTGCCGGGCGGGCGCCCGAGCCCATTCCCCCTTTCGGATTCACCAAGGACAAGACGATGAACAAGCTGAGGGACCGGCTGGCAGCGCTGTCGGCCGAGCGGCTGCAGGGCATCGGTCGAGGCATCGAGAAGGAAAGCCTGCGTGCGCAGCCCGACGGCACGCTGGCCCTGACGCCGCACCCGGCCGCGCTGGGCGCGCCGCTCACGCATCCGCACATCACCACCGACTACAGCGAGTCGCTGATCGAGCTGGTCACCGGCGTGCACCGCGATGCCGCGGCCTGCCTGAACGAGCTGACCGAAATCCACCAGGTGGTCGCCCACGAGATGGCGGCCCTCGGCGAGGAAAGCCTGTGGGTGGCCAGCATGCCCTGCCGCCTGCCGACCGACGAGAACATTCCGCTGGGGGTGTACGGCACCTCCAACGTCGGGCGCGCCAAGAGCGTGTACCGCATGGGCCTGGGGCACCGCTACGGGCGGCGCATGCAGACCATTGCCGGCATCCACTACAACTGGTCGCTGCCGGGCCTGGGCAACGACGACTACTTCGGCCTGATCCGCAACTTCCGGCGCAACGCCTTCCTGCTGCTGGTGCTGTTCGGCGCCTCGCCGGTGCTCGACGCGCCCTTCGTCGCCGGGCGCGACCACGGCCTGCAGCCGCTGGGCGAGGCCAGCATGCATCTGCCGCACGCCACCTCGCTGCGCATGGGGCGCCTGGGCTACCAGAGCGACGCGCAGGCCTCGATCGCCGTCAGCTACAACTGCCTGGACAGCTATGCCGATTCGCTGGAAGAGGCGCTGACCCGGCCCTATCCGGCCTACGAGGCCATCGGCATCCGCAACCTGGGCGGCGAATACAACCAGCTGGCCACCACGCTGCTGCAGATCGAAAACGAGTTCTACGGCACCATCCGGCCCAAGCGCGTGATCCGCTCGGGCGAGCGCCCGCTGCACGCGCTGCGCGAGCGCGGCGTCGAATACGTCGAGGTGCGGCTGATGGACCTGGACCCGTTCGAGACCGTGGGCATCCACCCCGACACCGCGCGCTTTCTCGACCTCTTTTTGCTGCACTGCCTGCTGACCGACAGCCCGCCCGACACGCCGCAGGAGATCGCCGCGCTCAAGCGCAACCAGCACCTGACGGCCGCGCGCGGGCGCGAGCCGGGCCTTGAGCTGGAGCGCGCGGGCCAGGCGGTGCGGCTGACCGACTGGGCCGAGGAGCTGCTGGCGCAGCTGGCGCCGATCGCGCAGACCATGGATCGGGTGGACGGCGCCACGCGCTACGCCGCCGCGCTGGTGCGGGCGCAGGAAGCTTTCAAGGCCTTCGACGACTTGCCCTCGGCGCGTGTGCTGCGCCGCGTGCGCGAGCAGCACCAGGGCAGCTACATCGACTTCGTGCGCGCCTGCGCGCAGCGCTCGCGCGCCGAGCTGCTGGCGCGGCCCTATCCGCCCGCGCTCAAGCAGCGCTTCGACGCGCTGGCGGCCGAGTCCTGGGCCGAGCAAAAACGCATCGAGGCGAGCGACCGCGTGGACTTCGAGACCTTTCGCCAGGCCTACGTCTCGCCCGAGCGCCTGGCGCCGGGCGCGCAGGCCAACATGGACAGCGAAGCGGCGATTTGACGGTGCGCGTCACGGCGTGCCGGGATTTAAACGAAATCGGGCTCCAGTGCTCATGAATCAAGCGCGAGCAGCTATCGTTATCGTAGTATCTTGGCGCGGGCCGCCCGCTCACAGCTCTTCGATGCGCCGCGGCGGAAAGCTCTCCCAGGCCAGGCAGCCGGGGCACTGCCAGAAGTAGCCCTGGGTCTCGAAGCCGCAGGCCGCGCAGCGGTAGCGCGCCAGCGGGCGGGCGGCGTGCTCGACCGAGCGCTGCACCGTGGCGTGCGCGCCCTCGTGCGCAAAGGGCTCGTGCGCCAGCCAGCGCGAGGCGGCGATCAGCGAGGGCTCTTGCGCCATGTGCCGCACATAGCCTTCGCGCGCCTGCTGGATCGGCGCGCCGCGCGCCACGTCGGCCTGCACCAGCGCGTCGGCCACGTCCACCGAGGGGGTCAGGGCGTAGCTGTGGCCGAGCTGCTCGACGAGCTCGGGCAGGCGCCCGGCCCGGCGCGCCAGGCGCACCCATTCGCTGGCGATCAGCGGCACCGCTTGCGGCGCGTGCTCGGCCACCTGCACCAGCTGCTCGTAGGCGCCGGCGGCATCGCCGGCCTCGGCCAGCATGCCGGCCAGCTGGATGCGCGGGCGCGCCGCCTGCGGCGCGCCGGTGATGGCATCGGTGAGCAGCTGGCGCGCGCCGGCGGCATCGCCCTTCTTGTGCAGCAGCTGCGCCGCCTGCTCGCACTGGTAATGCGCCAGCCGGGCGCTGAAGTCGCCGTGCCCGGCCTGCTGCAGCCGCCGCGCGACTTCGGCCGCCTGCGGCCAGCTGCGTGAACGCTCGTGCAGGGACAGCAGCGTCAGCCAGGCCTGCTCCTGGTAGCGCGTGCCGTCGAGCTTGTGCAGCGCGTCCTCGGCGCGGTCGAGCAGGCCGGCCTTGAGAAAGTCCTGTGCCAGCGCGTGCTGCGCGCGCTCGTGGTCGTCCCGGCTGAGGTCGGCGCGCGCCAGCAGGTGCTCGTGCACGCGCACCGCGCGCTCGGTCTCGCCGCGGCGGCGAAACAGGTTGCCCAGGGCAAAGTGCAGCTCGGAGGTGTCGGGGTCTTTCTGCACCGCCTCGATGAAGGCGTCGATGGCCTGGTCCTGCTGCTCGTTGAGCAGGTAGTTCAGGCCGCGGAAGTAGGCCTTGGGCGCCTGGCGGTCCTCGATGCGCAGCTGGCGCAGGTCCAGCCGCGAGGCCAGCCAGCCCAGCGCGAAGACGATCGGCAGGCCCAGCAGGATCCAGGTGAAGTCAAATTCCATCGGGTGGCGTCACGGGGGCTTGGCCGGCCGGGGCCGGGGCCGGGGGCGCCGGGGCGGCGGGCGGCGTGGGCGTCATTTGGCCGCGCCGCGCCCACCAGCTGGGCAGCATGCCCAGCACGCCCACCACCATGCCCAGGGCAAAGGCGGCCAGCACGATCAGGGTCATGGGGGCGCGCCACTGGCGGCCAAAGGCCAGGTGCACCGTGGCGTCCTGCTGGTTGTTGAGGGCGAACGCGAACAGGGCAAAAAAAACGGCTGCCTTCAGTATCCACTTCAGCAGCCGGATGAGTCCGGTCATGGATTCCCCTTGCGGAATCCGCGAATTTTAGCGGCTGGGCGGCGTCTCGATGGCCTGGCGCAGGGCCTTGCCCGGCTTGAAGTGCGGCACGCGGCGCTCGGGGATCGGCACGCTCTGGCCGGTGCGCGGGTTGCGCCCCATGCGTGGCGGCCGGTGCGTGACCGAGAAGCTGCCGAAGCCGCGGATTTCGATGCGATGGCCGCGCACCAGCGAGTCGCCCATGGCCTCCAGGATGGCCTTGACGGCGCTGTCGGCGTCGCGCTGGGTCAGCTGGCCGAAGCGCTCGGCCAGTTGCTCGACGAGGTCGGAACGGGTCATGATCCAGTCGGTTGGGGACAGAGCACGCCGCGCTGCGCGCGTCGTGGACTGTCCCGCAACATCACTTGGACGACTCGTTGTTGTCCAGCTTGGCGCGCAGCAGGGCGCCCAGGCTGGTGGTGCCGGCGTTGCCGCTGTTCTGGCTCAGGCTGGCCATGGCTTCCTGCTGGTCGGCGGCGTCCTTGGCGCGCACCGACAGCTGGATGTTGCGCGTCTTGCGGTCGACGTTGACCACCACGGCGGTCACTTCGTCGCCCACCTTCAGCACCTGGCTGGCGTCTTCCACGCGGTCGCGGCTGATCTCGGAGGCGCGCAGGTAGCCCACCACGTCGTTGCCCAGGTCGATCTCGGCGCCCCGTGCGTCCACCGTCTTGACGGTGCCGGTGACGGTCTGGCCCTTGTCGTTGACGGTGACGAAGGTGGTGAACGGGTCCTGGTCGAGCTGCTTGATGCCCAGGCTGATGCGCTCGCGCTCCACGTCCACGGCCAGCACGATGGCTTCCACGTCCTGGCCCTTCTTGTAGTTGCGCACGGCGGCTTCGCCGGGCTCGTTCCAGGACAGGTCGGACAGGTGCACCAGGCCGTCGATGCCGGCGGCCAGGCCCACGAACACGCCGAAGTCGGTGATCGACTTGATCGGGCCGTGCACGCGGTCGCCGCGCTTGGTGTTCTGCGCGAACTCCTGCCACGGGTTGGCGCGGCACTGCTTCATGCCCAGGGAGATGCGGCGCTTGTCCTCGTCGATCTCCAGGATCATGACCTCGACCTCGTCGCCCATGGAGACGATCTTGCTCGGGGCCACGTTCTTGTTGGTCCAGTCCATCTCGGACACGTGCACCAGGCCCTCGATGCCGGGCTCCAGCTCGACGAAGGCGCCGTAGTCGGCGATGTTGGTGACCTTGCCGAACATGCGCGTGCCCTGCGGGTAGCGGCGGCTCACGCCCATCCAGGGGTCGTCGCCCATTTGCTTCAGGCCCAGGCTGACGCGCTGCTTCTCGGTGTCGAACTTGAGGATCTTGGCCGTGATTTCCTGGCCGGTCTGCACCACCTCGGACGGGTGACGCACGCGGCGCCAGGCCATGTCGGTGATGTGCAGCAGGCCGTCGATGCCGCCCAGGTCGACGAAGGCGCCGTACTCGGTGATGTTCTTGACCACGCCGTGCACCACGGCGCCTTCCTTCAGGGTCTCCATCAGCTTGGCGCGCTCTTCGCCCATGCTGGCCTCGACCACCGCGCGGCGGCTCAGCACCACGTTGTTGCGCTTGCGGTCGAGCTTGATGACCTTGAACTCCATCGTCTTGTTTTCGTACGGAGTCAGGTCCTTGGTGGGACGGGTGTCGACCAGCGAGCCGGGCAGGAAGGCGCGGATGCCGTTGACCAGCACCGTCAGGCCGCCCTTGACCTTGCCGCTGGTGGTGCCGGTGACGAATTCGCCGGAGTCCAGCGCCTTTTCGAGCGCCAGCCACGAGGCCAGGCGCTTGGCGGTGTCACGGCTGAGGATGGTGTCGCCGTAGCCGTTTTCGATCGAGCCGATGGCCACCGGCACGAAGGCGCCGGGCTCGACGTCGAGCTCGCCCTGATCGTTCTTGAATTCCTCGATCGGGATGTAGGCCTCGGACTTGAGGCCGGCGTTGACGACGACGAAGTTGTGTTCGACGCGCACCACCTCGGCGGGGATGACTTCGCCCGGGCGCATCACGGTGCGCTGCAGGGACTCTTCGAACAACTGGGCAAAAGATTCGGACATGTGGGTTTCCTTGTCCACGCACGCAGGTTTGCGACGGCACGATTGCAATCGCTTCAAAGACTGTGTGGCGGAAGGTGTTGACGGCGCGAAGGCCGCGGTTAAAGGTTGAACAACCACTCAGGCTCGGTGCACACGGAAGGTGCCAGTCGCGAGCCGGTGGGACCGGTTGAACGGCAGAACTTGCCGTTCGCTTTGCGGCGCCAGCCTGGCCCGTGGGTCAGAAAGGCTGCCTTGCCTGCCACCAGGCCAACACCTGCTCGACCGATTGCTCGATCGACAAAGCCGAGTTGTCGAGTAGCAGCGCATCTGGGGCAGGCTTGAGCGGGGCCGTGGCACGCGCCTGATCGCGTGCGTCGCGCTCCTGCAAGTCTGCGCAAAGATCTTCAAGTGTAACAGAAACGCCCCTGGCCTGCAACTGGCGGTGCCGGCGCTCGGCGCGCTCTTGCACGCCGGCGGTGAGAAAGACCTTGAGCGGCGCGGCCGGGAAGATCACGGTGCCCATGTCGCGCCCGTCGGCCACCAGGCCCGGCAGGCGGGCCGCGCCGCGCTGCAGCTCGAACAAGGCCGCGCGCACCGCGGGCAGGGCGGACACGCGCGAGGCGTCCATGCCGGCCTGTTCGGCGCGGATGGCCTCGCTCACGTCCTCGTCGTCCAGCCACACGCGGCCGTCGGCAAAGCGCAGCGGCAGGGCGCGCGCCAGCTCGGCCAGGCGCGGCTCCTGCGCGGTCTCCAGCGCCACGCCGTGGCGGCGCGCCGCCAGGCCGGTCAGGCGGTACAGCGCGCCCGAGTCGAGGTAGTGCCAGCCCAGGCGCGCGGCCAGCGCGGCGGCCAGCGTGCCCTTGCCCGAGGCGGTGGGGCCGTCGATGCATATGACGGGCACGTCGGCGCGCGGCCGGGCGATGCCGAACAGGGTCTCGAAGTAGTCGGGGAAGGTCTTGGCCACGCAGCGCGGGTCCTGGATGCGCACCGGCACGCCGTCGGGGTTGAAGGCGGCCAGCGAGGCGCACATGGCCATGCGGTGGTCGTCGTAGGTGGCGATGGACGCGGCGCGCCAGTGCCCCGGCGCGATCGGCACGATGCGCAGGAAGTCGGGCCCTTCGTCGACCGTGGCGCCCAGCTTGCGCAGCTCGCAGGCCATGGCGGCCAGGCGGTCGGTTTCCTTCACGCGCCAGCTGGCGATGTTGCGCAGGGTGCTGGGGCCGTCCGCATACAGGGCCATCACCGCCAGCGTCATGGCGGCGTCGGGGATGGGGTTGCAGTCGAGGTCGATGGCACGCAGCGGCTGGCGGCCGGGGCGCACGCGCAGCGCACCCGGCTCGCCCGTGATGTCGGCGCCCATCTGCCGCGCGGCGTCGACGAAACGGATGTCGCCCTGGATCGAATCCAGGCCCACGCCTTCGATTTTCAAGTCATTTTGGCCGATGGCCCCCGTCGACAAAGCGCCGGCAGCTATGAAATAACTAGCAGACGAGGCATCCGCCTCGACCTGGATCTGGCCCGGTGAGCGGTAGCGGCTGCCGCGCGCGATGGTGAAGCGCTGCCAGCCCTCGCGCTGCACCGCCACGCCGAAGCGCGCCATCAGCTTCAGCGTGATGTCGATGTAGGGCTTGGAGATCAGCTCGCCCTGCACCTCGATCACGATGCCGCCGGCCGGCGCCTGGTCGGCCGCCAGCGGCAGCGCCATCAGCAGCGCGGTGAGGAACTGGCTGGAGACATCGCCGCGCACCGGGATGGGCTGGTCGAGCCGCAGCGCCGGCGTGCCGATGGTCAGCGGCGGATAGCCCGCCTGCCCCGTGTAGTCGATGCGGCAGCCCAGCGCGCGCAGGGCGTCGACCAGGTCGCCGATGGGGCGCTCGTGCATGCGCGGCACGCCGTGCAGGGTGTAGGCGCCGCCCAGCACGGCCAGCGCGGCGGTGAGCGGTCGCATGGCGGTGCCGGCGTTGCCCAGGAACAGGTCGGCCTGCGCCTGCCGCGGCCGGTCGCCCAGCCCGTCGATGGTGGCGCGCGTGCCCTCCAGCGCCACGCCGCAACCCAGCAGGCGCAGCGCCTGCAGCATGACCCGGGTGTCGTCCGAATCGAGCAGCTCGTGCAGCACCGTGCGGCCGCTGCACAGCGCGGCCAGCAGCAGCACGCGGTTGGAGATGCTCTTGGAGCCGGGCAGGCGCACGCGGCCATTGACGGCGGACAGCGCCGGGACGTCGAGACTAGGAAGGTCGTACAAGGCGCTGCGCGGGTCGGTGGCGGTTGGCGGGAGTGTGCTCGGTGGCGACGGAGGAGGCGGGAATCCGATGGCCGCGGAGCAGGCCATGCCAGCAATCGCCGTGGCCGGGGTTTCCCCGGTCACCGGCGATGCCCCCTGGAGGGGGGAGGCGCAACATCGCGCAGCGAGTGAAGCAACGGCGGTGGTCCACGCTATTGCGCGCCAGGGGACACGCGCCACGTGGCGCGGGCGTGGCTGGCCTGGGTGATGAGCTGCTCCAGCGCGTCGGCCTGGCCGGTGGCGATCAGCTGCTCGAGCTGGGCCAGCGCCTGCTGGAAGTGGCGCGTCTGCGCCGCCAGCTCCTCGCGGTTGGCGATCAGCACGTCGCGCCACATCTGCGGGTCGCTGGCGGCGATGCGGCTGAAGTCGCGAAACCCGGGACCGGCCATGGACAGGTAGTCCTTGCCGTGCGGCTGGCCGGTGAGGCTGTTCATCAGCGCGAAGGCGATCAGGTGCGGCAGGTGGCTGACGGCGGCAAACGCGGCGTCGTGCGATTCGGGCGACATGCTGAACACGCGGCAGCCCAGCGCCTTCCACAGCGCGGTGGCCTGCTCGATCTTGCGCGTCAGCGTGCGCTCGATCGGCGTCAGGATCACCTGCTTGCCCTTGTACAGGTCGGCGTCGGCGTTCTCGACCCCGGCCACCTCGCGCCCGGTGATCGGGTGGCAGGGCACGAAGGCGCCCACGCTGGTCTTGAGCGTGCGTCGCGCGGCATCCACCACGTCGCGCTTGGTCGAGCCGACGTCGATCACCAGCATCTCGGGCGTCAGCAGGTGGCGGATCGACTTGAAGGTGGTTTCGGTGGCGGCCACCGGCACCGCCAGCAGCACCAGGTCGGAGCCCGACACCGCCTGCAGTGCCGACGGTGCCTCGATGTCGATCACGCCCAGCTGGCGCGCGCGCTCGGTGGTGGAGGGCGACTTGCTGTAGCCCACCACGCGGCGCACCAGGCCGGCGCGCTTGAGCGCCAGCGCGAACGAGCCGCCCATCAGGCCGCAGCCGATCAGTCCGAGTTGTTCAAACATCGTTTCCCAGGGGATAGGCGCCCAGCACCTTGTAGAACGCGCACAGCGCGCGCAACTCGTCCAGCGCGGCGGCGATGGATGGCTCGCTCGGGTGGCCGGCGATGTCGATGTAGAAGTAGTACTCCCACTGCCCCGACTTGGCGGGGCGCGACTCGAAGCGCGTCATGCTCACGCCGTGCTTTTTCAGCGGCGTCAGCATGTCGTGCACCGAGCCGGGCTTGTTGGGCACCGACACCACGATGCTGGTGCAGTCGCGCCCCGTGGGCACCGGCATGGTCAGCGTCTGCGGCAGGCAGATGACGGCGAAGCGCGTGCGGTTGTAGGCCTCGTCCTGCACCGCGTGGGCCACGATGTGCAGGCCGAACTGCGCGGCCGCGCGCTCGCTGGCCAGGCTGGCCCAGGCGGGGTTGTCGGCCGCCAGGCGCGCGCCCTCGGCGTTGCTGGACACCGCGCGGCGCTCGGCGTGCGGCAGGTGCTGCGACAGCCAGCGGTGGCATTGCATCAGCGCCTGGGGATGGGCCATGACGACCTCGATGCCGTCCAGTTCCGCGCTGCGCCGCAGCAGGTTGTGGCGCACCAGCAGGCTCACCTCGCCGACGATGTGCACCGGAGAATGCAAAAACAGGTCGAACGAGCGCGCCACCACGCCTTCGGTGGAATTTTCGACCGCGACCACGCCGAACTGCGCGGTGCCGGCGGCCGTGGCGTGAAACACCTCGTCGAAGCTCTGGCAATAGATCAGGTTGGCGGCGCTGCCGAAAAACTCGACCGCGGCCTGCTCGGTGAACGTGCCCTCGGGGCCCAGCACGGCCACGCGCTGCGGCACCTCCAGCGCCAGGCAGGCCGACATGACCTCGCGCCAGATGGCGGCCACGTGCTGGTTGAGCAGGGGGCCGGGGTTGGCCTGCTGCACCTTGGCGATCACCTGGGCCACCCGGTCGGGGCGGAAAAAAGGCGTGCCTTCCTGGCGCTTGAGCGCGCCCACTTCCTCGGCCACGCGGGCGCGCTCGTTGAGCAGGGCCAGCAGCTGGCTGTCCAAGGCGTCGATGCGCGTGCGCAGCCGCGCCAGGGCTTCGGTTTGGATGGGGGCGTTGCTCATACTGTCAAAAAAGCGCCGGCCATCATGGAGGCCGGCGTCGGAGGGACGATGGGCTTACTTCTTGCTGCCCGAGGCGGCGCCGTTTGCGGGGGCACCAGCCGGCGGCGTGGCGGGCACGCCCACGATCTTGGTCGCGGCGGCGTCGAAGGACTTGACGTTGGCCTCGACCGTGGAGCGCGTGGCGTCGATCACCTTTTGCGCCCAGGCATTGCCCGCGTCGCCGCTGAGCGACTGGAATTTGACCGCGGCGGGCGATTCCATGTAGGCGATGACGGTCTTCATCTCGTCTTCGCTCAGCTTGTCCATGAACAGCGGCACCAGCGCCGTTTCGGCGGCCTTGCTCACCTGCGCCTCGATGGCCTTGTGCGTGTTGTCGGCGAACTTCTTCAGCTCGACGTCCAGCTTGTCGCGCACGTCCTTCTGGCGCGCCGGCGGCACGGACTCGTCCAGGCGCTGCGACCAGGCCGACAGGGGCAGTTGCACCGCATCGGCGGTCAGCTGGTTGGCCAGGGCGGCGCCGTCGGACTTGGCCTGCATCTGGGCCAGCTTGGTGGCCATGGCCTTCTTGGCGTCTTGGGCGCTGGCGCCGGTGGATACGGCGCAGAGGGCCACGAACAGGACCGTTGCCGACAGTTTGGGAAAGGAAGTCTTCAAGATGGATTACTCCGTGGGTTCAGTGGTTTGGGGGTCGTCGCCCGCCTCCTGGGCGTCATTTTCCACGATGCGCTGCAAGCCGCTGAGCTGCGTGCCATCGTCCAGCGCAATGAGCGTGACGCCTTGCGTGGCGCGCCCCATCTCGCGGATCTCGCTGACGCGGGTGCGCACCAGCACGCCCTTGTCGGTGATGAGCATGATCTCATCGTCGGCGCCGACCAGCGTGGCGGCCACGACGCGGCCGTTGCGCTCGCTTTGCTGGATCGCGATCATGCCCTTGGTGCCGCGGCCGTGACGCGTGTACTCGGTAATGTTGGTGCGTTTTCCGTAACCGTTTTCGGTGGCGGTGAGCACGCTGGTGCGGGTTTCGGCGTCGGCCTGCGCGGTGCCGGCCTCGCCGTCGGCCACCAGCATGGCGATCACGCTCTGGCCTTCTTCCAGCGACATGCCGCGCACGCCGCGCGCGCCGCGGCCCATCGGGCGCACGTCGTTCTCGTCGAAGCGCACGGCCTTGCCGCCGTCACTGAACAGCATCACGTCGTGCGCGCCATCGGTCAGCGCGGCGCCGATCAGGTAGTCGCCCTCGTCCAGGTCGACGGCGATGATGCCGGCCTTGCGCGGATTGCTGAACTCGGACAGCATGGTCTTCTTGACCGTGCCCATGGACGTGGCCATGAAGACGTAGCGGTCCTCGGGGAAGGTGTGCATCTCGCCCGTCAGCGGCAGCACCACGTTGACCTTCTCGCCCTCGGCCAGCGGGAACATGTTGACGATGGGCCGCCCGCGCGAGCCGCGCGAGCCCGAGGGCACCTCCCACACCTTGAGCCAGTACACCCGGCCGCGGTTGGAAAAGCACAGGATGTAGTCGTGCGTGTTGGCGATGAAGAGCTGGTCGATCCAGTCGTCTTCCTTGGTCGCCGTGGCCTGCTTGCCGCGCCCGCCGCGCTTTTGTGCGCGGTATTCGGACAGCGGCTGGGCCTTGATGTAGCCGGTGTGGCTGAGCGTGACCACCATGTCGGTGGGTGCGATCAGGTCCTCGGTGGCCAGGTCCTGCGCGTTGGGCTCGATGGTGGAGCGGCGCGCGCCGGCCTTGGTCTGGCCGAACTCGGTGCGCAGCGCGGTGAGCTCCTCGCCGATGATGGCCGAGACGCGCTCGGGCCGCGCCAGGATGTCCAGCAGGTCGTCGATCTGCGCCATCACGTCCTTGTACTCGGCGATGATCTTGTCCTGCTCCAGCCCCGTCAGGCGCTGCAGGCGCATTTGCAGGATCTCCTGCGCCTGCGTGTCCGACAGGCGGTACAGGCCGTCGGCCTGCAGGCCGCACTGGCGGTCCAGGTCGTCGGGCCGGTAGTCGTCGGCGCTGATGAGCACGCCATCGGCGCGCGTGCGCGTGAGCATCTCGCGCACGATCTGGCTGTCCCAGCTGCGCGCCATCAGCTCGGCCTTGGCCACCGGCGGCGTGGGCGACTCGCGGATGATGCGGATGAACTCGTCGATGTTGGCCAGGGCGACGGCCAGGCCTTCGAGCACGTGGCCGCGCTCGCGCGCCTTGCGCAGGTCGAACACGGTGCGCCGCGTCACCACCTCGCGCCGGTGCTGCAGGAAGACGTCGAGCAGGTCCTTGAGGTTGCACAGCCGGGGCTGACCGTCGATCAGCGCCACCATGTTGATGCCGAAGGTGTCCTGCAGCTGGGTCTGCTTGTACAGGTTGTTCAGCACCACCTCGGGCACTTCGCCACGCTTGAGCTCGATCACCAGGCGCATGCCCGACTTGTCCGACTCGTCCTGGATGTGGCTGATGCCTTCGAGCTTTTTCTCGTGCACCAGTTCGGCCATGCGCTCTTGCAGCGTCTTCTTGTTGACCTGGTAGGGCAGCTCGTCGACGACGATCGCCTGGCGCTGGCCGCGGTCGATGTCCTCGAAATGGCACTTGGCGCGCATCACCACGCGGCCGCGCCCGGTGCGGTAGCCCTCGCGCACGCCCTGGATGCCGTGGATGACGCCGCCGGTGGGAAAGTCCGGCGCCGGGATGATCTCCATCAGCTCGTCCAGGCTGGCCTCGGGCTGGCGCAGCAGGTGCAGGCAGGCGTCCACCACCTCGTTCAGGTTGTGCGGCGGAATGTTGGTGGCCATGCCCACCGCAATGCCACCCGAGCCGTTGACCAGCAGGTTGGGCAGGCGCGTGGGCAGCACCAGCGGCTCGGTCTCGCTGCCGTCGTAGTTGGGGCCGAAGTCGACGGTTTCCTTGTCGATGTCGGCCAGCATCTCGTGCGCGATCTTGGCCAGGCGGATTTCGGTGTAGCGCATGGCGGCGGCGTTGTCGCCGTCCACGCTGCCGAAGTTGCCCTGGCCGTCCACCAGCATGTGGCGCAAAGAAAAGTCCTGCGCCATGCGCACGATGGTGTCGTAGACCGCGCTGTCGCCGTGCGGGTGGTACTTGCCGATCACGTCGCCGACGATGCGCGCCGACTTCTTGTAGGGCCGGTTCCAGTCGTTGTTCAGCTCGTGCATGGCGTACAGCACGCGCCGGTGCACGGGTTTGAGGCCGTCGCGCGCATCGGGCAGCGCCCGGCCCACGATCACGCTCATGGCGTAATCCAGATAGCTTCGCCGCATCTCCTCTTCGAGCGTGACCGGGAGGGTTTCCTTGGCGAATGAAGTCATATATATGCAGGCGTGCCGTGCGGGCGAAAACCAATGATTTTAGGGGCTTTGGGTTGTTGCTTGAAGGCAACGGAACAGCGAATTTCGGGCCCGGCTGCGGGCTTGCGGGCCCCGTTTGCTTCGGTTTGCGCGGGGACGTGTGGCACAATCAATTTCAGCGTTTTCGGTGGTGGTCACTTGAAGCGTCCGTTTTTCGCAGCCCGGCTGCGGCTTTTTCCCATGAGGAGAATCATGAACAAACTGAACAAAATCGCGGTCTTGTTTGCCTCTGCTGCCATCGCTACGGCTGCTGTCGCGCAAGTGAAGGCTGCCAATGGCGGCAACGTCATCGACAACTGGCAAAACGGCACCGGCGAGCTGGTCTGGAAGAACGGCACCAACGAACTGTGCTGGCGTGATGCCAGCTGGACGCCCGCCACGGCGGCCGTCGGCTGCGACGGCGCCCAGGAAGCGCCCAAGGCGGCTCCCGCCCCGGCTGCTGCGCCTGCGCCGGCTGCTGCACCCGCCCCGGCTCCTGCCCCGGCTCCGGTCGCTGCCCAGAAGGTCACCTTCGCCGCGGACGCGTTCTTCGATTTCGACAAGGCCGTGCTCAAGCCCGAAGGCCGCGCCAAGCTGGATGACCTGGTCAGCAAGATCAAGGGCATCAACCTGGAAGTGATCATCGCCGTCGGTCACACCGACTCCATCGGTTCGGTGGCCTACAACCAGAAGCTGTCGGTGCGTCGTGCCGAGGCCGTCAAGGCTTACCTGGTGTCCAAGGGCATCGAGCGCAACCGCGTCTACACCGAAGGCAAGGGCAAGTCGCAACCCATCGCCAGCAACAAGACCGCCGCTGGCCGCGCCAAGAACCGCCGCGTCGAGATCGAAGTGGTCGGTACGCGCGCCAACTGATCGTTTCGTCGGTCCATCGGTCGCTGATTTCGGTTATCCGGAATCACCCGCAAAAGCCTTGGGGGCGCAAGCCTCCAAGGCTTTTTGTTTGCTTTGCTTGAGCGGATATCGAACGGTGTCTTTGCACCCGGTGTCACGAGGCGGCTCAGGTGGCGTGGGACAATCGCGCCATGTCCGCAAGCAATGTCGATCAGGCCGAACTGGCCAAGTTTTCTGCCCTGGCCCACCGCTGGTGGGACCTGGACGGCGAATTCGCCCCCCTGCACCAGATCAACCCCCTGCGCCTGGACTGGATCGACCGCATTCACCCCCTGAACGGCACCCGCGTCGTCGACGTGGGCTGCGGCGGCGGCATCCTGGCCGATGCCATGGCCCGCCGTGGCGCCGACGTGCTGGGCATCGACCTGGCGGAAAAGTCCCTCAAGGTCGCCCAGCTGCATGCGCTGGAGGCGCAAACGCCACGCGTGGCTTACCGTGCCGTTGCAGCCGAGGATTTGGCCGCCCAGGCGCCGGCCACGTTCGACGCCGTCACCTGCATGGAGATGCTGGAGCACGTGCCCGACCCCGCCTCGGTGGTTCGCGCCTGTGCGGCGCTGGTCAAGCCGGGCGGAACGGTGTTTTTCTCCACCATCAACCGCAACCCGCGCTCGTTTGCGCTGGCCATCGTGGGCGCCGAATACGTGCTGGGACTGGTGCCCCGCGGCACGCACGAATACACGCGCTTCATCCGACCGAGCGAACTGGCGCGCTTTTGCCGCGAGGCGGGCCTGGATTTGCAGCGCAGCAGCGGCCTCGCCTACAACCCCGTGTCGCGCCGCTACCGGCTGACGGATGACTGCGCGGTCAACTACATGGTCGCCGCCCGCAAGCCGGTGCGCGCCGCGCCGTGATGCCCTTGCGCGGCGTGCGCTGCGTGCTGTTCGACCTCGACGGCACCTTGCTGGACAGCGCCACGGACCTGGGCCACGCCGCCGACGACATGCGGCGTGCGCGCGGCCTGCCGTCATTGGCCCCGGAGCAATATCGCAGCAGCGCCGGCTCGGGCGCGCGCGGCATGCTCAAGGTGGCCTTCGGGCTGGCGCCGGCCGACCCCGGCTATGGTGATCTGCGCGACGAATTTTTGCTGCGCTACGAACAGGTCATGACGCAGACCACCCGACCCTTCGACGGGGTCGAACGGCTGGTCCAGGCGCTGCGCGAACGCGGTCTCGATTGGGGCGTCGTGACCAACAAGGCGGCGCGCTTCACCCTGCCGCTGACGGCCAGCCTGCCGCTTTTCGCCAGCGCCCGCGTGATGGTGTGCGGCGACACCACGCCCCATCTCAAGCCGCACCCCGCCTCCCTGATCGAGGCCATGCGCCAGGCCGGCACGGCGCCGGCGCAGTGCGTCTACGTGGGCGACGACGAGCGCGACATGCAGGCCGGCAAGGCGGCCGGCCTGCGCACCGTCGCGGCCCGCTATGGTTACCTGGGCGCGCAGGCCCGGGTCGACGCCTGGCCGGCCGATGCGGTGATCGACCAGCCGATCGAGCTCTTGAACTGGCTCGATTCGGCCTAAAATGTCGGGTTCCAGGGGCTGCATTGGTTTCGACGTGGGTTGGAATCGCCTCAGGGCATGCCGAGGTTCAGTCACCTCGTAAAACCGCTGAAACAAACTAACTGCAAACGACGAACGTTTCGCACTCGCCGCCTAAACACCGGTGAGCCTCGCAACAGCAGGCCGATGGGCTGGGCAAGGGCGGCGCAAGCCGTCCCGGCTGCGAGGGAATCCACATCGGCTGGCCTGCATCCGGGTGCCTTGGGCGCAGGCGAGATTCAAGGGCACTGGCTGCCCGCATAGCGTGCGACTGCGCGATGCGGATGGCGAGATTCAAATCAGACCGCTAAGCATGTAGAACTGGGCGTGGAAGATTTGCGGACGGGGGTTCAAGTCCCCCCAGCTCCACCATATGTCAAGCCCCAACCGGCAACGGTTGGGGCTTTTGTTTGGTGCCCGCCATGCCTTCGCCCACCTTTCTCTGGCACGACTATGAAACCTTCGGCGCGCGGCCGCGGCGCGACTGGCCGGCGCAGTTCGCGGCCATTCGCACCGACGCCGAGCTGAACGAGATCGGCGCGCCCCTGATGCTGTATTGCCAGCCGCCGACGGACCGCCTGCCCGAGCCCGAGGCATGCCTGATCACCGGCATCACGCCGCAGGAGTGCGCCGCCAAGGGCCTGCTGGAGCATCGCTTTGCCGAGCAGGTCAACGCCGCGCTGGCGCAGCCGGGCACCGTCGGCGTGGGCTACAACTCGATTCGCTTCGACGACGAGGTGACGCGCTTTCTGCTGTGGCGCAACCTGATCGATCCCTACGCGCGCGAGTGGCGCGATGGCTGCGGGCGCTGGGATCTGCTCGATGTCGTGCGCTGCGCCCACGCGCTGCGGCCCGAGGGCGTCGCATGGCCCCAGGCCGACGACGGCACCACCTCCTTCAAGCTGGAGCGCCTGTCGGCCGCCAACGGCCTGGCGCACGAGAGCGCGCACGACGCGCTGTCGGACGTGCGCGCCACCATCGCGCTGGCGCGCCTGATCCGCGGCACCAACCCGCGGCTGTTCGACTTTTGCCTGGCGCTGCGCAAGAAGGATCGCGTGGCGCAGGAGCTGGGCCTGCCCACCACGCTGCGCGAGGCGCGGCCCTTTCTGCATGTGAGCGGCCGCTTCGGTGCCGCGCGCGGCTGCATCGCGGTGATGGCGCCGCTGGCGATGCACCCCACCAACAAGAACGAGCTGCTGGCCTGGGACCTGGCATTCGATCCGAGCGAGCTGGCCGATCTGAAACCCGACGCGGTGCGCGCGCGCCTGTTCACCGCCACGGCCGACTTGCCCGAGGGCGTGACGCGCCTGGCGCTCAAGGGCGTGCACCTGAACAAGTCGCCCATCGTCATCGGCAACGTGAAGACCTTGCGGCCCCAGCAGGCCGAGCGCTGGGGCATCGACTTCGGCCTCGCGCAGACGCACCTGGATCGGCTGCGCGCCTTGCCCGACCTGAGCGCGCTGTGGACCCAGGTCTATGCACGCCCCGGCGATGGGGCCGCGGTGGACGTGGACGAGGATTTGTACGGCGGCTTTGTGGGCGATGCCGACCGGCGGCGTTTGAGCCAGTTGCGCACCCTCGATGCGCGCGAGCTGGCGCTCGCGCGCACCGGCTTCGACGACGAGCGCCTGGCCGAGCTGCTGCTGCGCTATCGGGCGCGCAATTTCCCCGACACCCTGAGCGCGGCCGAGCAGGCGCAGTGGCAGGCCCACCGCAGTGCGCGCCTGATGGAAGGCGAAGGCGGCGCGCTGACCATCGCAGCGCTGTTCGACCGCATCGACGCGCTGGCCGAGCAGGTGGACGACGAGCGCGGGCAGGGCGTGCTGCAGGCCCTGTACGAGTGGGGCGAGCAGTTGGCGCCCGAGAGTTGAATAGCTATCAAAAGCGAAGCTGCCAGCGCTTGATGGACGCGCGCCATGGCCTGATTTCTTTTGAATCGGCCGCGCGTTCGCGTCGCTTGTGATGCTGGGCTGGCCCTCGATCGGCCGATGCAGCGCCCACTGCCGCAGAGGCCCGGTCGCGTGTTGGCATACTCGCAAGGGCCTTGCCGGGCCCGACCTCGCACGCGTCGCAGCGCGCAGGTCGGGCCGGCAGCGCCCCATCCCAAGCCCACAACACTCAGGAGACCGACGCATGAGCACCCAGACCAAGTACCTGCTGCAGGAAAGCCAGCTGCCCAAGTTTTGGTACAACATCCAGGCCGACCTGCCCAAGCCCATGCCGCCGGTGCTGCACCCGGGCACCCTGCAGCCCATCGGGCCGGATGACCTGGCGCCGCTGTTTCCGATGTCGCTCATCCTGCAGGAGGTGAGCACCGAGCGCGAGATCGAGATTCCCGAGCCGGTGCGCGAGGTGTTTCGCCTGTGGCGGCCGGCGCCGCTGTTTCGCGCCCACCGGCTGGAGCAGGTGCTGGGCACGCCGGCCCGGATCTTCTACAAGTACGAGGGCGTCAGCCCCGCCGGCAGCCACAAGCCCAACTCGGCCATTCCGCAGGCCTTCTTCAACGCGCAGGCCGGCGTCAAGCGCCTGTCCACCGAGACCGGGGCGGGGCAGTGGGGCAGCTCGCTGGCCATGGCCGGGCAGATGTTCGGTCTGGACGTGACGGTCTACCAGGTGCGTGTGAGCTACGACCAGAAGCCCTATCGCCGCGCGCTGATGGAGACCTATGGCGCGCGCTGCATTCCCTCGCCCAGCAACGAGACCGAGTACGGCCGCGCGGTGCTGGCCCAGCGCCCCGACCACCCGGGCAGCCTGGGCATCGCCATCAGCGAGGCGGTGGAGGTGGCGGCCAAGAACGAGGACACCAAGTACGCGCTGGGCTCGGTACTCAACCACGTGCTGCTGCATCAGACCATCATCGGCCTGGAGGCCATGGAGCAGATGCACATGGCCGACGCCTGGCCCGACGTCATCGTCGGCTGCACCGGCGGCGGCAGCAACTTCGCCGGCCTGGCCTTTCCCTTCATCGGCCATGGCCTGCGCGGCGGCGCCCAGCCGCGCATCGTGGCCGTGGAGCCCGCCGCCTGCCCCAGCCTCACGCGCGGCAAATATGCATATGACTTCGGCGACACCGCGCACCTGACGCCGCTGACCAAGATGCACACCCTGGGCAGCACCTTCACGCCACCGGGCTTTCACGCCGGCGGCCTGCGCTACCACGGCATGGCGCCGCTGATCAGCCACTGCAAGGAGCTGGGTCTGCTGGACGCCGTGGCCTACACGCAGAACCAGTGCTTCGAGGCCGGCGTGCAGTTCGCGCGCGCCGAAGGCATCGTGCCGGCGCCCGAGGCCAACCACGCGGTGCGCGGCGCCATCGAGGAGGCGCTGCGCTGCAAGCGCGAGGGCAAGGCCGAGACCATCCTGTTCAACCTCAGCGGCCACGGCCATTTCGACATGAGCGCGTACCAGGCCTACTTCGCGGGCGGCCTGAAGGACGAGCACTACGACGAGAACGAACTGGCGCAGGCGCTGTCGGGGCTGCCGTCGGTGCCCGCCTGAGCGGCATCCGCGCGGGCGCGTCGGTTCAGTCGCGCCCGGCGTCGAAGATTTCCAGCAGCCGGTCCAGCCCGCCCAGGTCGATCGCCACGTGGGCCTGCTCGCGCACGCGCGGCTTGGCGCGGTAGGCCACCGACAGGCCCGCGGCCTGCATCATCTCCAGGTCGTTGGCGCCATCGCCCATGACGATGGCCTGCGCCGGCGAGCAGCCGATCAGGCTGCAGCAGTCCAGCACGGTCTGGCGCTTCATGGCGCCATCAACGATGTCGCCCCAGTCCTGCAGCAGCACGCGGCCGCTGAGGCGGCCATCGACGATCTCCAGCCGGTTGCTGCGCGCGAAGTCCAGCGCCAGGCGCTCGCGCAGGCGGTCGGCGAAATAGCTGAAGCCGCCGCTCACCAGCAGCACCTTCAGCCCCGCCGCCTTGCAGGCCAGCACCAGCTCGGCCGCGCCGGGGTTCAGGCGCAGGCGGGCGCGGTAGACGTGGGCCAGCTGCGCCTCCTCCACGCCCGCCAGCAGCGCCAGGCGCCGGCGCAGGCTGTCCTTGAAGTCGCTGATCTCGCCGCGCATGGCCGCCTCGGTGATGGCGGCCACCTCGGCCTTGCGGCCGGCGGCGTCGGCGATCTCGTCGATGCACTCGATATTGATCAGCGTCGAGTCCATGTCGAAGGCGATCAGCTTGTAGTCGGCCAGGCGCAGGGGCGGGCGCACGCCGCGCAACACCAGGCCGGGGCTGAATTCGCGGGCGGGAGAGGGCAGGGAGGGCGCGGTCATGAACTATGAATGTGATAGCTGCTGGCGCACCATCCATGGGCGCGAGAGGCCGATTTGGCTTGGATTCTACCGATCGGCGCCGCGCGCGAAGCCGAACAGCTGGTGCAGCGGGCGCGTCTCGGGCAGCACGTAGACCACGCCGGCCTGGCGGCTGAACAGCGGGTCGATGCGGCGGTCGTAAAAGCGCTCGGGCACGTTGATGCAACCAAACGAGATGCGCTTGTCGGCCGTGCCCGGCGTGCGCAGGCGCGCGGGGCGGTGCTCGCCCGGCACGTCGCGCACGCGGTGCATGGACAGCGCCGCCTCGTAGTCCAGCCACACGATGTCCTCGCCGTGCGTGTTGCGCCCCGGCTCGGTCACGTAGCGGCCGGCGGTGGTGATCTTCTCGGACGGCTTGACGCGCGACAGCGGCCGGCTGCCGATGTCGGGCGGCGCCACGTCGCCCGGGGCCTGGCCCACCAGCACCGGGCTTTGCCCCAGCAGCCGCCCGCGCGCGTCGAACACCCACACCGTGGCGGCCGGCTTGTCGACCACGGCAAAGGCGCGCCCGCGCGCGTCGTGGCTGCGCACCACGTCCTCGGCAAAGCGCTGCGCGCCGGCGTCGTCCAGCGCCCAGGCGCCAAACGTCGGCAGCGCCAGCGCAAGGGCGATCAGGCCAGCGCGCGCATGAACTCGGCGCACAGGGCCTCCATGCCCACCGCGTCGTCGGTGTCGAAGCGCGCCAGGCGGTGGCTGTCCACGTCCCACACGCCCAGCAGCGTGCCGTCGGCGCGCAGCAGCGGCACCACCACCTCGGAGCGCGCCGCGCCGTCGCAGTAGATGTGATCGGGAAAGGCCGCCACGTCGGGCACCAGTTGGGTCTGGCGCGACAGCGCCGCCGCGCCGCACACGCCGCGCCCGCGCGCGATGCGCACGCAGGCCGGCGGGCCCTGGAAGGGGCCGACCACCAGGTCGTCGCCCTCGGCCAGGTAAAAGCCGCACCAGCTGATGTCGGGCAGGGCGTGGAACACCAGCGCCGCGAAGTTGGCGGCGTTGGCGACCAGGTTGCGCTCGCCGTGCAGCAGGCCCTGCACCTGGCGGGCGAGTTCGCGGTATTGCGCGGGCTTGCCGGTGGCGGTGAGGGGGCGGGCTTCGAACATGGCCCGTATTGTGTGCTACGCCGCGCTGCCGAGGGCGCCCCGGATCGGGGAGACCGGCTGATGCGTTGTGCGCGGCAGGAAGTCGCCGAGCTGGCCTTGCTTGCGCCGCGCAAGAAGGACCTCGGGGTCGAACTCGACTCCGATGGGGTTTTCGTCGAACCCGGGCCCGGTCATGAAGGCGTTGGCCTTGTCGCCGGATTCGAAGCATTCGACCTGAAATTCCATCTGGTTGCCATCGGGGTCGGCGTAGTACATCGAGACGGAGATGCCGTGGTGCACGCACCAGTAGGGGCGGATGTGTTCGACCTTCAGTTGCTCGTAGTTGTCCAGCAACTGATCGAGCGAGGCAAAGGTGTAGGCCACGTGATCGACGCCGACGAGTCCCTGCTTTTCCGTGTCCGAATGAGCCGGGTCCAGCACGCCCAGGTTCAGGAAGGCGAAGCGATGGTGCTCGTCGTCATAGGTCAGGAAGGCCAGGGCGGGATCCTGATGCTGGACATGGGCGCCAAAAACGGTCTGGTACCAGTCGATCATTTGGTCGAAGCGGCGCGTGCGATAGACCACGTGTGCGAACTTGTGGGGGCGGATGGGGTTCATGGTTCACCCGGGGAAAGTGTGTGGATGGCGCGGGGCCGCGTGACTCGGGCGGCAGGCCAGCATCGCCCCGCACCGGATCGGGGCTGGCCGTGAGCCGGGGGGCGACGCCCTCAGCGCTGGGCGGCCGGCGTCGGCGGCTGATAGTCCGGAACGCGGTTTGGCACCGCCGGCTGCGCCATCAGGTAGGCGAACATGGCGTGCAGGTCGGCATCGTTCAACTGGCCGAAGGCCGGCCAGGGCATGGGCGGCATCAGGGGGCGGCCGCTGCCGGCGTGCTTGCCGGTGCGCATGGCCTGCGTGAACTGCTCGGCCGTCCAGCCGGCGAGGCCGGTGGCGTCGGGCGTCAGGTTGGCGGCGTAGCTGACGCCCCAGGGGCCAAAGAAGGCGGTGTTGGTGCCCGCGCCGCCCCAGGCCCAGGGGCTGCCGGCGGGAAGGGCGGGCGGCTGCAGCAGCAGGCCCTGCGGGTGGCCCGAGAGGCCGCGCGACAGGTCGGGCTCGGGCCCCTTGGCGCCCATCTTGAGCGGCGTGTGGCAGTCGGCGCAGCCCATGCCGTGCACCAGGTAGGCGCCGCGCGCCACCGGGGTGGTGGTGTCGGCGTTGCCGTTGGTTTGCGCTGACGCCGTGGCGGCGAGGCCGAAGCCAAGGCCGAGCGCCAGCGCGATGCCAAGCGGGGGTGTGTGGCGGGGTCGGGCAGGCGAGGACATGCGAAGTCTCCTGATGTGGGTTGAACACGGTTTCTTGACGTTGGCCAACGTCAAGCGCGCCAGTGTGTTCCCAAAGTCCGACAAATTCAAGGGTTATTCAGGCCGGCGCCGGCTCGGCCGCGCGCACCGGCTGCCCCAGGCTGCGCAGCACGTCGCGCACCAGCTGGGCGCGCTCGCGCGGCTCGGGCAGGGCGCGCTCGATGCGCAGCTTGTCGTTGCCCGCCAGCTTGATGGCGCGGTTCTTCTGGATCAGATGGATGATGGCCATCGGGTCGATCGGCGGGTTGGGCTTGAAGTGGATGGCGATGGCGCCCGGCGCCGCGTCCACCTTGGTCACGCCGTAGGGCTGGCTGGCCACGCGCAGGCGGTGCACGTCGATCAGCGTTTGCGCCTGCGGCGGCAGCTTGCCGAAGCGGTCGACGATCTCCTCCACCAGCGTGTCGATCTGCTCGTTGCTCTTGGCGGTGGCCAGCTTCTTGTAGAAGGACAGGCGCAGGTGCACGTCGCCGCAGTAGTCGCTGGGCAGCAGGGCGGGCGCGTGCAGGTTGATGTCGGTGGCGGCCTGCATGGGCGCCAGCAGGTCGGGCTCCTTGCCAGCCTTCAGACTGCGCACGGCCTCGGCCAGCATCTCGTTGTAGAGCTGAAAGCCGATCTCCATCATGTTGCCGCTCTGGTTCTCGCCCAGCACCTCGCCGGCGCCGCGGATTTCCAGATCGTGCATGGCCAGGTAAAAGCCGCTGCCCAGCTCCTCCATCTGCTGGATCGCTTCCAGCCGTTGTTCGGCCTGCTTGGTCAGGCTCTGCACGTCGGGCACCATCAGGTAGGCGTAGGCTTGGTGATGGCTGCGGCCCACGCGCCCGCGCAGCTGGTGCAGCTGCGCCAGGCCGAACTTGTCGGCGCGCGCGATGACGATGGTGTTGGCCGTGGGCACGTCGATGCCGGTCTCGATGATGGTCGAGCACAGCAGCAGGTTGTGGCGCTGCGCCACGAAGTCGCGCATCACGTGCTCCAGCTGGCGCTCGGGCATCTGGCCGTGGGCGATGGCGATGCGCGCCTCGGGCAGGATTTTTTCCAGCGCCTGGCGGCGGTTCTCGATGGTCTCGACCTCGTTGTGCAGAAAGTAGACCTGCCCGCCGCGCTTCAATTCGCGCAGCACCGCCTCGCGGATGGTGCCGTGGCTTTCGCTGCGCACGAAGGTCTTGATGGCCAGGCGCCGCTGCGGCGCGGTGGCGATCACGCTGAGGTCGCGCAGCCCCTCCAGCGCCATGCCCATGGTGCGCGGGATCGGCGTGGCCGTGAGCGTCAGCACGTCGACCTCGGCGCGCAGGGCCTTGATCTGCTCCTTGTGGCGCACGCCGAAGCGATGCTCCTCGTCGATGATCAGCAGGCCCAGGTTCTTGAAGCGCGTTTTCTCGGACAGCAGCTTGTGCGTGCCGACCACGATGTCGACGCTGCCGTCGGCCAGGCCCTTGAGCGCGGCGGTGGTTTCCTTGCCCGAGGCGAAGCGGCTCATCTGCGCCACCTTCACCGGCCACTTGGCAAAGCGGTCTTGCAGCGTCTGGTAGTGCTGCTCGGCCAGCAGGGTGGTGGGCGCCAGCAGGGCCACCTGCTTGCCGCCGGTGACGGCGACGAAGGCCGCGCGCAGGGCCACCTCGGTCTTGCCGAAGCCGACGTCGCCGCACACCAGCCGGTCCATCGGCTGCGGGCTGATCATGTCCTGGATGACGGCGTGGATGGCCGCGCTCTGGTCGGCCGTTTCCTCGAAGCCGAAGTCGGCCGCGAACTGCTCGTAGTCGTGCGGCGAATAGCGAAACGCGTGGCCCTCGCGCGCGGCGCGCCGGGCGTGGATGTTGAGCAGCTCGGCGGCGGCGTCGCGCACCTGCTCGGCCGCCTTGCGCTTGGCCTTTTCCCACTGGCCGCTGCCCAGCTTGTGCAGCGGCGCCTCGTCGGCCGACACGCCGGTGTAGCGGCCGATCAGGTGCAACTGCGACACCGGCACGTACAGCACCGCCTCACCCGCGTATTCGAGGTGCAGGAATTCTTGCGGCGCTGCGCTGCCGTCGGGGTTGGTGGCGCCCACGTCCAGGTTGACCAGGCCGCGGTAGCGCCCGATGCCGTGCTGCGCGTGCACCACCGGGTCGCCCACCTTCAGCTCCGACAGGTCCTTGATCAGCGCCTCGACGTCGCTGACCTGCTCCTGCCTTTTGTGCCGGCGCGTGGTGGGGCCGGCGGCGAACAGCTCGGTCTCGGTGACGAAGTCGATGCCGCCTTCGACCCACGCAAAGCCTCGGGCCAGCGCGGCGGTGGCGATGCCGGTCGGCTCGCTGCTGGCCTCGAACTCGGCCAGCGCATCGAAGGCCGGCGGGTTCAGGCCGCTGGCGCGCAGAAAGTCCAGCAGACTCTCGCGCCGGCCCGCGCTTTCGGCCAGCACCAGCACGCGCCGGGCGCCGACGCGAATGTGCGCCTGCAGGCGCTGCAGCGGATCGTCGGCGCCGCGCTGGGCGGTCAGCTCGGGCAGGGTTTGCGCAAAGGCACTTTCATTCACGTCGCCCACGCCGGGGCGCAAGGCCAGCTGGGGCAGGGGCTTGGCGGCGAGGTAAAAGTCTTCGGCACTGAGAAACAGCGCCTCGGGCGGCAGCACCGGCCGCTCGGGGTCGCCCTGCGCCAGGCGATGGCGCTCGCGCGTGTCCTGCGTGAACTGCTGGAAGGCCGGCTCCAGGTCGCCGTGCAGCACCAGTGTCGCTTGGTCACCCAGGTAATCGAACACGCTGGCCGTCTGCTCGAAAAAGAGCGGCAGGTAGTACTCGATGCCGGCCGAGGCCACGCCGTGGCCCATGTCCTTGTAGAGGCGGCTCTTGGTCGGGTCGCCCTCCAGCAGCTCGCGCCAGCGGTGGCGAAAGCGCGCCTGCGCCGCCTCGTCGAGCGGAAACTCGCGCCCCGGCAGCAGGCGCACCGCCGGCACGGGGTACAGGCTGCGCTGCGTGTCGGGGTCGAAGGCGCGGATCGAGTCGATCTCGTCGTCGAACAGGTCGACCCGAAACGGCTGCGGCGAGCCCATCGGAAACAGGTCGATCAGCCCGCCGCGCACCGCGTATTCGCCCGGGCTGACCACCTGCGTGACGTGCTGGTAGCCGGCCAGGGTTAGTTGGCTCTTGAGCGCCGCCTCGTCCAGCTTCTGCCCCTGCTTGAAGTCGAAGGTGTAGGCCGCCAGAAAGCTGGGCGGCGCCAGGCGGTACAGCGCCGTGGTGGCCGGCACCAGCACCACGTCGGCCTGGCGCTGGCGGATGGCCCACAGCGTGGCCAGGCGCTCGCTGATCAGGTCCTGGTGCGGCGAGAAGCTGTCGTAGGGCAGGGTCTCCCAGTCCGGAAACAGGGTGACGCGCAGCGCGGGCGCAAAGAAGGCCAGTTCGTCCTGCAGGCGGCGCGCGTCCGAGGCGTCGGCCGTGACGATGGCGGTGAGCCGCCCGGCGGCACGCTCGCGCTCGGCCAGGCGCGCCAGCGCCAGCGCGTCGCTGGAGCCGGGGGGGCGCGGCAGGGCATGGCGTTTGCCGGGAATGAGCTTGGGCAGTTGCATCGGCGGTAAAACAGCAAAAACGACAAAAACCCCCGGCCGGCTGGGACGGGGGTGGTGAGGGTGATTTTAGTGATTTGAGGCCTTCTCGCCATTTCTCAAGCCAAACGGGGCTCTGGCGACCATCGAGCAAGCGCGAGCAGCTATCAGGTTGATAGCAATTCCGCCCAGCCCGGGCACCCGCGCTGCGCTCGCCGACGCGCCGCCCTATAGTCCCCCTTCCACCGCAGAACCCGAAGGCCGACCATGACCGATGCATCCCCCTCTCTTGCCGCGCGCTTCGGCAGCGGCCAGGCCGTGCGCCGCCTGGAGGACGATGCGCTGCTGCAGGGGCGCGGGCGCTACACCGACGACCTGGGGCAGCCCGGCGACGGCTGGGCCGTGTTCGTGCGCTCGCCGCACGCGCATGCGCTCATCACCAAGGTCGACGCCGACGCGGCGCGCGCCATGCCCGGCGTGCGCGGCGTGTTCAGCGGCGCCGACCTGCAGGCCGCCGGCGTGCCGGCCATGGCCACGGGCGCGCCCTTCAAGCGCGCCGACGGCAGCGACTGCGCCAGCCCCGCGCGCCACCCGCTGGCGGTGGGCGCCGCGCGCTTCGTCGGCGAGGCGGTGGCGCTGGTGGTGGCCGACAGCCTGCAACAGGCGCGCGACGCCGCCGAGGCGGTGTGGGTGGACTACGCCGAGGCGCCGGCCGTGCCCAGCCTGGCGGCGGCCCTGCGTGCCGAGGCCGTGGTCACGCCCGCTGCGCCCGACAACATCGCCTGCGAGGCGCGCCATGGCGACGCCGAGGCGGCGCAGCTGGCCTTCGCGCAGGCCGCGCAGGTGGTCAAGCTGGATCTGACGCATCAGCGCGTGGCCGCGCTGACGCTGGAGCCGCGCAGCGTGCGCGCCGCCTGGGACTCAGGCCAAGGCCGGCTGGACATGCACCTGTCCTCGCAAATGCCCACCGGCGTGCGCGCCGCCGTGGCGGCCGCGCTGGGCCTGGCGCCCGAGGCGGTGCGCGTGCGCGTGGGCGACGTCGGCGGCGGCTTCGGCATGAAGACCGGTGCCTACCCCGAGGACGTGGTGGTGGCCTGGGCCGCGCGCGCCACCGGCCGGCCGGTGCGCTGGGCGGCCGAGCGCAGCGAGGAATTTCTTGCCACCACCCACGGGCGCGATCTGCAGGCGCATCTGGAGCTGGCGCTGGCCGCCGACGGCCGCATCCTGGTGCTGCGCGTGCACTCGCACGCCAACGTGGGCGCCTATGCGCTGGGCACGGGCGTGGCGATCCAGCTCTTGATCGGCCCCTGGGTGCAGACCAGCGTCTACCACGTGCCGGTGATCGACTTTCACTTTCGCGCCGTGCTGACGCACCAGGCGCCCACCGGGGCGTATCGCGGCGCCGGCCGGCCCGAGGCCATCTTCAACATCGAGCGCCTGATGGACGAGGCGGCGCGCCAGACCGGCATCGACCGCGTGCAGCTGCGCCGGCGCAACTTCATCCGCCCCGAGCAGATGCCCTACACCAACCCCATGGGCCAGACCTACGACGTGGGGCGCTTCGAGCACATGCTGGACCAGGCCCTGCCGCTGGCCGACTGGGACGGCTTTGCCGCGCGCGCGGCCGCATCGAAGGCGCGTGGGCTGTGGCGCGGGCTGGGCATCGCAACGTTCCTTGAGTGGACCGGCGGCAACGCCTTCGAGGAGCGCGTGACGATCGACGTGAAATCGGACGGCTTCATCGAGGTCTATTCGGCCGTCAACCAGATGGGCCAGGGCATCGCCACCTCGCTGGCGCAGCTGGTGGTCGACGCGTTCGACGTGCCGATCGAGCGCGTGCGCGTGGTGCTGGGCGACACCGACCGCGGCAACGGCTTTGGCAGCGCGGGCTCGCGCTCGCTGTTCACCGGCGGCTCGGCCATGCACACCGGGGCCGAGCGCACGGTGCAGGAGGCCCGGCAGCTCGCCGCGCGCGAGCTGGAGGCCGCGCCCGAGGACATCCGCTACGCCGCCGGGCGCTTTGCCGTGGCGGGCACCGACCACGCGATCGACCTGTTCGAGCTGGCCGGGCGCCAGCCGGGCGGCCACATCTGGGTCGAGCACACGCACACCGTGGCCGGCCCCACCTGGCCCAATGGCGCGCACGTTTGCGAGGTCGAGCTGGACCCGCAGACCGGCGTGGTGCAGCTGCTGGCCTACGCCAGCGTCAACGACGTGGGGCGCGTGGTCAACCCGCTGATCGTGCGCGGCCAGCTCGACGGCGGGGCGGTGCAGGGCATCGGCCAGGCGCTGCTGGAGCGCGTGGTGTACGACGAATCGTCCGGCCAGCTGCTGACCGGCAGCCTGATGGACTACAGCGCGCCGCACGCCGACGACATCGCCGCCCGCTTCAGGACCGAGATGGACCAGTCCACCCCCTGCACCAACAACCCCATGGGCGTGAAGGGCGTGGGCGAGCTGGGCACCATCGGCGCCACGCCCTGCGTGGTCAACGCGGTGGCCGATGCGCTGGCGCGCGCCGGCCGGCCCGAGCTGGCGCCGCGCCTGCAAATGCCCTTGAGCCCGGCGCGGCTGTGGGATTTGATGCATGGTGCGTGAATTGAGTTTTCAAGCCAAACAGGCCGCTGGCGCCCGTTGAACCAGCGCAACCAGCTATCAATATAATAGTTACCCATGTCGCTCGACGCCCCCCGCTGCCTTGCCCTGCTGCCCTGCGCTGGCAGCGGATCGCGTGCCGGCACCGGGCTGCCCAAGCAGTACCAGCCGCTGGCCGGCCGGCCGCTGGTGCGGCACACGCTGGCGGCCCTCACAGCGGTGCCGCGCATCGCGCGCGTGCTGGTGGTGGTGGCGCCGGGCGATGCGCGCCTGAGCGATTTGGGCGCGCCGGTCGAGGTGCACGCCTGCGGCGGCGCCACGCGCGCCGAGAGCGTGTTCAACGGCTTGGGCTGGCTGCTGGCCGCCGGCGCCGCGCCCGCCGACTGGGTGCTGGTGCACGACGCCGCGCGCTGCCTGGTCACCCCGGCGCAGATCGAGGCGCTGATCGACGCCTGCTGGCGCGACCCCGTGGGCGGCCTGCTGGCGCTGCCGCTGGCCGACACGCTCAAGCGCGCCGAAGGCGGGCGCGTGGCGGCCACGCTGGAGCGCGAGGGCAGCTGGCTGGCGCAAACGCCGCAGATGTTTCGCCTGGGCGCGCTGCATGCGGCGCTGGCGGCGCATGCCGGCAGCGGCTTTGCCGGCATCACCGACGAGGCCAGCGCCATCGAGGCCGCCGGCCAGCGGCCGCTGCTGGTGCGCGGCAGCGCGCACAACCTGAAGGTCACCTATCCGGAGGACTTCGCCTTGGCCGAAGCCATCTTGCGGAGCCGCGCGGCATGAGCGCCGACTGGACGCCGCCCGCGTTTCGCATCGGCGAAGGCTGGGACGTGCACGCCCTGGTGCCCGGCCGCCCGCTGGTGATCGGCGGCCTCACCCTGGCGCACACGCACGGCCTGCTGGGCCACTCGGACGCCGACGTGCTGCTGCACGCCATCACCGACGCGCTGCTGGGCGCCGCCGGGCTGGGCGACATCGGCACGCATTTTCCGGACAGCGACGCGCGTTTCAAGGGCGCCGATTCGGCCGCGCTGCTGGCCGAGGCCCTGGCCCGCGTGCAGGCCGCCGGCTGGCGCGTGGGCAATGTCGACGCCACGGTGGTGGCGCAGGCGCCGCGCCTGGCGCCGCACCGCGCGGCCATGGTGGCGCGCATCGCGGCGCTGCTGGGCGTCGAGCCGGATCGAGTCAACGTCAAGGCCAAGACGGCCGAGAGCCTGGGGCCGGTGGGGCAGGGCGCGGCCATCGAGGCGCGCGCGGTGCTGCTGCTGGTGCGGTAACGGCCCTACGCCGAGCCGGGCGCCGAGTCGGGCCCGTCGCCGTCGGCGCGGCGCAGGCGGATGGTGGCCATCAGGCCGCCGCTGGGGTGGTTGGCCAGCTGCAGCGTGCCGCCCATGTTCTCGATCATCTTGACGACGATGGACAGGCCCAGGCCCGAGCCCGTGGCCGAGGTGCGCGCGCTGTCGCCGCGAAAGAAGGGGCGCGTCAGCATGGGCAGCTGGTCGGGCGGCACGCCCGGGCCCAGGTCGCGCACGCGCAGCACCACCCAGGGGTCCTGCGCGAGGGCGGCGATGCGCACGCGGGTGATGCCGTCGTCGGGCGACTGGCCGTAGCGGCGCGCGTTCTCCAGCAGGTTGGACAGCACGCGCGTCAGCTCGATCTCGTCGGCGACCACGCGCAGCTGCGGCGACACCGTCACCTGCACCTGCATGTCCTCGTGCACGGCAAAGGGCTGCACGGCGGCCTGCACCAGCGCGGCCAGCGGCATCGGCGCCAGCGCGATGTGGTCGGGCCGCGCGTAGTCCAGGAACTTGCCGATGATGGTGTCCACCTGCGTGATGTCGGCCGCCATGTGCTCGCGCGCCTCGGCGTCGGGCACGCTCATTTCGGTTTCCAGGCGCAGGCGCGCCAGCGGCGTGCGCAAATCGTGCGAGACGCCGGCCAGCATCTCGGCGCGGTCTTGCTCGATCAGCGACAGCTGCTCGGCCATGCGGTTGAAGCTGATGTTGACCTCGCGGATCTCGCTGGCGCGCGTGCTTTCGTCCAGGCGCGAGTGCATGTAGTTGCCCTCGCGCACGCGCGCGGCGGCAATCGACAGCTGCTTGAGCGGCCGGTTGATGAAGCGCGCCAGCACCGCCGCGCCGATCACCGACACCGCCCCCAGGGTGGCCAGCCACAGCAGCCAGGTAGGCCCGCCCAGCAGGGCGCCCACGCGCGAGCGGTCCATCAGCAGCCAGTACGAGTCGCCCTCGATCGAAAAGCCCACCCACAGCCCGGTTTCGCCGTTGACGTTGCCGGCCACCACGGTGCCCGCGCCCAAGCGCGTCACCAGTTCGTGGCTGATGCGCTGCTCCAGCCGGTTTTGCGCGAAGGGCGTGTACTTGTCGCCGGGCTCGCGCGGCAGGATGCGCACCTTTTCCTGGTCGGCCAGGGTCTTGATGAGCGACACGCGCGCGATGGCGTCGGAGTGGATCAGCGCCGCGCGCGAGAGGTTGACCAGCGAGGCGATCTGCTGCGCGTTGGCCAGCACGCGCGGCTCGTACTCCTGGGTGCGAAACAGCTGGTACCAGCCCCAGGCGCTGGCCAGCAGCAGCACGCTCAACAAGAAGAAGGTGCGCCAGAACAGGCTGAGGCGCCAGCGCGGCGCCGGCGTCCGCTCGGCCTCGAGCGGCACGTTCATCGAGTCGGCCGGATCGAGCGGCGCGGGGTGGCTGGCGCCGGGTTCGGTGGGAAGGTCGATCTGGGTCGGCGTGGCCGTCGTCATCGCAGGGCCAAGGCGGCGAGGCCGGTCAGGCGTTGCCGTCGGGCACGAACACGTAGCCCACGCCCCACACCGTCTGGATGTAGCGCGGGCTGGCCGGGTCCTGCTCGATCAGCTTGCGCAGGCGCGAGACCTGCACGTCCAGGCTGCGGTCGAAGGGCTCGAACTCGCGTCCGCGCGCCAGCTGGGCCAGCTTTTCGCGCGACAGCGGCTGGCGCGGGTGGCGCACCAGGGCCTTGAGCATGGCGAACTCGCCGGTGGTGAGCGAAATTTCCTCGCCGTTCTTGTGCAGCGCGCGCACGCCCAGGTCGAACTGGAAGGGGCCGAAGGCGACCGATTCGTTCTCGGCCGAGGGCGCGCCCGGTGCCTCCTGCGGCGGGCGGCGGCGCAGCACGGCGTGGATGCGCGCCAGCAGCTCGCGTGGATTGAAGGGCTTGCCCAGGTAGTCGTCGGCGCCCACTTCGAGGCCGACGATGCGGTCCACGTCCTCGCCCTTGGCCGTCAGCATGATGACCGGGGTCTTGTCGCCGGCCGCGCGCAGGCGCCGGCACACCGACAGGCCGTCCTCGCCCGGCATCATCAGGTCGAGCACGATCAGGTCGATCGCCTCGCGCAGCATGATGCGCGCCAGCGCCTTGGCGTCCTCGGCCACGATGACCTCGAAGCCTTCCTGCGCCAGATAGCGGCGCAGCAGGTCGCGAATGCGCGCGTCGTCGTCGACGACCACGATCTTGTCGGTTCGATTGACTGCCTGGTTCATCTTTTGAATGGACGGGTCGGTCCGATTTGTAACAGGCCCATTGTGACCTCGATGCCACAGGGTTCGACGCGTGGCGGCGCTGGATTTTCAGCATGTTACATCTGTTGCCCCAGGCAGGCGCGATCGACAGGACGCTCACGGCCGGCTCGTGCGATCGTCGCAGGTGGCAGGTGAAATACATGAAGTTCGCGATGTTTGTCGGTGCGGCGCTGCTGGGCGCCATGATGGGATCGGTGCCGGCGGCGGCGCAGATGGCGCCCGTCCCCACCGACGAGGCCGGCGCGCGCGCCGCCAGCGAGGACAAGGCCGTCCAGCGCCTGCCGCAGCGCAGCCCCTTGTGGATGGCCGTCGAGGCCGAGTACCGCCAGCGCGGCGCCGAGCGCTCGGTGGACGACCGGCGGCTGACGGCGGCCCAGCGCCAGGAGCTGCGTGAGCAGATCCGGCGCGGCAGCGGCGCGGCGCCCAGCGCGGTCGTCAGCCCGGTCACCGACGCGCGCTCGGCCCGCTGAGCCGCGGCGCCTGAACGCGACTGCGCGCGGGTGGCGGCTATCATCGTCCGCAGCCCGCGCCGCCTTGGCACGGGCACCTCAATTCACCGGGATACCCGCGCCATGCGCATGATCTTGAACACCTCGATGGCCTTGGCCTTGGGCCTCGGCTGGGTCACGGCCCAGGCCGCCGGCATCCAGAACCTGGCCGTGGCCGGCGCGGCCGCAGCCGCCTCCGCAGGCCCGGCCAACGTGCTGCAGCTGTCGGCCAGCGGCCAAGCCGAGGCGCCGCAGGACCTGCTGACGCTCACCCTCGCCACCACGCGCGAAGGCACCGATGCCGCGGCCGTCCAGAATGAGCTGAGCCAGACCGTCGACCAGGCGCTGGCCGCCCTGCGCAAGGATTCCCAGGCCGGCCAGATGGAGGTGCACACGGGCGAGTTCAGCGTGCTGCCGCGCTACGACCGCGAAGGCCGCATCAACGGCTGGCAGGGCCGCGCCAGCGTGGTGCTGCAGGGGCGCGACTTCACCCGCATCACCCAGGCGGCGGCGCGTGCCAGCGCCATGAGCGTGGCCGGCATGGGCTTCGGCCTGAGCCGCGAGCAGCGCGAGCGGCTGGAAGGCCAGGCGCAGGCGCAGGCCATCGCGCGCTTTCGCGCCAAGGCGGGCGAGATCGCGCGCGCCTTCGGCTTTGCCGACTACACGCTGCGCGAGGTCGCCATCAGCAGCGACGAGCAGGGCGATGCGCCGCGCCCCTACGGCCTGAACCGCGTGGCCATGGCCTCGGCCGCCCCCGTGGCGCCGCCGGTGGAGCCGGGCCGCGGCATCGTGCACGTCACGGTGTCGGGCTCCGTCCAGGCGCGCTGATTGGGTGTCAAAAAGGCCGCTGGCGCTTGATGGACAAGCGCGAGAAGCTATTATATTGATAGTATTTCAATCGGCAACCCCTGCACCGCGCGCGCAGTGACGCGGCTGCAAGGGCCGCGGGCTTTGATTTAGGATGCAGGCGAAAACCCCGCCGTGTCACGGGCGCCTTGTCGTCGCGCATCCATCATGTCCGAGCCCACGCTGCACCATCTCGACTGTCCCGGTTCGACCGGCCAGCACCGCCTGGCATGGTGGCAGTGGGGCGCGGCGCAGGCGCCGCACCTGATCGTCTGCGTGCACGGGCTGACGCGCCAGGGGCGCGACTTCGACGTGCTGGCGCGCGCGCTGGTGGCACGCGCCGCCGCGCAGGGCGGTAGCGTGCGCGTGGCCTGCCCCGACGTCGTCGGGCGCGGGCAAAGCGCCTGGCTGCCAGACCCCATGGGCTACCAGTACCCCACCTACGTGGCCGACACGCTGAGCCTGCTGGCCCGACTGCACGCGCAGGCGCCGGTCGCCGCGCTGGACTGGGTGGGCACCAGCATGGGCGGCATCATCGGCATGCTGGTGGCGGGCACGCCCGGCCTGCCGCTGCCGGTGGCGCCTGGGCGGATGGTGCTCAACGACGTCGGCCCCAGCATCGAATGGCTGGCCATCCAGCGCATTCAGGAGTACGCGGGCAAGGCGCCCGAGCGCTTTGACTCGGTGGAGGCGGCGGCGCGCTACCTGCGGGCGCTGTCGCTGGGCTTCGGGCCGATCCCGGATGCCGACTGGCTGAACCTGACGCGGCCCATGCTGCAAGCCTTGCCCGGCGGCGGCTGGCGCCTGTGCAGCGACCCCGCCATTGCCGTGCCCATGGCCAGCCTCACGCGCGACGCGCTGGCGCAGGGCGACGCCATCCTGTGGCGGGCCTACGAACAGATCGCGGCGCAGGTGCTGCTGCTGCGCGGCGCCGACTCGGACCTGCTGTCGCCGGACACCGCGCGCCGCATGGGCGAGAGCGGGCCGCGCGCGCGCCTGATCGAATTCGCCGGCGTGGGCCACGCGCCCATGCTGATCGCCGACGACCAGGTGCGGGCGGTGACGGACTTTCTGCTGCCCACGGCGGGAGCGCGCCCATGAAGCTCGCCGCCCCCCTCACTGCTGCCTCCGGCGCGCCGCTGGCCGGCGTGGTCGCGGCCGTCAACGAGCCCGATCCGCAGGCCGGCGTGCGCGGGCGTGCGCGCAGCTTTGCCGAGCCCCTGCTGGCGGGCGAAACCACGCCCTCGGGCGAGAACCTGCTGGCCCACGCCGACGCGGTGGCCGACATCCTGGCCGGCATCGGCGGCGCCGAGACCATCCAGGCCGCGGCCTACCTGAGCTATGCCTGCGCGCAGCTGAACCGCCCCGACGAGGTGATCGGCAAGGTCTTCGGCGACAACTTCGCCCGCCTGGCGGTCGAAACCGCCAAGCTGGAGCAGGTGCAGCAGCGCTCGCGCGCCGGGCGCGCCGAGCTGCCCTCGGACTCCGAGCTGGCCGGTCAGCAGACCGAGGCGGTGCGCAAGATGCTGCTGGCCTTCTCGCGCGACCTGCGCGTGGTGCTGCTGCGCCTGGCCTCGCGCCTGCAAACCCTGCGCTGGTGCACGGCGCAGCGCCTGCCGCTGGCGCCCAGCGTGCTGCGCGAGGCGCACGAGGTGTTCGCGCCGCTGGCCAACCGCCTGGGCATCTGGCAGATCAAGTGGGAGATGGAAGACCTGATCTTCCGCGCCCAGGAGCCCGACACCTACCGCCAGATCGCCGGCCTGCTGGACGAAAAACGCAGCGAGCGCGAGGCCGCGCTGGAGCAGCGCCGCGCCCAGATCGAGACCGCGTTGCGCGCCCAGGGCATCGACGCCGCGGTGAGCGGGCGGCCCAAGCACATCAGCTCGATCGTGCGCAAGATGCGCGGCAAGGGTCTGGATTTCGAGCACGTGTTCGACGTGCGCGCGCTGCGCATCATCGTGTCCAGCGTGGCCGACTGCTACGCCGCGCTGGACTGGGTGCACCAGCACTTCGCCCCGGTGCCGGGCGAGTTCGACGACTACATCGCCAAGCCTAAGGTCAACGGCTATCAGTCGCTGCACACGGTGGTGCGCGATGCCGACGGCCGCGCCTGGGAAATCCAGATCCGCACCCGCGCCATGCACCAGCACGCCGAGCACGGTGTGGCCGCGCACTGGGCCTACAAGGAGGCCGGCGCCAAGGGCTACGTCGGCGTCAGCGCCGCCAGCCAGTACGACGCCAAGATCGCCGTGCTGCGCCAGCTGCTGGCCTGGGAGCGCGACCTCTCTGGCGCCGCCCAGCACGGCCTGCTGGACGACCGCATCTACGTGCTGACGCCCGAGGCCGCGGTGGTCGAGCTGCCGGCGGGCGCCACGCCGGTGGACTTTGCCTACACCGTGCACACCGACCTGGGCCACCGCTGCCGCGGCGCGCGCGTCGACGGCGCCATGGTGCCGCTGAACACCGCGCTCAAGAACGGCCAGACGGTGGAGATCAGCGCCGCCAAGGAGGGCGGGCCCTCGCGCGACTGGCTCAACGCCGAGCTGGGCTACCTGGCGTCCAGCCGCGCCAAGGCCAAGGTGCGCGCCTGGTTCAATGCCCAGCACGCGCGCGAGACCACCGCCCGCGGCCGCGAGATGGTCGAAAAGCTGCTGCAGCGCGAAGGCCGCACCGCGCTGGCGCTGGACCAGCTGGCCGCCAGCCTGGGCTTCAAGACGCCCGATGCGCTGTTCGAGACCGTGGGCAAGGACGAGCTGTCGCTGCGCAGCATCGCCACCGCCCTGCATCCGCCCGAACCCGCGCCCGACGCCGACGCCCAGCTGCTGCAGCGCAAGGCCCCGGCCGAGGCCGGCGGGCGCGGCGGCGTGCTGGTGGTGGGGCTGGACTCGCTGCTCACCCAGCCGGCGCGCTGCTGCAAGCCGGCACCGCCCGACCCCATCGCCGGCTACGTCACGCGCGGGCGTGGCGTCAGCATTCACCGGCGCGACTGCCCCAGCTTTCGCGACCTGCAGGCGCGCGACCCCGAGCGCGTGATCGAGGTGGCTTGGAGCACGCCGGCCACCGGCCGCGCGCCGGCCTATCCGGTCGACGTCTCGGTCGAGGCGGTGGACCGCCAGGGCCTGCTGCGCGACATCTCCGACGTCTTCGCGCGCGAGAAGATGAACGTCATCGGCGTGCAGACCCAATCCGTCAAGGGCTGGGCCCAGATGACCTTCACCGTCGAGGTGGCCGACACCGGCCGCCTGGCCCAGGTGCTGCACGGGGTGCGCGACGTGGCGGGGGTGCGGCGCGCGCGCCGCAAATGAGGGGCGGGAGAGGGGCCGGAAGAGGGCAGCCGATTTGCTATACTTGCCGGCTTCGAATCGATGTGCAGGCGCGTAGCTCAGTTGGTTAGAGCATCACCTTGACATGGTGGGGGTCGTTGGTTCGAATCCAATCGCGCCTACCAAGAATATCAAGCACTTGCGGGAAACCGCAGGTGCTTTTTTCATGGCCGAGGAAGATGCGCGGCCGGTCGCGGCCGGCCTGGGTTGTCACACGCGGCCCGCGTCCCTACACTGGCCGCTCGGTCATCAACCCCAAAGGAGATTGCTCATGGCTTTCAGCGATTCGGCGACGTCCGGACTGCGCCCCTACGCGCTGGCCCTGCTGCGCGTGACGACGGCCTACATGTTGCTGCTGCACGGCTGGATGAAATTCTCGGGCGGCACGCCCCTGGCCTCGCTGTTCGGCGCGGCCATGGTGCTGGAGCTGGTGGGCGGCGCGCTGCTGGTGCTGGGCCTGTTCGTGCGGCCGGTGGCCTTCATCCTGTCGGGCGAGATGGCCTTCGCCTACTGGATGGCGCACGCCAAGGCCGCCAACTGGTGGCTGCCGCTGCAGAACCACGGCGAGTCGGCGGCGCTGTTCTGCTTCATCTTCCTGTATCTGGCCGCGGCCGGTGGCGGCGCATTGGCGCTGGACGACGCGCGCCGGCGGCGCTGAGCGGCGCGCGGTCATCGGCCGGTCTCAGCCGGCCTTCTTCTCGCGCGGCACGCGTCCCATCAGGTAGAACTCGGGGTTGGGCGCCATGTTGCTGAACGAGGCGATGCGGTTGGACAGGCCGAAGAAGGCGGTGATGGCGGCGATGTCCCAGATGTCCTCGTCGTCGAAGCCGTGCGCGTGCAGCGGGGCGAAGTCCTCCTCGCCCAGTTCGCTGGAGCGCAGGCACACCTTCATCGCAAACTCCAGCATGGCCTTTTGGCGCGGCGTGATGTCGGCCTTGCGCCAGTTGGTGGCCACCTGGTCGGTCACCAGGGGCTTTTTCTCGTAGATGCGCAGCAGCGCGCCGTGCGCCACCACGCAGTACAGGCAGCCGTTGGCGCTGCTGGTGGCCACCACGATCATTTCGCGGTCGCCCTTGCTCAGGTGGCTGCTGCGGCCCACGCTCTCGGGCTCCATCAGCGCGTCGTGGTAGGCGAAGAAGGCGCGCCATTCGGCCGGGCGGCGCGCCAGCGCCAGGAACACGTTGGGGATGAAGCCGGCCTTTTCCTGCACCCCCAGGATCTTGGTTTTCAGGTCCTCGGGCAGGCTGTTCAGGTCGGGCAGCGGGTAGCGGGCGGTCATGGGCCTGGTCCTTTCATAAGTGGCGGGCGATGGATGATGGGTTTGTATCACGTGGGGCGAGAGGCGCGCGCGGCGCCACCATAATCACGGCTTTCGTTCAACGTCTTTGCAAGGATGATTTCGCATTTTGTGGCGCGCCACAAAATGCACCTTTTGTGCCCTGTTTTCTTATGTGCCATCGAGGATTGATCTCGGCGCACGTGAGCGGTTTCCGACGGGCGGATGGGCACAAAACGGTAGACAAGCGGAATCGTTGCATACCAGAGG
>JAFKGE010000034.1 GCA_017307865.1 Burkholderiales bacterium | reverse complement strand
GCTTGCCTTCGTCACGCACGCGGGTTTGCGTCACCATGAAAGGCTGGAAGCCTTCTTTGCGAAGCTCGGTCAGTACGGCGGCGGTGGGGATATAGGCGTACCGCTGCGAACGGCTTTCGTGCGGGGCATCCGCGAAGATGGACGGGGCCACCCTGCGAATCTGGTCATCGGACAGCGGGTAATCGCTGCGCAGCGAGGGGGAACGGGAAGCGAAACGGGATGCGAGTTGCATGTCTTTCTCCTGAACAAAAAAGGCTGTTGAAGAAAACCGCACACCGGATTCCAAGATTCGGAGCCCAGCCTTTCGGCTGTTCGGTGCGGTCGGCACGAGGAACCCGGTTGGCCCTGTTGCCACCGTCTTTCCTGAGTTCATCGCCCGCGACGGTCAGGAGCGCGCGAACGGGTGCCGTCAAGGAGACAAGCGCAGGGTTGGTGCGGCCCGCAGGCGCAGCCGAGGACACGGCCCTGCGCGCCTTGACGGCACCAGGGCGCGGGCTACAGTCGCGGTGAAGGTGATGGAGTCAGGGGAGACGGCTGGACATGGCAACGGCCATCCCTGTGTGCCGAACCGCACGGCAAGCGAAGCGCGCAGGCCCGAAGCTGGAAGCCGGGCCGGAGGCGTCAGCCGAGCGGAGCGAGGGAACGATGGAAGCCCGTCAGGGGCGAGACGCCGCAGGCGGCTCGATGCGCTACGCGCACGACAGCGCGACCGGCCATCTCCCAGGTGGCCGGGGACGCCCAGGTTTCAGCGAGGAATGCTCAACAGAGCCACGCCGAACCGACGCCCAAGGGGCTGCGGATCAGTGATTACAGATGCCGTCTGATCGAGCCAGCAGAGCCACCTTGAGTCCCTTTTCCTACAACCATTACCCGGGAGCACGGAGAGCACAGCGAGCACAGGGAGCAACGGGAGGACACGGAGTACCGAGAAATCAAAACAAAGCATTGATTTGAAAGAGATTTTCTGAAAATTCCGTGCGGAATCATGCAATCTTATCGAGTCAAATAGGGCTATACAACTTATTTGACTGCTACTTGCCAAGAAACTCAAGCCAATCTGCGTGATGTACAGCGTATTCAATCATTGAAGTTGCGTGGATTCGAGCGTCCAATCGGTCTATCGAAATTACTCGAAGGACTGACATGGCAACGCAGAAGCAATCGCGGAACCGGCGGCTCAACATGGCCGAGCGCGCCAAGCAGCAGATGGACATCCAGTTCCCCGGCCACCCGGACGCACTGCTCTGGCATCGCAAGCTGAACGATGGCTACTCAACGATCCCCCGCACACTGCCGCTGGCGATGCAGGCCATCGACGCTCGATCCAAGGGCCAGCCTGCGGGGCACACGCTGTTGTGCCTGTGGATTCGCGCGCCTGACCACCCTTTTCTCACAATTGAGGCCCCGGCCACCTTTGCCGCGGAAACGGGCTTCGATGGTGAGCGTGCGGTCGATACCTGGCGCCGTCGTATGCGCACGCTGCGCGATCTCGGGTTCATCGAGGCGAAGAAGGGGCCTACCGGTGACTTCCACTACGTATTGCTGCTCAACCCCAACGTAGGCATCGAAAAGCTATGGCGTGCGGACAAAGTACAGACGGTTCTCTATGGACGCTTCCGGGATCGCTTGATCGACATCGGCGCGCAGAGCGACATCACAGACTATGACGACTACCTGGAGGATCGCAAGAAGGCCGAAGCGAAGGTCGCGACGAAAGCTCCGAAGGCTGCCAAGCGCCCTGCCGCTTCTGCGGACGCATCGACCAAGACGGCCAGTGCCTCCGCAATGCCCAAGCCAAAGACTCGTTCAAGGGTGAAGGAGGAACGATGATGCCCCGGATCAAAGACCCTCCAGAAGAAAACAGCCTGCTCGGCCGATGGGCTCGATGGACGGCTGCACCGTACTGCGAATTCAAGGACGACCGCGCCCGATTGCTTGCCTTGGTTGCGCGAGATGTACGCAAGGTGGCCATCGTGATCGTGCTCGCAATCACGGGCGAGGCGGTGCCGTGGCATGGATGGGCAGCCCTTTTTCTAGGATGAGTCCGACGCGTCGCCCAATGCTGCTGGCCAGTTGATCCGGCACAGCCTTGTCGGCAGTATTCAGGAGCGCCAAGCCTGCGCGGCGGGGATAGCCCGGGCTTTCCCCTGGAGGACGCGCGTGCGTACTTCGGATATTCGTGAACAGGCAGTCCACTTCTACCTGACCATCTGCAAATCTGTCATGTGTAAGGGGGGGGAAGGCGTGATCCGACCGATCCGAACCGGAAACCGATCCTCCCAGCCTCTCATTTCATCGCAATCCAGAGATGGCGAATATCGATATGTGAGAGTCCCCTGGCCCTGGTGTGTTGCGAGCGATACATGGTGAGGCCGGCTTTTGCGGCAGCAGACTCATTGCGGATCAGGTCCTGCAACGACCAGCCTGCGTGCTCCGAGCCATCCAATTCAGTGATCCACGCATTCAAGCGGTCGAACCAGATCTGCGGTGTCTCAGCCTGGACGTAGGCAATGATGGCAGCACGGGAGTGCGCCGCCCCGTGATCCCCGGCCTTGAAACGCTGGATGCCACCCGTTGTCGCCTTGCGGTTTATCACGTACTCGCGCTCATCCCGATTCTTGTCCTTCGGCGTTGGCAACCGCTTGCACTCAATAGGAAGCAAGGTATCGAACTGGGTACAGCGTCGACCATCGATCCATATCGTCGGCCCGCATGGCGAAGCGATCAAATCAATCTTGCGGCCCGTCTTCTGTTCATCGGGCTCCTCAATGCGGAACTGCAGCATGTCCCAGCCAGCAGAGTGACGGGCTACCGTGTTGAGATGGCCACACAACTGGGATGTGAGCGCCGTCTCTGCCGTCTTTTCCGGTCGATCGGGATGATCCCGCCAGCACGGCAGTTCGCCGGCGATGAAATCGATCAGCTCATCCAGCGATGCCGCAGACAGATGAACATCTTTCCCGAGAGAGCCAATCTGGACGTGGCGATCTGAAGAGTCTGCGAGCATAAGCGGGCGGTTAGAACCCTTGCACCCGAAGGTCGGCCAGCATCTCGTCCGCATCCCTCAGTGCCACGGAACGCATCCAGAAGCGCAGGCGGTCAGGCTTGAGCAGGAAGACAAAGTTTCCGTCGTAGATGCGCGCTATCCGCGTGATTTGCAGCGATTGCCCTTGGCGCTCCTGCAGCAACGACGCCAACCTGTCCTTCAACGCATCCGCACCTTGCCATTCCACCTTGCCAGCACCAAAAACAAACGGCTGGCAAATAACCCCTGGCCACGTTTGCGGCGCGAGCGCCTTTATCGACTTCTTCTTGTAAATGGCGTTGATCTGGCGCACGAAGACATCGTTGAAGGCCGACATACTGGACAGACCACTGTTCTTCATCACCTCGGAGTCTTCACCCAGTCGAATGAAGTCGCGGTAGTGGTCCACGATGTCGTCCACCAGAATCGATTCGTTGGGACTCAGGTCGAGGGTGCCTTCTGCAGGATACAGGATGGAGAACACATCGTCCGCCTGCAGCGCGGTAGCCTTCTGCACAAACAAGCGCGGACTCACCAATGCAAGGTGGGCTTGCAATGCACGCCGCGATGTCGACATCCATTTGTCGAGCTTGCGCAGGGCTGCAATGTCCTTCTGCTCCGCACAGAACCCTACGATCTGCTGACCATAGGTAAGGTACGAATCCGTCCACAAGCAATGTGGGAGGTCCATCTGCTCGCGAACAAGAAGCATGGGCGGTGTGTAGCGACCACTCGTATAGGCGGTCTTGAAGAGAGTGCCTTTGGCAGTCGTAATACGCTGGCGGTCCAACCCATCCACAGTCAAGGCGTCCGATGGAACGTATTTCTTCCCAGAAATATGCTTCGCAGGCTCACGCTTGCCACTCAGTCCTTCGATGAATCCTTCGCCGTGGTTCCAATTCTTCTTCTTCGCGTATTCGCCCAGCGTCCGATAGTTCTTCAGGCGATCGACAAAGCCCAGCGTGCGGCCGCCACCAAACAGGTCGGCTCTCCACACTGCATCGTTTTCCAGCGCGAGTTCTCTCGGCAGCCAATGCAGGTCGTAATAGTCGATGTCGAATCCCTGCTCGGCATCCGAGCGTCCGCTGCGTCGGAACGTTGCGTGCAGGATCTGCCTGTCTTCCGGCGCCGTCCTGGCTTCGGCGACGATGACAACGACCTTCGTGTCGGCCTTGCCCCTCTGGAACAGCCCACGCACTGAAATGAAGTCCAGAATCTCACGCACATCCCATTTGCCGATGAAGCTCCGACGCAGGGCAATCGACTGTTGGTTGTAGAGGAAGTTGTATTGCTGCAGCATGCTCAGCACACCGCCCTCGGCAACCATCTCCATCGCTTCGTGCAGGAACAGGTAGGCAAGCTGCTTGTCGGGGAGGGTGCCATGCGTGGCGTTGTATCGCTCGTAGCTTCGCACAGCGCCAGGCGTCGTCAGTTTCGACGCAAACGGCGGATTGCCTACAACGACCCCTATCGGTGCCGTGATGACGCCTTGTTCCTTCGCCTCGAAGAAACAAGACCAGTGCAACGTCTCACCAGCCAGTGGTGGGAACAACTTGATGGTGGCTCGGATGGTCTCCGGTTCCAGCGCATCACAAAGAGCCAGGCACAAGCTGAAGGCGGCCAGTTCGATCGCACCCTCTTCGCGATCGATTCCGTGCACGTACTGAAGCAATCCCTTGAGGACAGCGACATCAGGCTTCTGCCATTGGTTGCGGCTGCGCCAGTGAAGCACCAACCGCTTGTAGGCTTCGACCAGGAACACACCCGAACCACACGATGGGTCCAGGATGATCTCCCCGCGCTCTTGCAGCCGGTCAAGCCGCTCCCAGTTCAGCGACTCCTCCAACATCAGGCGCACCAGGAATGGTGGCGTATAGACAGAACTATCGGCATCCTTGACGAACAGCTGATAGATGTGACTGATCAGTTCAACGGGAAGGTCCTTGAACGAATAGAGCTGCCACAACGTCAACTGACCGCCAACCTCCTCGCGCCCTTCGATAAGCCGGGAAAAGCGGATCAGTTGCTGGCTGCCTCTCAAGCGCTCGCGGTCAGCGTCACTGAAGGAGAATACGTGGCCGTTGAAGCGCCTCTCCAGATCCTCAAGCAGCGCCACGAGTGCTGGACCATTGGCCAGCACCTGGAAAAACTTTTCTGCACCTGGCAGGAAGCGCGCCAGATAACCATCCTTGAAGACCTCGCGCTGCTCCAAGTATGCGATCAGCAAGGACAGGATCAGCAGCTTGCGGCGCAAATGTCTTGGCAGGATGCCTTCGGTATTTAAGTCGTCGCTGATCTCCTTGACCGCCGTGATGAGACCCTTGTGCGCGGACTTGTTGGATGACAGCAATACCTTGCAGGCCGCCGTGTCATCCCATAGCGTGCCGTTGCGCAATTGCTCCGCACTCCACCATGGGTCGCTGGCAACCGTGGACGCCAATGCCAAAGTGCGGACTGGATTGCAGACCAGCTCTCCGGATGAAGACACGAAGTCAGGGCCGTGAGCGCACCTGAAGAGTTGCAGTTGACCAGGCAGCTTTCGGTAGATCAGGGGTACGCCACCCCAACTCCAGAGCTTCTTGTGAATCTCCGCAAACTCATGATCTCGCTCAGGACCGTCTGCGACAAACACGAAGGCCTGCGGCACCGAGCGTTTGCCATTGCGGCCCGCCTCGAAGAACACCGCCTGCGCGCCGTACTCGCGCGCCTTCTCCATCAGAACAACCTCTTCCGGCGGGCGACCGTCACGCCGGTAAGTTTTGACGAAGACAAGCCCCTCCACAGCGACGCCTCGCACGGCATCGCTCAATTGGTTCCACCAAGGCTGCTGGCCGCCCGTCAACATGCGACCATCATCCATACCCTCATGACTGCTGCAGAGATCATGCGGCCACCGTGATGCCAGCGGCATGCGCACGCCGCGCCGGCCGGACAACGATCTGCACTTGCTGGTCGAGCGACACCAGTGCCTGCATCAGCCGTTCAAGCGAAATGTTTTGCAGCTTGTAGCGCCGCACCTGGGACACCTTGGGCTGCGTCATGCCGGTGATGTGCGCAACTTCGGTTTGACTGAGGCTGCGCTTGTCAATCAGCTCATTGAGCTTGACTGCCAAGACGGCCTTTGCCGACAGTTCTTCCGCGTCGTCCAAACCGAGGTCGGCCAGCACGTTGTCGGTGCCTTGAGAATGGTCTTTGCGCGTCATCACGATCTCCCGCTCGCGCCGTAACGCGCAAGCACAGCCTTCCACCGCTTCTCAATCAACTCCACGTCCGGCTGCGGTGTGGCAATGCCGGACTTGGACTTCTTCTGAAACGCATGCAGTACATGCACCGCATCGCCAATGCGAACGGTGTAGACCGCCCGAAAGGTGTCGCCACGATGGTCTTCCACCAGCTCGTAAACGCCCGAACCTAACCCCTTCCAGGGTTTGGCCGAATCAGGCGTCTGACCCAACTGCACGACGAACAGCGCGACGCCCATGTCCTTCTGGACAGGAATGGGAAACTCCTTGAAATCCTTCTTCGAGGAACCTTCCCAGTACAAGAGCTTGCGTTTCTCAGTCATAGATTATATACGTTCAGATATATAGCGCAAGGATCTCTCATGTGACCGCCCCCACAACCTCTTGTGCGGCAGCGTTACAGTCCTCCGGACGCACTCGCTCCAGCATGGCAAGTGCCTCCAGCAACTGCTCCCGCGTCGGCGGCGCATAGGAAAGCGTCATTGAGTTGTTGGTCAATTCGCAGGAGACGGATTTCCCAGACACTGCCTGGGATTTGTGGCGCTCCTGGCCGGTATAGCTCATGCGGTTGACGCGGTGGCTTGTGCTAAAGCATTGCGTCGGACTCCCGTGATCGCCTGCCGCCGGTTCGCCACCAGCTCGGCCGCCTCGCGCACCGGCTTGTCCTCGGTGTGGACGTAGCGCATGAACATCGCCACGGTCTTGTGCGCCGTCAGCGCCATGCCGACCTTGACGGGGATGCCCGAGTTGGCAATGTCGGTCGCGGAGCGGTGGCGGATGCCGTGCGTGCCCACATGGGACACGTCGGCGCGCTTGAGGATGCGCGTCCAGCCGCCGTAATACTCGCCCGTGGTCATGTGCTGCCCCGGATGGTTCGGTGACGGGAACACATACGGGTATCCGTCTTGGCGGGGCGCGGTGGACAGCAGCCGATAGGCTTCCTCGCTCAATGGCTTGGACATACCGCCGGTCTTGCTGTCGGGCCAGACCACACGCCTGTTCTCCAGATCGACCCAATCCCATTGGAGCGTAACAATCTCGGAGCGGCGGCCTGCGAACTCAAATTGCAGCCGGATGGCCAGCGGCAGAACCGCATGATCCAGGCCCAGCCCATCGGTTTCCAGATAGTCGAGATACCGGAACAGCTTGCCCATTTCCTCGTCGCTAATGAGGTGGGTGGCCTTGCCGTTGGGGTACATCGGGACATGGCGGCACGGGTTGGTGCCGTCGGGCCGGTAGCCCCACACTTCGGCTAGGTTGAACATCTTGCGCATCACGCTGAACGTGCGGTTCGCATCGGCCGGCTTGTGGGCCATCTTCTTCATCATCGTCGCCACGTCCGGGCGCTTCACGTCCTGCACCTTCATGCGGCCCAGCATCGGGATGATGTTGTTGTCGATGCACTTCTGGTAGCCGACCTGCGTGCTGGGCTTGTTGCGCTGCCTGGAGTGATCCCCCATGAACTTCTTGCACAACTCCGCGACCGTAGGGGCCGATCGGGCCGCTGCCTTGTCTGCGGCCGGGTCGCCGCCCCGGCGCACCTGGGCCAGCCATTCCTGCGCCAGCGAGCGGGCCTGTTCGACGGTCAATTCCCCGTATAGGCCCAAGGCAGGCTTGCGGCGCTCCCCGGCGTTCGTCCGGTACTGGAGCATGAACACCTTGCGGCCCGCTGGTGTAATCTTGCACAAGAAGCCCGGCACCAGGGTATCCCTGAGTTCGACGGCCTGCGCCTGGGATTGCGCCGCATCAACTGCGGACTTTGTGAGCTTGATCTTTGCCATGATGACTCCTTGAAAGACCCGTTTTGCAGGGGCCACATGGGAGCCATGAGGACACAAGCCGGGTCAGGTTTCAGAAAGCACCGGCATATGATGAACGCGCCTAAGTTATTGATAAACCTGCTGTATCGGGCTTCGGCGTAGTCCAGCAAAGTTCGGTGCTGGAGTCATCCTGAAATGAAAAAAGGGCCTTGCGGCCCCGTGCGGATGGTGTACCCGGCGGCGGTGTGCCGGGCTCAGGCGCTGCGGAAGATGGGCACCACGGGCGCGCCCCGCTCGCGTGCATCGATGTAGTCGCCCCACCACTGCATCAAGCGGGCGCGCTCGCTGGTGTAGGTGCTGCGGTGGTAGGCGGCGCGTACCTTGTTGCGCTCCACGTGGGCGAGCTGGCGCTCTATGACGTCGCCATCCCACCCGGCTTCATTGGCCACGGTGGAAAACAGCGCCCGGAAGCCGTGGGCGGTGGCCTGCCCCTTGAAGCCCAGGCGGGCAAGGGCGCCGTTCAGGGTGTTTTCGCTGATTGGCTTGCCGGGGTAGTAGGGGCTTGGAAACACCAGCTCATACCCGCCGGACAGGGCTTGCTGCGCCTGCAACACGGCCAGGGCCTGCGCGGACAGCGGCACGCGGTGTTCGGCGCGCATCTTCATGCGCTCGGCAGGGATCACCCAAAGCGCGGCGGCCTGGTCGAACTCTACCCAGCGCGCCCCGCGCAGCTCGCCGGGGCGAACGGCGGTCAGGATCAGCAGGCGTAGCGCGTGCACGGTGCCGGCGTCACCTTCGTAGGCGGACAGCGCGGCCAGGAAGGCGGGCAATGCCCGCTCGGGCAGCGCGGCGCGGCTGGCGACGTCACGCGGTTTCAGCAGCTCGCCGGGCACCAGATCGAGCATCGGGTTTGTGGCGATGCGCTCATGGATCACGGCCCATCGATAGACGGCCTTCACGCGCTGCAACACACGGCCGGCGGTGTCGCCTGCGCCGGTGGCCTCGGTCGCCTTCACGGCGGCTTGCACGTCGCCCGGGCGGATGCTGGCCAGCGGCAGCGCGCCCAAGACGGGGAAGACGTGCATCTCCAAGGATCGGCGGATGCGCGCGGCAGTGTCGGGCGTCCAGCGGCCGGCCTGGTGCTTCATCCATTCGGCGGCCACGGCCTGCAGGGTGTTGCGCGCATCGTGCGCGGCCTGCAGCTTGTCGGCCTTGCGCTGCGCGCCCGGGTCGGTGCCGGCGGCCAGCAGGCGGCGCGCATCGGCGGCGCGGGTGCGGGCGTCCTTGATGCTCACTTGCGGATAGACGCCCAGCGCCAGGCGCTTTTCTTTGCCGGCGTGCCGGTACTTCAAGCGCCAGTAGCGCCCACCGGCCGGGGTCACTTCCAGATAAAGCCCCGCCCCGTCGAAGTGCTTGCCGGGGGCGGTCAGGGTTCGCAAGGCAACATCGGACAGTTTCATGATGGGGCGCACCGAAGCAAGGTTGGGGGCATATTTGGGGGCACATTTTGCACCAGCGCGCCACGGGCCTAGCATTCATGCGGGTTGCGGGCTTGAATGCGGTTGCGGCCCCGGCACCACATTCAAAAAACCCGCACAACTGCAAGGCCGTGCGGGTTTTTTCATGCCGCGCCGCACAGCGGCGGCGAGTGGTTTTCAGCCCTTGCGCAGCAGCGTCTTGAGCGCGTTTTGCAGACGCCGCGCGTGCGCGTCGTCGTGCGCGCTGGCCAGCACGGTGGCGGTGTCCAGCGCCCAGGTTTCAGCGGGCGCGGGGTCGTTGCGGCGCGTCAGCAGTTGCAGTTGCAGTGCGCGGCGCGCGGCCAGCTGGTCGGCCGGGGTGGGCACCTCGGCGGCCATCTCCAGGCGCAGCAGGGCCTCGTCGGCCTTGCCAGCATCACCGGCGCCGCTGCCCACGGCCTGCGCCCAGTTGCCGCGCACGCTGGCGCTGACGGCGCGGCCCAGCTCCTGCGCGCTGGGCACCTGATCGGGCTGGCGCTGCTGCCAGGCGCCCAGCAGCTGGGTCAGCGCCTCGCCATGGGCCTGCGCCGCCAGCTTGCGTAGCTGCGCCTGCGCGTTGTCGACCGCGTCGCGCTGCGCGCGGAAGGCGGCGTCGCCCAGGCGCGGGCCACGGTCTTCGCGCGGTCCGCGGTCGTTGCGATCGCCGAAGCGGCCACCTTCGCGCCGATCACCGAAGCGGTCCCCGCGGCCGGGGCCGCCACGCGCGCCGTCGCGCCCGCCGGGACGGTCGCCAAAGCGGCCCGGCCCACGCGCCGCGGGCGCCTCGGCCTTCTTGGCGCCGGGCCGGTCGTCGCCACGCATGGCGATCAGCGGCTTGGCGGGCTTGGGCGCCGGCGCCGGGGCTGCGGCGGCCTCGGCATCGGCGGCCGGGGGCGTGTCGCTTGCTTCGTTTTCAGGAGCTGCTGACGCTTGATCGGCGGGCGCTGCAGCCGTATTTTGTTCAGACGGTGCCGCCGCGGCCTGGCCGCGCGTGGCGGCCTCCAGCTGCGCCATGGCGGCGCGGATGCGCTGCGCGTCGCCGCTGGCGTTGGCCGCTTCGAGCGCCTTGGCGGCCTCCAGCACGGCGCGGTCGTGCGCGCTCAGGGCCGCCTGCTGCTGCTCGCGCTCGGCGCTCTTGCGGTTGAAGGCCTCGTCGATCGGCTTGCGGAAGGCGTCCCACAGCTTTTGCTCGTGGCGGCGCTCCAGCGGCACGGCCTGCGCCTCGGCCTGCCAGCGCTGCTGCAGCGCGCGCACGGCGTCGATGCGCAGCTGCGGCGCGGCGCCCAGTTGCTCGGCCTCGGCAATCAGCGCCTGGCGGCGCGCGGTGCTGGCCTTTTGTTCGGCCTCCAGCGGCGCGGCGGCCTGGTGGATGGCGGCCTTCCACTGCGCCTGCAGCTCGGTGTAGGCCTTTTCGGCCAGATGGCCGGCATTGCGCCAGCGCTCGGAAAACTGGTGAATCTGCCGGCCCATGGCCTTCCAGTCGGTGGTGGCCGCGGCCTGCTGCGCCGCGCCCCAGGCCTTGACCTCGTCGATCAGCGCCTGGCGCTGCGCCTTGTGCTGGGCCGACTCGGCGCGCACCTGCTCCAGCCAGGCGTCGACGAACTTGTGCGCGGCGTTGCAGGCGCGGTCGAAGCGCTTCCACAGCGCATGGTTGGGCGGGCCGCCCTGGTCGGCGGTCTTCCACTCCTCGCGCAGCTTGCGGATCGCGTCCTGCAGCTTGCGCCCGCCCATGGCGGGGACGAGCTCTTCGGCGGGCTGGGCGGCGGCGGCTGGGGCGGTGGGCTCGGCAGGCGCATCGGAAGCGCTCGCATCGGACGCAACGGTATCGGCGGCGATCGGCTCGGCCGCGGCAGCCGGCACTTCGGGCGCGGCCTCCACCGCCTCGACAGGCGCTTCGGCGACGGGCGCCGCAGGAGCCTCGACGACGTTGGCGGCGCTTTCGGTGGGCGTCTCGACCGGGCTTTCGGCCGTGGCCGCTGCGGCCGGGGCCCCGGCCGGCGCCTCGCGCCGCGGCTTGCGCGGCACCAGCAGCGCCTCGGCGCGCGCCACCAGCTGCTCGCGCGCCTTGTCGGCGCTCCAGCGCTGCCAGCCGCCCAGCTCGCCGGCGGACACCAGGGCGGCGTGCACGCGTGCCTCCAGCGCCTCGTCGATCAGGCGCCCGTTGGTCTTGAGCGACTGGCGCAGCGCCTGGGTGGCGCTGTTCATGTTCTTGCTGTGGCCGGCAGCCACCGCCTGCTCCAGCAGCATCACGCCGGCCTCGACCGCCTTGGTGGCGGCCTGGCGCTGCTCGGGGTCGACGCGCGGCTTGGCCGGCGCGGGGGGCGTGGCCTCGGCCACCGGCGCCTCGCCGCGCGCGGCGCGCAGCTCGTCGGCCCACAGGGGCACGGGCGGCAGCGGCGCGGCGGCATCCTGCGCGGCGGCCACGGCCTGCGCCAGCGCCGGCACGAAGGCGCTCCACACCGCGTTCAACTGGCTTTGCGCGGCCTCCAGCTGGGGCGGAAAGCGCATGTCCACGCTGGGCCACTGGCCGTCGGCCTGCAGCGCGGCGGCCTGGGCCTGCCAGTGCGTCACGTCGGCCTGCAGCGCGTCCTGCTGCTGCTGGGCCTCGGCCCAGGGCTTGGTGGACAGCAGCTCGATGCGTTGCGCCAGCAGGGCCGCGGCCTCGCGCTGCACCATCACGCGCTGCTGCAGGTCCTCGACCGCCTTGATGCGCTCGACCAGCTGCGTGCGCAGGCCGGCCAGCGGCTCGCGCGACAGCGGCGCGCCGGCCTTGGCGGCGTCGCGCTGCCAGGCCAGGGCGTCGGCGATGTTCAGGCGCGCGGCGTCCAGCAGGGCCTGGGCCTTGGCCTGCCATTCGGCGGCCACGGTGTCCTGCTCGCGCGCGCGGCGCAGTTCGTCGAGTTTTTCGCGCAGCGCCTTGGCGGCGCCCTTGTCCTTGGCCGACAGCTCCTTGAACACCTCCTGCATCTGCGCCGGCTCGGGCTCGGTGGCCAGCCAGTCGCGCACGCGCTGGGCGCGCTCGCCCGAGGTGGCGGCGGAGAACACGCCGCTGGTCAGTGCGTCGAGCGGATGCGCCTCGGGCGCCTTGGGCGCGGGCGCGGCGGCCTCGGCGGCGGGTTGCGGGTCTTTGGGGTCGCGGGTGAAGGGAAACATGCGCTTGAAAGTCAACGGTGGACGCGGGCGCGCCCACGCGGCGCGCGCCGAAACCGCCTATTGTCGCTGCAATGAAGTGCGGTGCGAGAACCTGTTTTCCGTCGCCCTGATCGGCAGGGCCGTCAGTTCATGCCCAGGCTCAACTCGGCGTGGGGCACCCAGGACTTGGCGGCGCCCGCGTCGGCCGGGGCGCTGGCAGCGGGCGCGGCCTCGGTCGGCGCCTGGCCTTGGCCCTGCGTCTGCGCGGCGCCCAGGAACAGGCGATCGGTCGCCACGCCCTTGCCGGCCAGATATTCCTTGACGGCGACGCCGCGCTGCACCGCCAGCTGGCGCATGGCGCTTTCGCCGATGTCGATGTGCGCCATCAGCAGGCGCTCCATCTCGGCCACCGGGATGTCGCGCTGCATGCCGAGCATGTTGCGCGGCTTGTCGGGGATGTCGGCGCGGCGGTACAGGCGCTTGAGCAGCGTGGGGTATTCGGGCGAATCGGCGATCGACGCCGCCCCGGCCTCGGCCGCGCTGGCGGCCGAGGCCGGCGTGCTGGCCGCCGCGGCGGGCGCGGCTGCGGACGTCTTGGCCTCGCTGCGCTGCTCGGCCGCCACCAGCGCGTCCAGGCGCTGGCGCTTGGCGCCTTCCAGCTCGGGCGCCAGGCGGGCGCTGCCGACCACCGTCAGCTTCAGGCCCGGACGGTCGGCCAGGGCCTTGGCCACCTTGTCGAGCTGCGCGCGCGCCGGCACGCTCAGGCGCGCGCTGCCGGGGGCGAAGGCCACCTGCGACAGGTCCTGCCCGCCCGCGCCGCCGCCGCCCAGCGCGCGCGCCAGCAGGGTGAAGGGCGCGGTGATGGCCTTGCCGATCAGGTTGAGGATGGCCTTGACGATGATCGGGCCGATGGAAAACTGCGGGTCGTTCAGCGAGCCGCTGATCGGCAGGTCGAGGTCGATCACGCCGTGGCTGTCGGCCAGCAGCGCGGTGGCCAGTTGCACCGGCAGGCTGGCGGGCGCGCCGGCCACCGGCTCGCCGAATTCGAGCTGGTTGAGCACCAGCTTGTTGGTGGCGGTGAGCTGGCCGTCGGGCTGGATCTTGTAGGCCACGTCCATGCTGAGCTTGCCGCGCTCGATGCCGTGGCCGGCGTACTTGACCGAATACGGCGACAGCGGCGGCAGGTCCAGATCGCTCACCTTGGCGCGGATGTCCAGCGCCAGCGGGTCGGCCAGCGGGTTGATCTGGCCGTCCACCGACAGCGTGGCCGTGCCCTCGGCCTTGCCGGTGAGCGCCAGCTGCGCCATCTGCGGCGCGCCGCCCGGCGCCACCGAGTTGAAGGCGCCCAGCGAGCCGTCCAGCGCTGTCAGGTCGGCGCGGTAGTTGGGGCGGATGAAGTGGTCGCTGAAGTCGATGTGGCCGTTGACCAGGCGCGTGGGGCCGAAGTGGATGACCGGCGCCAGCGGATCGGGCTTGGCCTCGGGCTTGACCTCGACCGTCGCGGCGGGCGCGGCGGTCACGGCGGTGGCGTTGAATTCGCCCGACACCATGGTGTTGGCCGCGGGCGCCGTCGGCGCCGCCGCTGTCGACGTGCTGGCCGGCGCCGCCTTGCCGTCGGACTTGACGATGTCCTGCAGGTTGATGCGCCCGCTGGGGTCGATGACGATGCGGGCGAAGAAGTCGGACAGCAGCGAGCTGCCGATGCTCACCTGCGGCCCCTGGCCGGGCGCCAGCGCCACGTCCAGCCCGTCCAGGCGCAGCTGCTTCCAGCTCAGCAGCTCGTCGCCCAGGCCGCCGGCGCTGCGCGCCGCCACGGGCGCCAGCGGCGCCTGCGAGGCGGGCGCGGCGCCGGACGCGGGCGCGCCGGCCGGCTTGGCCGACTCGGCGCTGACGGCCGTACCCGGCTGGCTGTAGGTGCGCAGCTCGTCGACGCGCGCGTTGCCCTCGACGCGCACGCGCGGGCCGCGCTCGGTCTCGGCAAAGTCCACCTTGCCCTTGAAGCTGGTGTCGGCGCGCAGCACGCGGATGTTGAGCTGCTGGCCGAAATAGGGCTCGAAGGCCTGCACCGGCAGACGCTGCACGTCGACGGCGCCGCGCGCGGTCACCGGTGCCCAGGTCACGGGACCGCTCCAGGACAGGCGGCCCGGCTCGCCACCCGAGCGGCGGCCGGTGCCCAGGCGCGCGCTCAGCTGCAGCTCGGCCGGCTGCTGGCCCGCCAGGTCCAGCTTGCGCGCCTCGACCTTCAGCTCGGTCAGCTCGGCGCGCACCGGCCGCGCCATGGCCTCGTCGCGCCAGCCCACGGTGCCGTCGGCCACGGCCAGCTCGTTCACGCGCACGGCCCAGGGTGCATCGGTTTCGGCGCTCTTGGGCTCGGCCTTCTTGGCTTCGCTTGTGGGCTTGCCCTCGGGCTGGCGCAGCCAGCGCTCGAACATGAAGTGCTGCTGCGCATCGCGCTCGACCTGCACGCGCGGGCCCTGCACGGCCAGGCGCCCCACGGTGACGGCGCGCGCCTGCGGGTCGAGCTGCACGTCGGCCAGCTGCAGCGCGTCGACGTGGGCCAGCTCGTCGGCCGGCGTGGTGTCGCCGCGCCGCCGCTGGGGCGCGCCCTCGCCGCTCAGTTGCAGCCGATCGAGCTGCACGCGCTTGGCCACCACGCTCCAGCTGGGCGGCGCGGCGGCGCCTTTGGACTGGGGCAACGCCCATTGCAGGCGGGCGTCGGCGCCCAGCGTGCCAGCCAGGCGCGGCACCAAGTAAGGCGCCAGATAGGGGCCCGCCAGCGCCAGCGGCACGCCGGCCAGTTGCACGCCGAGTTCGCCCTGCGCGGCGCCGACGCGGCCCTCGAAGGCGATCGACGCCGGCCCGGCATGGGCGGGCGCGGCCGCCTGGGCCTTGGGCTCGGCCGGCGGCCGGGCCTTGGCGCTCGGCTTGCCACGGGTTGCCGATCGGGCCTTGCGGCCACGGGCAGCCGGGCGCGGCGCGGGCTCGGCCACGGAAGCGGCGGCCTGGGCGGCGGGTGCCGCGCTGGCCACGGCGCCAGTCAGCGCAGCCCCACCCTTGAAGTCGAACGGTTGCTGCATGGGCCAGGCGATGGCCTTGGCCTGCAGTTCCAGCTTGTCGAGCTGCGCAGTGGCGGCCGGCGCGTGCTCGCTGGCGGTGGCGTCGTCGCGCCAGTCGACGCGGCCGCCGTGCACGGCCAGCTCGTCGATGCGCAGCTTGAAAGTCTCGGCCTCGGCCGGCGCGGCCGCGCTGGCGGGGGCCGAGGCAGCCGAGGCAGCGGCGGACGCGGCCGACGCGGAGGGTGCGGGGGGCGCCGCCGACTCTTTCAAGTCTTTTTGGCCTTTGGCCGGCGCCCGGTCTGCGCGAGCAGCTTCCTTTTCAGGAGCATCGGTGGGCAACAGGTTGATCCGGCCGTCGGCGCTTCGGTGCGCGGTCACCTGGGGATTCACGAGCTCGACCGAGGCCAGGTGCAGCGCGCGCGCCAGCGGCTGCGCCTCGGCCAGCTGCAGCTTGAGGGCGTCGAAGGCCAGCGCCGGCGCGCCCTGCCGGTCGGCCGCCTTGACGTCGCTGAGCGCCACGCTGCCCGTCACGCGCAGCGCGGGCTGGGGCGTCTGCTCGAAGGCCAGGCGCAGGTCGGCGTCCAGCACGCCGGCCTGCAGCGTCAGGGGCAGGCCGGCCGGCAGGTAGCCCAGATAGGGCTTGAGGTCGAACTTGGCGATCTGCAGGCTGGCATCGGTCTGGCGTGAATCGTCGAAGGGCAGCGCCTGGGCCTGCGAGTCGAAGCGGCTGCCGTTCAGATCGAACGCCAGCTGCGGCAGCACCTTGACCTCGCGCGCCTTCGGCAGGTTGCTGATGAAGGGCAGCGCCAGGCGCAGATCGCGCAGCTGCTGCACGCGGTCGACGGCGCGGTCGTCGAAGTCCACGCGCCCGTCCTGCAGCACGATGTTGTAGAGCGCGAAGTTCATCGGCTTGGACGGCTGGGCGGGCGCCGGCCCGGCCGTCAGCCGCGCCAGGATGTCGTCGATGTCGTAGTGGCCCTCGCCCTCGTGGGTCAGGCGCAGCGCTGGGGCGTCGACCTGCAGCGCGTCCAGCACCGGGCCCAGGCGCCACAGCGACTCCAGCGAGGCATTCAGATAGATGCGCCCCACCGTCAGCTGGTCGGGCGCGCCGGCCAGGCCGCCCACGGCCAGGTCGTGCAGCGTCAGCTCCAGCGTCCAAGGCTTGAACTCGATCTTGCCGATGCGCACCGGCCGGCCCAGCTGCTCGCTGGCGATCTTCTGGCCCTGCCACTGCAGCAGCGGCGGCACCGCCAGCCACAGCAGCCCCCACAGCAGCAGCAATGCGCCCACGGCCCACAGCAGGCGCCGGCCCCAGCGCCACCACCAGGGGCGGCGCGCGGGCGGCGTCGGCTCGGCGGCGGGCGGCGCGGCTTCGGGAGCTGTGGTTTGGGCCGCTTCGTCGATGTCGGAGTCGCTTGGCATCACGCGGACGATTGTCACCCCAAGGCACCGACCCCGGCCGCAGGCGGGTCGGCCTGAAAAGTAACAACTTCTCGCAAAAAAATCGGCGGCGGGCGGGGCCAAAAACAGAAAGCCCGGTGGCTTGGCCTTGAGCCGCCCCACCGGGCCTTCAGGCAGTGTGACAAAAGCGTCCTGGTCTGCCTGGGTTCCGCGCCGGAAAGCGGGTTGTTTCCGGTGGCGGGGAAGGCAAGAGATTGCCTTCTGCGAATGAAGCCGCTGGGCTGCCATGCTGCGGTATCGGCTACCGCGCGCCGGCTCTTCAGAGACCTCGGCCGTCCGATGCGATCGGACGGCTTCACTGTACGTCCGCTGCCCCGCCGGCGCCAGTCGGCAATTTCAATGCCCCGGCCGGCCCGAATTACCGCCTTCAATCACGCCCGCGCAGGCCCCATGGTTGCGGCCCGGCGCGCTTGCAAAGCCCGAGCACGGCGGCCGGACGGAGCCTTTTTTATATCCAAATTTGACTTTTGACTCAAATTTTTAGTATTGACTAGGCATGAAAGACCTTCCTAGAATCCAGCGTTCCCCAAAAAGCAAGGGGAATCCCTGATCCGCTGCCGATCCCGGCAGGCTGGACTGCAAACCGAACCCGGCTCCGTCTGGAGCCACCGCGCCTGTCGTCATGGGCGCCTGCAGCCGGCCCATCAACTGACATCAGGACGCGCAAGCCCCGGGCCGCCAGCCCGCCCATCGCAAGACGATGCCGCCGTGCTGGCCCCGAACCGCTGCCGCCTTGACGAGGAGTGTTATGACAGCGTCTGGACGCCTTGCCGCGGTGGGAAGCGGCCTGAAGACCTTTGCCGGTGACGTGGCGGAGGGGCTTTTCGAAATCACCCACAACAGTCTCGCCCTGCTGGGCGTGATCACCGTGCTGGCCGTGGCCCTGCTGGGCGCGCGGCCCGACCTGCGCCAGCAGGGCGAGGACCGGCTGGCCGACTGGCTGCAGGCGCGCAAGGTGGCCACGCTGGACATCACGCCCGAGCCCGACGCCGTCGAGCGCGCCACCGCCGCCGACCCCAAGGCCCTGCCGCGCGAGCAGGCCAGCGTGGCGCAGTGGATCGCGCGCAAGTACCGCGTGGCGCCCGAGCCGGTGGCGGCGCTGGTGTCGGAGGCCTACGAGGTGGGCCGCAGCACCAGGCTCGACCCGACCCTGATCCTGGCCATCATCGCCATCGAGTCCAGCTTCAACCCGTTCGCGCAAAGCACGGTGGGCGCGCAGGGCCTGATGCAGGTGATGACCAGCGTGCACACCGACAAGTACCAGCACTTCGGCGGCAACTACGCCGCGTTCGATCCGCGCACCAACCTGCGCGTGGGCGTGAAGGTGCTGCAGGAGTGCATCGCCCGCGCCGGCTCACTGGTGGGCGGGCTGAAGTACTACGTGGGCGCCGCCAACCTGCCGACCGACGGCGGCTACGCCGACAAGGTGATGGCCGAGTACGCCCGCCTGCACCGCGTGGCCACCGGCAAGGCGCCGCCGATGGGGCCGGCCGGGCCCGAGCTGCGCGCGGCCAACAACGTCGGCGCGCCGCCGCCGCCGGCCAAGCTGGCGTCCTGATCCGGCGCGCCCGGGCAGGGCGCGGCGCTCGGCTAAACTCGCCTCCGTGCGCGACTGGCGATAGGTTTCGGCTGCTCTCGGCTGGCACCGACGTGGAGCGCGGCAGGCCACGCCTGCCCACCACCACGGGGAAGCGCACCGCCCACGCGGGCTCATCCTGAGCGCGCGCAGGCGCCCCACCAGCCGTTCGCCTGGGCCGCCCCCGCCTGCCGGGGGATTTCGTCCATAAGGATTGCCATGTACCAACGCAGCACCACCATTGCCCAGCAGGACCCGGCCGTCTGGGCCGCCATCCAGGCCGAGCACCAGCGCCAGGAAGAGCACATCGAGCTCATCGCCAGCGAAAACTACGCCTCGCCCGCCGTCCTGCAGGCAGCCGGCACGCAGCTGACCAACAAGTACGCCGAGGGCTACCCCGGCCGGCGCTACTACGGCGGCTGCGAGCACGTGGACGTGGTCGAGCAGCTGGCCATCGACCGCGTCAAGCAGCTGTTCGGCGCCGAGGCCGCCAACGTGCAGCCGCACTGCGGCGCCAGCGCCAACGAGGCGGTGCTGCTGGCCTTTTGCAAGCCCGGCGACACCATCATGGGCATGAGCCTGGCCGAGGGCGGGCACCTCACGCACGGCATGGCGCTGAACATGTCGGGCAAGTGGTTCAACGTGGTGAGCTACGGCCTGAACGCGCAAGAGGCCATCGACTACGACGCGATGGAGAAAAAGGCGCGCGAAACCCGCCCGCGCCTGATCATCGCCGGCGCCAGCGCCTACAGCCTGGAGATCGACTGGGCGCGCTTTGCCAAGGTGGCCAAGGAGGTGGGCGCCATCTTCATGGTCGACATGGCGCATTACGCCGGCCTGATCGCCGGCGGCTGCTACCCCAACCCGGTGCCGCACGCCGACGTGGTGACCAGCACCACGCACAAGAGCCTGCGTGGCCCGCGCGCCGGCTTCATCCTGATGAAGGCGGAGCACGAGAAGGCCATCAACAGCGCCGTCTTCCCCGGCCTGCAGGGCGGCCCGCTGATGCACATCATCGCCGCCAAGGCCATCGCCTTTCAAGAGGCGCTGCAGCCCGCCTTCAAGCAGTACGCCGCCCAGGTGCGCCGCAACGCGCAGGTGGTGGCCGAGACCCTGACCCAGCGCGGCCTGCGCATCGTCAGCGGCGGCACGCAAAGCCACGTCATGCTGGTGGATCTGCGCGCCAAGGGCATCACCGGCAAGGAGGCCGAGGCGGTGCTGGGCAGCGCGCACATGACGATCAACAAGAACGCCATCCCCAACGACCCGGAAAAGCCCATGGTCACCAGCGGCGTGCGCATCGGCACCCCGGCCATGACCACGCGCGGCTTCAAGGACGACGAAGCGCGCCTGACGGCCAACCTGGTGGCCGATGTGCTGGACGCGCCGCGCGACGAAGCCAAGCTGGCCGCCGTGCGCGCCCAGGTGGCCGAACTGACGAAGCGCTTTCCGGTCTATCGGTGATTGCCCCGGGCTCTCGGATACTATCATCGTGATAGCTGCCCGCGCCTGACTGGCGGGCTCCAGAGCCCGATTCGACATCCATATGCGCTGCCCCTTCTGCACCCACAGCGAAACCCTGGTGGTGGACAGCCGGGTGTCGGACGAGGGCGACTTCATCCGCCGCCGGCGCCAGTGCGCGCACTGCGGCAAGCGCTTTACCACCTACGAGCGGCCCGACGTCAGTTTTCCGCCCATCGTCAAGAAGGACGGCCGGCGCGTGCCCTACGCGCGGCCCAAGCTGCAGGCCTCGCTGCAACTGGCGCTGCGCAAGCGCCCGGTCAGCACCGAGCAGCAGGACGCGGCCATCGAGCGCATCGAAGAGAAACTGCTGGCCACCGGCGCGCGCGAGGTTGCCAGCGCCCGCCTGGGCGAGTGGGTGATGCGCGAGCTGAAGAAGCTCGACAAGGTGGCCTACGTGCGCTTTGCCAGCGTCTACCGCAGCTTCGAGGACATCGACGAGTTCCGCGCGCTGGTCGACGAGGTGAAGCGTTGACCGCGCCCGCATGGACTTCCTGATCGCGCTGGCGGCGGCCTTCATCGTGTTCGCGCTGCTGCGCGGGCGCGAGCAGGCGCGCCGCATCGCCCTGCTGGGCCGCGTGCTGGGCCCCTACCGGATCGAGCCCATGCTGGAGAGCCTGACCGAAGGCTATCTGCGCTGGCTGCACGAAGCCGACGCCGAGCGGCGCGCCCAGATCTGGGGCACGCTGGCGGCCACCGAGCAGGCGCTGGCCAGCCAGTTCGGCCGCTTTGCCGTCGACTTCGCCCGCGTACCGGCGCCGCAGGCGCAGGTCGCCAAGCTGCCCTTTGCCCTGCCCTTCGCGCAGCCGCTGCTGCCCGGGCGCCTGCTGTTCGACGCGCGCCGCCTGTTCGAGCTGCACGCGCGCGCCATCGACGTGCTGGCGCGCCACGCCGACGCCCTGCCCGACAAGGAGCACGCCTACCGCATGACGGCCGAGCTGTACCTGATGCAGCACAGCTGCCACTGGTTCTGCCGCTCGCGCAACGTCGCCTCGGCACGCCTGCTGGCGCGCCACCAAAGCAGCTACGCCCAGGTGCTGGCCGGCGTGGCGCCCGACACGCGCCGCGACTACGAGGCGCTGGTGCGCTGAAGGCTCCCCGTCAAGCGCTGGTGGCGGCTGCCCGCAGCAGCGCCTCGCTGGCCACGTCGGCCGGGTAGAACAGCTCCAGCGTCAGCTCGGCCAGCGTCACGTCGCGCGGCGCGCCGATGGCCGCGCGCGCGGTGAACAGGGTCAGGCGCTGTTCGCCGATCTGCAGCTCGCAGGTGAGCACCAGGCCGTCCGTACCGTCCGGTGCGGGCGGCGGACTGGCCATCAGCGCCGCCACGTTGGGGTAGGCCAGCACCTCCTCGGCCAGCGCGGCCAGCTCGGCATCGCCCGTGGACTCGCCCAGCCAGCCCAGATCCTGCACCAGGTGCCGCGCCCAGTCGGCGAAATTGTGGGTGGCGGCGGCAAAGCCCTCGGGGTGCAGGCTGGCGCGGTAGATGTTGAGCGTGGGTTGCCGCAGCGCGGGCGGCAGCAGGGCCGTCATCCGCTGGGCGGCGGCGTTGGCCAGCACCACGTTGCCGCAGCGGTCCAGCGCCAGACCGGGATAGGGCTCGTGCGCGTCCAGCAGGCGCTGCAGCGCACTGCGCACCGCGTCCAGACCGGGCGCGTCCAGCCGCGTTTCGCTGTAGCGCGGCGCGTAGCCCGCGGCCAGCAGCAGCTCGTTGCGCTGGCGCAGCGGCACCGCCAGGTGCTCCGACATCGACAGCAGCAGCTCGGCGCTGGGGCGCGAGCGGCCGGTTTCGACAAAGCTCAGGTGGCGCGGCGACACACCCACGTCCAGCGCCAGCGCCATCTGGCTGAGCTTGCGCCGCTCGCGCCAGGCGCGCAGCAGCGGCCCCACCTCGCGCCGCGCGGCGCCATGCGGCATCCACGCGCGGCTCATGGGAACGGGCTCGCGGTGGCAAACCACAGGCCGACGCCGGTGGCGATGATGAAGGCGCTGTCCAACAGGCCGGCCGCCAGGAAGAACTTGGTCTGCAGCTGCGGCGCAAATTCGGGCTGGCGCGCCGAGGCCTCCAGAAAGCGCGCCGCCACCAGCCCGATGCCCAGGCAGGAGCCCGCGGCAGGAATGGCGATGAGCAGCGCCACCGCGAGCGGAAGAAGGTCGTGCGTCATGGGAGGGGTCCGTGAGCCTGAAGTGTCGCAAAAACCGCCCGGCGCACCATCAGGCGCGCGCGGCGCGACCCGCCGCCACGGCGGACGAGTGCCGCCAGGCCAGCCACTCGACGATCGCCAGCAGCAGCACCCCCACCCCGTGCAGCGCCAGATAGGCGCGGCCCCAGGCGTTGGCCGCCAAGGCATCCGAAGCCAGCAGGCCCAGCGCCGCGAACGCCCACAGGCCGTTGCCGACGATCACCCCCAGCACCCACTCGGCGGCGAGTCGGGGCGATCGCGCCAGCCACAGCAAGAGCGCACTCCAGGGCACCAGAAACACGCCGACGCCCCGCCACAGGCCGTGCGGCAAGGCCAGGGCATCGGCCAGGGCGTTACCCCCCAGCAGGTGCGCGGCGGCGATCGCCGCGCAGGTGGCGGCATCAACCAGCAAGGCCCATGTCAGCCACGGAGAAGGTTCGAGGGTTCGCATGCGCGGGCTCCTGTCGTCGATGGCCGGTGCACCCTTGCGCCAGCCTGCAGCCAGTATGCGAAGCCGCCCTCGGCGCGGCGATTACCTGTCAGGTAAGCGGCGCGTGCGCCCGCGCCCACTGCACGATCTGCGCCGGGTTGGTCAGCGCGCCGGCCTGGCGCGCCACTTCGCGGCCGGAGGCGAACAGCGCCAGCGTCGGGATGCTGCGGATGTTGTAGCGCGTGCCGAGCGCGGGCACGGCCTCGGTGTCCACCTTGGCCAGCTGCATGTGCGGCTCCAGCAGCACGGCGGCCTGCTCGTAGGCGGGGGCCATCATGCGGCAGGGCCCACACCAGGGCGCCCAGAAGTCGACCAGCACCGGGATCTGGCTGCGCGCGACGTGTTTGTCGAACGTGGCCTCGTCACCCAGCGCGACGGGGTGGCCGGCAAACAGCGGCTGCTTGCACTGCCCGCAGGTGGGCGCGCTGGCCAACTGGTCGGCTCGCACGCGGTTGGTGGTGTGGCAGTGGGGGCAGACGATGTGCAGAGTGGTTTCGCTCATGAAATCATTCCTCGGTATGCTTGCGCATTTTGCGGCGGGTGGGGGCAAAAACAAGTCCGGCCCGCTCACCCGCGCTGCCGCGCCCCCTCCGCCCCATCGCATGAACCTTCCCGCCTCGCCGCCGCGGCCTTCGCCGTGGGCCATCGACCCGGCCGACCCGCGGCAGATGGCGCGCCTGACCCTGGCCTACATCGGGCTGCACCTGCTGGTGTGGACCTTGCTGCCAGCCCTCAGCCACCGCGCGCCGCCCTGGGACAACATCGAGCAGCTGGTGTGGACGCAGTCGCTGCAATGGGGCTATTACAAGCATCCGCCAGCGCCCACCTGGTGGATGTACTTCTGGACCGAGCTGCTGGGGCGCACCGTCTGGGTCACGTTTTTTGCCGCCGAGCTGAGCGTGGCCGCCATGCTGGTGTGCGTGTGGCGCCTGGCGCTGGGGTTCACCACGCCGCTGCGCGCCTTCGTGTCGGTGGTGCTGACCTCACTGGTGGCCTATCACGGGCTGCGCGGCATCATGGCCAACCACAACACCTTGCAGCTGATGCCGGTGGGCCTGCTGCTGTGGGCCGTGCTGGCGGCCGTGCGCGCGCCCGACGCACGGCGCTGGCTGCAATGGGCGCTGGTGGGCGCGGCGGCGGCGCTGACGCTGCTGTCCAAGTACAGCGCGCTGGTGTGGTTCGCCGTCATCGGCGTGTGGCTGCTGCAGGATGCGCGCATGCGCAGCGGGCGCGCCTGGGCGCCGGTGCTGCTGGCGGTGGTGGTGGGCCTGGTCGGGGTGACGCCGCACCTGGCCTGGATCGCCGAGTCGGGCTTCGCCTCGCTGCACTACGCCGAACGCTCGGTGGAAGAAGGCATTGCCGGCAACCGCAGCCACTGGGTGGACCTGTGGGACTTCGCCACCACCCAGCTGGGCCGCATGGTGCCGGCCCTGCTGGGGCTGGCGTGGCTGCGCTGGTGGCTGCGGCGCGACGCCGTCACCGCCCGGCCGCCGGCGGTGCTGAACGAGCGGCGCTTCGTGCTCTTCATGGGCCTGGGGCCGCTGCTGCTGACGCTGGCGCTGGGCGTGGGCGGGGTGCACCTGGCGGCGTCCTGGGCCACCACCTTCTATGTCTTCTTCGGCCTGCTGCTGCTGCGCTGGGTGCCGGCGGTGGCGCCCGCGCGCCTGCTGAGGGCCACGCTGGTGGTGGGGGTGGCGATGGAGCTGATCCTGGCCGGCGGGCTGGCGCTGGGGCGCGGCGTGGGGGTCGACCTGCTGGGCCGCGCGGCGCGCTCCAACTTTCCGGCGCCGGCGCTGGCTGTGCAATTGCAGCAGGTGTGGCGCCAGCACGCCCACACGCCGCTGCGCGTGCTGGTGGGCGAGACTTGGCTGGCCGGCAACGTGTCGATCCACCTGCCCTCGCAGCCGCTGGTGTTCATCGACGGCGACCCGGCGCACGCCCCCTGGATCGACACGCCGGCGCTGGCGCGCTGCGACCTGCTGGTGCTGATCGACCGTAGCCCCGGCGCGCCCGAGCCCGAGGCCACGCAGCGGCAGTGGATGGCCCGCGCGCAGACGCACGGCCAGGTCAGCGTGCCCTGGACATCGAAGCCCCAGGGCCCGCGCCTGACGGTGGACTGGGGCATCGTCGCCGCCAGCGCGCCCGACTGCGCGGGGGCGCAGCTGACCACGCGGCACTCGCCCTGGCCGTTCGGCATACTATCCAATCGATAGCTGCTCGCGCTGATCAGGCGCCGGCTGTAGCCGCTTTTGATTGAAATCCCGGCGTGCCCACCCGCTCACGGGCGCTGGCACGCCGGCGGCACGTAGGCGCGCCAGGCGATGTGCAGCGACGCGCCGCCGACGTGGCGCGGCCACGGAATCTGCCACTCGCCCTGGCTCACGCGCCAACTGCCGGGCGGCGCCTGGTCGAGCACGGGCGCGGCCGGCGCGCCGTCGTAGTCGCCCACGTGCCAGACCAGCAGCGCGCCCTCGCGCCGCAGGCGTTCGGGCGTGATCGAGGGCGAATAGACCGGGTTGACGTCCACCAGCACCGCGGCCATGGGCCGCACGCCCTCGGCCACCAGGCCGGCCTCCCAGATGCTGCCGGCCACCACGCGCAGCGGGCAGCTGGCCAACTGCTGCCACTGGCGCTGGGCCTGATCGCCGAGGGCCTGGGCCGGCCAGTCCATGCGCGCGGGCTGCGCGCGCCCTTGCCAGCTCCAGCCCAGGTACCAGACCATGGCCAGCGTGATCGCCGCCAGCCACAGCGCCAGCGCGCGCCCCAGCGCCACGCGCTTGCGCGCCAGCCATTCGGGCGCGAAGCCGGCCAGCAGCAGCACGGCCGACAGGTTCCACATCGGCGTGCCCCACATGGGATGCAGGCGCGCACCCAGCAGCGAGCCGCCAGCGGCCACGAGCAGCGCCGGGGCCAGCGCCACCCCCAGCAGCCAGCGGCGCTGCGCCGGCTCGACCTGCTGCCAGCGCCAGCGCCAGGGCAGCAGCCCGCAGGCCAGCGCGATCACCAGCAGCGGCACGTGCGCCAGCAACTGCATGAGGAGAAATTCGAGGCCCGAGGCGTGATCCCGGTGCGGCCCGCCGTCGGCGCGGGCGGCGAAATACTCGAACGGCAAACCGCCATGCTGCACCAGCCACAGCGCGTGCGGCGCCAGGATCAGGCCCGCCACGGTCAGCGCCAGCCAGGGCCCCGGCCGGCGCAGCGCGCGCGGCTCGTGCCACAGCAGGCCGGCCGCCAGGCACAGCAGCAGCACCGCGGTCGAATACTTGGCCAGCAGCCCCAGGCCGGCCCACACCCCCAGCCACAGCCAGTGGCGCCGCGCGCGCTCGGGCGCGCCGAACATCAGCTGGTGCGCATGCCAGGCGAGCGCCGCCCAAGCCGGCAGCTGGGCCACGTTGTGGTTGAACTCCAGCGTCGGCCATGTGTAGTAGTACACGGCGTACAGCAGCAGCGCCGCCAGCGCCGCGCGCTCGGGCCCCAGCAGCGCGCGCGCCAGCCGGTGCACGTAAAACAAGGTCAGCAGGACGGCCAGTTGCCCCAGCAGATAAGGCCCGAAGCGGCCCAGCAGCTGAAACGCTGCAAACAGCAGCCAGGCCGGCAGCGGCGGATGCTTGTAGTAGCCCCACTGCCACGCCTGGCCCCAGGCGATGCCCTCGACCACGTCCAGCTGCAGGCTGGGCGCCAGCAGCGCGGGCAGCAGCGTCCAGGCCAGCACGTAGGCCGCCAGCGCCCAGGCCCACAGCGGCCAGCGGCGTATCGGCCGACCGGCTGCGGTCAATGCCCCCATTCGGCCTCGCAGGATTTGTCAGGCCAGGGATCGGCCCAGGCGCGCCACGCCTTCGCGGATGAGGTCTTCACCCGCGGTGGCGAAGGACAGCCGGAAGGTGCTGCGGTCGGGGTCGGCGCAATAGAAGGGCGCGCCGGGCACGAAGGCCACGCCCTGCTCGATGGCGCGCTGGGCCAGCTCGCCCGCGTCGCGCAGCTTGCCGCCGGCGCCGGTCAGGCGCGCCCACACGAACAGCCCGCCCTGCGGCTGCACGAACTCGACGGCGGCGCCCAGCTCCTGGCGCAGCGCCTGGCCCATGGCCAGCGCGCGCCGGCCGTAGGTGGCGCGCACGGTGGCCAGCGTGGCCGGCATCAGGCCGGCGGCCAGATAGCGCGCGGCGGTGGCCTGCGCGAAGGTGCTGGTGTGCGCGTCGGAAAACTGCTTGCACATGACGGCCTTGGCCAGCAGCGCCGGCGGCGCCACCATCCAGCCGATGCGCAGGCCGGGCGAAAGCACCTTGCTGAGCGAGCCGCAGTGCACCAGCCAGTCGCGGCTGCCCGGCACCTGATGGCTGAGCGCCAGCAGGCTGGGCGGCGGCGGCGCGTCGAAGTACAAGTCGCCGTAGGGGTCGTCCTCGACGATCAGGGTCTGGTGCTTGACCGCCAGCTCGAGCACGCGCTTGCGCCGCTCCAGGCTCAGCATGGCGCCGCTGGGGTTGCCGAAGGTGGGAATCAGGTACACCAGCCGCGGGCGGTGCTGCACGATGAGCTGTTCCAGCCGATCGACCTGCACGCCCGCGTCGTCGATCGGCGCGCTGACCAGATCGGCGCCGTACAGGCGAAAGCACTGGATGGTGGCCAGGAAGGTCGGGCCCTCGACGATGGCGGTGCTGCCCGGCTCCAGCAGGGTCTTGCCCAGCAGGTCCAGCGCCTGCTGGCTGCCGGTGGTGACCATCAGGCCGTCGCCAGCCAGGCCCTGCACGCCCTTGGACTGCATGAAGCCGGCCAGCTGCTCGCGCAGCGGCTGGTAGCCCTCGGTGGCGCCGTACTGCAGCGCGCCGCCCGGCTCGTCGCTCAGGGCCGTGTCGACCGCCTGGCGAATGCCGGCGACGTCGAACATGGCGCTGTCCGGAAAGCCGCCGGCAAAGCTGATGATGCCGGGCTTGCCCAGCAGCTTGAACAGCTCGCGGATGGCCGAGGTTTCGACGTTGTCGAGGCGTTTGGCAAAGGAAAGGGACATGGCGGTCGGGGAATCGAAAACTGGCGGGAATGCAGGCGCCATTGTGCGGCACCGCCGCGCCGTGTCCCCGGCCCGCTTCTCGTTGCGCACCGCCGAGCTCCGATGTAGATGGCCAGCCCCACCCAGCCGCCAGATCAGCCTGCCAAGCCCCCCGGGCGGGCGGTAACCCGCCGGGGTCTTGCCATGTCGCGCGCTCCGGTAAGAGCGCCTTGATGGGAAGAAGTATCGGGCAGCCGGCGTGGATGGATTTGCTGAATTTCCACGAAAGCCGTCGGTCTACAGCATAATTTGCTGTCTGCCGCCAATTTGCGGAACAATGCACCACATGGATCGCCTGGACAGAAAAATCCTCTCGGTGCTGCAGCAGGACGCGCGCGCCAGCCTGCAAGACATCGGCGCCGCCGTCGGCCTGAGCCCCTCGCCCTGCTGGGCGCGCATCCGCAAGATGGAAGAAGCCGGCGTGATCGAGGGCTACACCGTGCGCCTGAACCCGCTGGCGCTGGGGCTGGCCGACACGGTGCTGGTCATGGTCACCCTCGACAGCCATTCCGACAACACGCTGGAGAAGTTCGGCGAGGTGCTGGCCAGCATCCCCGAGGTGGTCGAGGCGCACCTGGTCTCGGGCGAGTACGACTACCTGCTGCGCGTGGTGGTCAAGGACACGCGCGACTACGAACGCCTGCTGCGCGAGCGGCTCTACAAGATCAAGGGCATACGCCACAGCCAGTCGAGCTTCGTGCTGCGCACGCTGAAGAAGGCCGATCTGCCGCTGGGCGTATGACGCGGCAGCCGCCGTGGCCGGCGGCTCATTCCATTTCTAAATCACCCGTGTCGTTGTTGCTTCACCTTGTCGTGCTACAGCATTGCCTGCGGTTTTGCGCCTGGACACGAATGATTTGGAAACGGAATCAGGGGGAGGAGTGCGTCATTGTCTGCGACGGTTCGGCCTCGGCGGCGTCGAGCCAGCGCGTGAATACGGCCTGGCTGGCTGCGGGCAGGGCGTCCTGCAGGGCCTGGGCTGCATGGCGCAGGGTGCGTGGATCGATGCCGGCCTGGCCCAGTTCGCAGGCATGGCCGACCAGCCAGCGCTCCAACTCGCGCGGATCGGCCTCCAGGTGAAATTGCAGGCCCAGCACCCGGACGCCCAGCGCAAAGGCCTGATGGGGGCAGCTTTGCGTGCCGGCGAGCCTCTGCGTTCCGGCCGGTATGGCGAACTGGTCGCCATGCCAGTGCAGCACAGGGGTCTCTCCGAGCGCCGCGAGAGCGGAGTCCCGGCCGGCTTCGGTCAGCGTGAGCGGACCGAAGCCGATTTCCTTGTGGCCCATGGGCCGTACATCCGCGCCCAGCGCGCGTGCGATCAATTGGGCGCCCAGGCAGATGCCGATCAGCGGCCGGCCGCTGGCCAGGCGCGCGCGCACCAGAGACAGCTCATCGGCGAGGAAGGGGTACAGGGACTCGTCGAAGGCGCCTATGGGGCCGCCAAGCACCACGATCAGGTCGGCGGCCTGCAACGCCCGGTCGGTCAACTCGTCGCGCGTGGCATCGACGTAGTGAATACCGTAGCCGCGCGCGGCCAGCAGGGGCGCAAGCGTGCCCAGATCCTCGAAATCCAGATGGCGAATGGCGATGGCGGCTTTCATCGTTGGCTGTCCTCGGTGGAGTCTGGGGCAACAGCGCGCTGAAGTTGTTGACAGGGGTCAGCCCAGCAGCAGCGCGTCGTCCGCCAGCTTCTCGCCGCGCACCTTCTCGAACATGTGCAGCAGGTCGGGCACGTCCAGGCGCGCGCGCTCTTCGCCCGACACGTCCAGCACCACCTGGCCCTGGTGCAGCATGACGGTGCGCTGGCCCACGTCGAGCGCCTGGCGCATGCTGTGGGTGACCATCATGGTGGTGAGCTGGTTCTCGGCCACGATGCGGCGCGTGAGTTGCAGCACGAACTCGGCCGTGCGCGGGTCGAGCGCGGCGGTGTGCTCGTCCAGCAGCAGGATGCGCGAGGACTGCAGCGCGGCCATCAGCAGGCTGACGGCCTGGCGCTGGCCGCCCGAGAGCAGGCCGATGCGGTCGGTGAGGCGGTTTTCCAGCCCCAGGCCCAGGGTGGCCAGGCGCTCGCGGTACATGGCGCGCTCGGCCTGCTTGACGGCGCCGCGCAGCCCGCGGCGCGTGCCGCGCTGGCGCGCCAGGGCCATGTTTTCCTCGATGGTCAGGTCCTCGCAGGTGCCGGCCATCGGGTCCTGAAACACCCGCGCCACGCGCTCGGCGCGCGCCCACACGGGCAGGCGGGTGACGTCCAGCCCGTCGATGGCGATGCGGCCCGAATCGATGCCCAGGTCACCCGAGATGGCGTTCAAAAAGGTGGACTTGCCGGCGCCGTTGGAGCCGATGACGGTGACGAACTGGCCGGCCGGAATCTCCAGCGACATGCCGCGCAGCGCGCGCGTCTCGATCGGCGTGCCGGGGTTGAAGGTGATGTGCAGGTCTTGTGCGCTCAGCATGGCGTGGCTCCGGCCTTACAGGCTCTTGGGCGCGTCGGGCAGGCGCCGGTGCTGCAGCATGCGCTTGAGCTGCGGAATGACCAGCGCGATGGCGACCAGCACGGCGGTGACCAGGTTCAGGTCCTGCGCCTTCAGGCCGATGAAGTCGCTGTTGAGCGCCAGCGCGATGAAGAAGCGGTAGACGATGGCGCCGACGATGACGGCCAGCGTGGCGTAGACGATGCGCCGCGAGGGCATGATGGCCTCGCCCACGATCACCGCGGCCAGGCCGATGACGATGGTGCCGATGCCCATGGAGATGTCCGAGCCGCCCTGCGTCTGCGCGAACAGCGCGCCGGCCAGCCCGACCAGCGCGTTGGAAATGGCCATGCCCAGCAGCACCATGGCGCCGGTGTTGATGCCCTGCGCGCGCGCCATGCGGGCGTTGGAGCCGGTGGCGCGAATGGCCAGGCCGCGCTCGGTGGAGAAAAACCAGTCCATGGCCAGTTTGGCGACGATCACGATCAGCAGCATCAGGATCGGGCGCCACCAGTAGTCGGCCAGGCCCGCCGGCTGCAGCACGTTGAACACCGTGGGGTCGTTGATCAGCGGCACGTTGGGGCCGCCCATGATGCGCAGGTTGACCGAGTACAGCGCGATCATCATCAGGATCGAGGCCAGCAGGTCCATGATCTTCAGGCGCACGTTCAGCCAGCCGGTGATGAGGCCGGCCAGCGCGCCCGCCAGGGTGGCGACCGCGGTGGCGGTGAAGGGGTCGGCACCTTTGGAGATGAGCGTGGCGCACACCGCGCCGCCCAGCGGAAAGCTGCCGTCCACCGTCAGGTCGGGAAAGCGCAGCAGCCGAAACGACAGCAGCACGCCCAGCGCGACCAGGGCGAAGATCAGGCCGATTTCAACGGCGCCGAGCAGCGAGAACAGGGACATGATCGGTGGGCCTGGCTAAAAAAAACGAGCCATGATGACATGGCTCTCGGACATCACGAGGCGCGGTTGCCCGCACCCTCGCGCTCTACTTGACGACCTGCGCCGCCGACTTGATCAGCGCGTCGGACAGCTTGACGCCCTGCTTCTCGGCCGCGCCGGGGTTGACGTACAGCTCCAGCTTGCTGCTGGTCTCGGGCTTGATGTCGCCGGGCTTCTCGCCCTTGAGGATGCGCACCACCATGCGCCCGGTCTGCTCGCCCAGGTCGCGGTAGTTGATGCCCAGCGCCGCGATGGCGCCGCGCTTGACGCTGTCGGTGTCCGAGGCCACCAGCGGGATCTTGGCGTCCTGGCCGACCTTGACCAGCGACTCGTAGGCCGACACCACGTTGTTGTCGGTGTTGGTGTAGATCACGTCCACCTTGCCCACCAGGCTGCGCGCGGCGCTGCTGACGTCGACCGAGCGCGGGGCCGAAGCCTCGACCAGGCTCATGCCGCGCTTGGCCAACAAGTCCTTCATTTCCTTGACCACCACCACCGAGTTGGCCTCGCCCGGGTTGTAGACCATGCCCACGCGCTTGGCGCCGGGCACCACCTGCTTGATCAGGTCGATCTGCTTGTCCAGCTGCAGCAGGTCGGACACCCCCGTGACGTTGGTGTGCGAGGGCTCCCAGCTGGGCACCAGCTTGGCGGCCACCGGGTCGGTCACGGCCGAGAACACGATCGGCACCGTCTTGGTCGCCGCCACCGCGGCTTGCGCCGTAGGGGTGGCGATGCCGACGATGGCGTCCGGCTTGTCGCCGACGAACTTGCGCGCGATCTGCGCCGCCGTGCCGGTGTTGCCCTGCGCGCTCTGGTACTGCCACTTCAGGTTCTTGCCCGACTCGTAGCCGGCGTCCTTCAGCGCGGCCTGCACGCCATCGCGCACGGCGTCCAGCGCCGGGTGCTCGACGATGGCCAGCACGGCCACCGACTTTTCCTGCGCGCGGGCCGGGGCCACCGCCGCCATGGCCAGCGCCACGGCACCCAAGGGCATCCACGCCCACTTTGTCAACTGCTTCACCTGCGAACCTCTTTGCGTGTGTAAGGATGGAATGGGCCGGCCGCGCCACCCTGTCGGGCGCGCGGCCGGTGGGGCAAGTCTACGCCAGATCGCGCGCCGCCGCTTTCAAGCCAAATCGGCCTCCGGCCCTTATGGAACAAGCGCCAGCAGCTATCATTTTTACATTTCGGAGTAGTTGGGCCCGCCGCCGCCCTCGGGCGTGACCCAGACGATGTTCTGCGTCGGGTCCTTGATGTCGCAGGTCTTGCAGTGCACGCAGTTCTGCGCATTGATCTGCAGGCGCATGGCGCCGCCCCCCTGCGCCTCGTCGGGCACGAACTCGTACACCCCCGCCGGGCAGTAGCGCCCCTCGGGGCCGGCGTACTGCGGCAGGTTGATGCGCACCGGCACCGTGGCGTCCTTCAGCGTCAGGTGCGCCGGCTGGTTCTCCTCGTGGTTGGTGTTGCTGATGAACACGCTGGACAGGCGGTCGAAGGTCAGCTGGCCGTCGGGCTTGGGGTAGTCGATGGGCTTGAACTGGCTGGCGGGCCTCAGCTGCACGTGGTCGGGCTGGGAGCGGTGCACCGTCCAGGGCATGTGGCCGCGCAGCGCGTACTGCTCGAAGCCGTTCATCACGGTGCCCACGGTCAGGCCCTTCTTGAACCAGTTCTTGAAGTTGCGGTCCTTGTTGAGCTCGCGCGCCAGCCAGCTGGCCTCGAAGGCCTCGGGGTAGGCCGTCAGCTCGTCGCCCTGGCGGCCGGCCAGCACGGCATCCACCGCGGCCTCGCCGGCCAGCGCGCCGGTCTTCATCGCCGCATGGCTGCCCTTGATGCGGCCGACGTTGAGGTAGCCCGCGTCGCAGCCCACCAGCGCGCCGCCCGGAAACACCGTCTTGGGCAGCGCCAGCACGCCGCCGGCGGTGATGGCGCGCGCGCCGTAGGACAGGCGCTTGGCATTGACCTTGCCGGCGTTGTCGGTGAAGTACCACTTGATGCGCGGATGCGTCTTCCAGCGCTGGAACTCCTCGAACGGGCTCAGGTACGGGTTGGCGTAGTTCAGGCCGATCACATAGCCGCAGTAGATCTTGTTGTCCTCGGCGTGGTACATGAAGGCGCCGCCGTAGGTGAACTCGTCCATCGGCCAGCCGGCGGTGTGCATCACGAAGCCGGGCGTGTGACGGCTGGGGTCGACCTCCCAGATTTCCTTGATGCCGATGGCGTAGCTTTGCGGGTCGCTGTGCTCGTCGAGCTTGTAGCGCGCGATCAGCTGCTTGCCCAGGTGCCCGCGCGAGCCTTCGGAAAAAATCGTGTACTTGCCGTGCAGCTCCATGCCCAGCTGGAAGTGGTCGGTCGGCTCGCCGTCCTTGCCGATGCCCATGTTGCCCGTGGCCACGCCCTTGACGCTGCCGTCCTCGTTGAACAGCAGCTCGGCGGCCGGAAAGCCGGGGAAGATCTCCACGCCCAATTCTTCGGCCTGCGCGGCCAGCCAGCGCACCACCTTGCCCAGGCTGGCGATGTAGTTGCCGTGGTTGTTGGCAAAAGGCGGCAGGAACATGTTGGGCACGCGCGTGCCGCCGGTCTCGTTCAAAAAGACGTAGGCGTCCTCGGTCACCGGCTGGTTCAAGGGCGCGCCCTTTTCCTTCCAGTCGGGGATCAGCTCGGTCAAGGCCTTGGGGTCGATCACGGCGCCCGACAGGATGTGGGCGCCGGGCTCGGAGCCCTTTTCGAGCACCACCACCGACACGTCCTGGCCTTTTTCGGCCGCGCGCTGCTTGATGCGGATGGCGGCGGACAGACCGGCCGGGCCGGCGCCGACGATGACCACGTCGTACTCCATGGACTCGCGGGGGCCGAACTTCTGGATGATTTCCTCAGGGGTCATGGGCATGGAAGACTCGCGTTTGAAATAATGGGAACCAGGAGACCAGCCGAAGCGCCCAGCGCGCGCCGGCCCGTCCATCGATTCTATGCATCGCCGCGGGCGCCTCGAGCGCCCCGTTTCGGGAGCCAGGCTCATGAGCTATCACATCGACCTGTCGGGCCGCGTGGCCCTCGTCACCGGCGCCTCCAGCGGCCTGGGCGCGCAGTTCGCGCGCACCCTGGCGCGTGCCGGCGCCGGCGTGGTGCTGGCCAGCCGGCGGCTGGATCAACTCAAGAACCTGCGCGCGCGCATCGAGGGCGAGGGCGGCGACGCCCACGTGGTGGAATGCGACGTGACCGAGGTGCAGTCCATCAAGGCCGCCGTGGCGCACGCCGAGACCGAGATGGGCTCGATCGACATCCTGGTCAACAACTCGGGCGTGTCCACCACCCAGCGCCTGCAGGACGTGAGCGAGGACGACTACGACCACGTCTTCCACACCAACGTGCGCGGCGCCTTCTTCGTCGCGCAGGAGGTGGGCAAGCGCATGCTGGCGCGCGCCCGCGGCGCGGCGCCGGGCAGCTTTACCGGCGGGCGCATCATCAACATCGCGTCCCTGGCCGGGCTGAAGGTGCTGCCCAAGATCGGCGTGTACTGCATGAGCAAGGCCGCCGTGATCCAGATGACCAAGGCGATGGCGCTGGAATGGGGGCGCCACGGCATCAACGTCAACGCCATCTGCCCCGGCTACATCGACACCGAACTGAACCGCCACCACTGGCAGACCGAGGCCGGCCGCAAGCTGATCGGCATGCTGCCGCGCCGGCGCGTGGGCACGCCCGCCGACCTGGACGCGGTGTTGATGATGCTGGCCTCCGACCAGAGCCACTTCGTCAACGGCGCCATCATCAGCGCCGACGACGGCTTTGCGGTCTGATGGGGCGCCAGAGCCCGTCCAGCAATCGCCGACAGCAATCATTTCAATAGCATCGTCCAACAACAATCCCTGATGAAGATCGACCTTCCCGAACAGAAAAAGCTCGTCCACGAGATGCTCATCCCCATCCGCTGGGGCGACATGGACGCCATGGGCCACATCAACAACACGGTCTACTTCCGCTACATGGAGACGGCGCGCATCGAATGGGTCAACGCCATGGGCCTGGCGCCGCGGCCCGGCGGCGAGGCCATCGTCATCGTCAACGCCTTCTGCAACTTCATCCGCCAGTTCGAATACCCCGGCGAGGTGCGCATCAAGACCTTCGCCAGCAACCCCGGCCGCAGCTCCTTCGACACCTGGGCCACGATGGAGCGCACCGACGACCCCGGCACCGTGTACGCCAGTGGCGGCGCCACCATCGTGTGGGTCGACATGGCGGCGCACAAGTCCGCGCCCCTGCCCGACTGGCTGCGGCGGGCGGTGGAGCCGGCGCCGGCGGGCTGAAGGGCACGCCTGCCGCCCGCTCGGGTCGAAGTACCAACGACGCCTATACTTCGTCGATATATCTTCAAAAGAGCCGCTCATGTCCAAGGAAGCCATGTTCACGATGAAGCTCGAAGCCGAGCTGCGCGACGCCTTCATGGCCGAGGCCCAGGCCAGCCACCGGCCCGCGTCGCAAATCCTGCGCGAACTGATGCGCGACTTCATTCGACACCAGCGCGACGCACGAGGCTACGACGCCTTCCTGCAGGCCAAGGTCGCTCGGGCGCGCCAGCAGGTCGAGGCGGGTGATTACGCCAGCGCGGACGAGGTCGAGACCCGCTTTGCCGCCCGCCGCGCCCACACGGCGGGTCAAGGCTGAACGCGCGAATTCGTGAAGGTCTTCTGGACCTCGGGCGCCGAGCAGGATCGCGCCCGCATCTTCGAGTTCATCGGCCAGGACAACCCGCTCGCCGCCATCCGGATGGACGAGCTGTTCGCGGCGGCGGCCGGCCGTCTGGCGCAACACCCGCTGCTGGGCCGCACGGGCCAGGTCCCGGGTACGCGCGAGCTGGTCGCCCACGAAAGCTATCGGCTGGTGTACGAGGTGCACGACGACACCGTCTGGTTGCTGGCCCTGGTGCATACGCGACGGCAATGGCCACCCTGATGGGTGAAAATCAGCCGCCATGACGGCCGCATCCATCCCCCACCCCTACGAAGACCTGATGCGCCACGTGCAGGCGCACGGCGTGTTCAAGGCCGACCGCACGGGCACCGGCACCAAAAGCGTGTTTGGGCACCAGATGCGCTTTGACCTGTCGCAGGGCTTTCCGCTGGTGACCACCAAGAAGGTGCACCTGAAAAGCATCATTTACGAGCTGCTGTGGTTTCTGCGCGGCGACGGCAACGCGCGCTGGCTGCAGGAGCGCGGCGTGACGATCTGGGACGAGTGGGCCAAGCCCGACGGCGACCTGGGCCCGGTGTACGGCGTGCAGTGGCGCAGTTGGCCGACGCCCGACGGCGGCCACATCGACCAGATCGCGCAGGTGGTGCAGCAGCTTAAGAGCAACCCGGACAGCCGCCGCATCATCGTCAGCGCCTGGAACGTGGCCGAGCTGCCCAAGATGGCGCTGGCGCCCTGCCACGCCTTCTTCCAGTTCTACGTCGCCGAGGGTCGCCTGTCCTGCCAGCTCTACCAGCGCAGCGCCGACATCTTTCTGGGCGTGCCCTTCAACATCGCCAGCTACGCGCTGCTGACGCACATGCTGGCGCAGCAGTGCGAGCTGCGGGTGGGCGACTTCATCTGGACCGGCGGCGACTGCCATATCTACAGCAACCACGAGGCGCAGGTGCGCGAGCAGCTGAGTCGTGCGCCCTACCCCCCGCCGCAGCTGCACATCAAGCGCCGCCCGCCCTCGATCTTCGACTACGAGTACGAGGACTTCGAGGTGCTGAACTACCGGCACCACCCGGCGATCAAGGCGCCGGTAGCGGTGTGAATTTTGATCGAATCGTCCTGCAGCCCTTGTCCATCAAGCGCAAGCAGCTATCAACTTTGAATCAACCGAATGACTGAACTGCTTTCCCTGTACCGCACCATGGTGCGCATCCGCGCCTTCGAGGACGCGGCCGAAGTCGCCAGCCAGGGCGGCGTGGCGGCCTGGGGCAAGGAGGCCTCCAGCACGCCCGCGCTGGTGCGCGGCCCGCTGCACCTGTCCACCGGGCAAGAGGCCGTGGCCGCCGGCGTGTGCGCGCACCTCACGCCCGCCGATCTGCTGACCAGCACCCACCGCGGCCACGGCCACACGCTGGCCAAGGGGGCCGACCCGACCCGGATGATGTGCGAGCTGTTCGGCCGCGCCAGCGGCTACAACGGCGGCAAGGGCGGCTCGATGCACATCGCCGACTTTTCCGTCGGCATGCTGGGCGCCAACGGCGTGGTGGCGGCCGGCCTGCCGATCGCCGTGGGCGCGGCGCAGGGGCTGAAGATTCGCGGCCAGGACGCCATCGCCGTCTGCTTCTTCGGCGACGGCGCCATCAACCGCGGCCCCTTCATGGAGGCGCTGAACTGGGCCGTGGTCTACCAGCTGCCGGTGCTGTTCGTGTGCGAGGACAACCGCATCTCGGCCACCACCGAAAGCGCCGCCATGACGGCCGGCCCCGGCGCCAGCGCACGCGCCGCCGCCATGGGCATCGCGGCCGTGCAGGTCGACGGCACCGACGTGCAGGCCGTGAGCGAGGCCGCCGGCGCGCTGATTGCCGACATCCGCGCCGGCCACGGCCCGCGCCTGCTGCACGCGCTGACGGATCGGCACAAGGGCCACGTGTCGGTCGATCCAGGCCTGTACCGCGACCCCGAGGCCGTGGCCGCCGCCCTGGCCCGCGACGGCTTGGCGCGCACGCGCGCGCGCCTAGTCGAACAAGGCCACGTCGCGCAGGTCGAACAGATCGAGCGCGCGGCCCAAGCCGAGATCGACGCCGCCGTGGCCACGGCCACGGCCGCGCCCTTGCCGGACAAGAGCGCGGCCTACACCGACATCCAGAACGTGGGTGAGGGAGTGTGGGCATGAGCGCCGTGCAGATGACTTACGCGCAGGCCGCAGCGCTGGCCTTGTCGCAATCGATGGAACAGAACCCCCACGTCATCGCCCTCGGCGAAGACCTGGGCCGCGGCGGCGTGTTCGGCCAGTACCGCGACGCGGACGGCGCGCCGCTGGCCCAGCGCTTCGGGCCGCAGCGCATCATCGACACGCCGATTTCAGAGAGCACCATCGTCGGCGCCGCCGTCGGCATGGCGCTGGCCGGCTGCACGCCGGTGGTCGAGCTGCGCGTGGTCGACTTCGCCCTGTGCGCCATCGACGAGGTGGTCAACCAGGCGGCCAAGAACCGCTACATGTTCGGCGGCCAGGGCCGCGTGCCGATGGTGCTGCGCATGCCGATCGGCATCTGGTCGGCCTCGGCGGCGCAGCACAGCCAGTCGCTGGAGGCCTGGTTCGCCCACATCCCCGGCCTGGTCGTCGTCGCGCCCGCCACGGCGGCCGACAACCACGGCCTGCTGCTGGCCGCGCTGGCCTCGGGCGACCCGGTGGTCTACATGGAGCACAAGGAGCTGTGGGCCGTGCCGGGCGACGTGGTGCCGGGTGAAGTGGTGCCGCTGGGCCAGGCGCGCATCGCGCGCGAAGGGCGTGACGTGACCATCGTGTCGTGGTCGCGCCAAATGACGGCGTGCCAGGACGCCGCCGAACAACTTGCCGCGCAGGGCGTGCAGGTCGAGCTGATCGACCTGCGCACCCTCTGGCCCTGGGACAAGGCCGCGGTGTTGGCCAGTGTGGCCAAGACCGGCCGCCTGCTGGTGGTGCACGAGGCGATCCGCGCCGCCGGCTTCGGCGCCGAGATCGCCGCCACGGTGGCCGAGGAAACCGGCGCGCGCGTGGCCAGACTGGGCGCGCCGCGCATCCCCGTCGGCTACGCGCCCACGCTGGAGGCCGAGGCGCGCGTCAGCGCCGCGCACATCGTCGCCGCGGCGCACAAGCTGGTCACATGACGCGCCCGCGCATCGGCCTGATCTGGGCGCAGGCGCGCGGCGGCGTCATCGGCAAGGACGGCGTGATGCCCTGGCACCTGCCCGAAGACCTGGCGCACTTCAAGCGCGTCACGCAGGGCCACCCGGTCATCATGGGGCGCAAGACCTGGGACTCGATCCCGCCGCGCTTTCGCCCCCTGCCCGGGCGGCGCAACATCGTCCTCACGCGTCAGGCCGATTTGAACGAAACAGGCTTTGAGCCGGCGACCAGTCTGCACGAAGCGCTACAACTTTGCGAGAACTCGCCACAGGTCTGGATCATCGGCGGCGCGCAAATCTACGCCCAGGCGCTGCCGCTGGCCGACGAGCTGGTGGTGACCGAGATCGACGCCGACATCGCCGGCGACGCCTTCGCGCCCGCCATCGGCGCCGACTGGCGCGAGCTGACACGCGAGCCGCTCAGCTCCAGCACCGGACTGCACGGCGCCTTCGTCACCTGGCGGCGCGCGGTCGCACCATCACCTGAACACCCCGACCGGCCGACCGAGCCATGACCGCCTCCGACACCGCCTTTCACACCCTGCCCGACCTGATCGCCGAGCACGCACGCCAGCGCCCCGAGCACCCCGCCCTGCGCTGCGGGGACGAAGCCCTCAGCTACGCCGAGCTCGACGCGCTGATGGACCGCATCGCCGCCGCATTGCAACGCGATGGCGTGCAGCCCGGCCAGTGCATCGCCGTCTGCGCCAGCCCTTCGGTGCGCTACGCGGCGCTGTTCATGGGCGCGCTGCGCGCCGGCGTGGCGGTGGCGCCGCTGGCGCCCTCGGCCACCGCCGAGGCCCTGGCCTCGATGCTGCGCGACGCCGGTGCGCGCCTCTTGTTCGTCGACGCCGACGCCGAGCTGCGCCTGCCCGCGCCCGAGCCGGCACTGCCGCGCATCGCGCTGGACGGCGCCGCCGCCGGCCGGGCCTTTGGGGACTGGCTGGCGCCCGCCGGCACGCACCCGCAGCCGGTCGCCATCATGCCCGAGACGCCCTTCAACATCATCTATTCCAGCGGCACCACCGGCACACCCAAGGGCATCGTGCAGTCGCACGGCATGCGCTGGGCGCACATCCGCCGCGGCGCCACCTACGACTACGGCCCGCACGGCACCACGCTGCTGGCCACGCCGCTGTACTCCAACACCACGCTGGTGGTGTTCGTGCCCACGCTGGCCTACGGCGGCTGCGCGGTGCTGATGCCGAAATTCGACGCCCTGCACTACCTGCAGCTGGCGCAGCGCCACCACGTCACGCACACCATGCTGGTGCCGGTGCAATACCAGCGCATCATGGCGCTGCCGCAATTCGGGCAGTTCGACCTGAGCGCGTTTCGCAACAAGTTCTGCACCAGTGCGCCGTTTCGCGCCGATCTCAAGGCCGACGTGCTGGCGCGCTGGCCAGGCGGCCTGACCGAGTTCTACGGCATGACCGAAGGCGGCGGCACCTGCATCCTCGACGCCCACCGTCACCCCGACAAGCTGCACACCGTGGGCCAGCCGGCCGTGGGCAGCGACATCCGCCTGATCGACGAGGCCGGGCACGAGCTGCCGGCCGGCGAGGCGGGCGAGGTGGTGGGCCACTCGGCCGGCATGATGACCGGCTATCACGGCCAGCCCGAGAAGACGCGCGAGGCCGAGTGGTTCGACGCCACGGGCAAGCGCTTCATCCGCACCGGCGACGTCGGGCGCTTCGACGCCGACGGCTTTCTGACCCTGATCGACCGCCGCAAGGACATGATCATCAGCGGCGGCTTCAACATCTACCCCAGCGACCTGGAAGCCCTGCTGCGCCGGCACCCCGCCGTGCACGACGTGGCCGTGGTCGGCGTGCCCAGCGCGCAGTGGGGCGAAACGCCGGTGGCCTTTGTCGTGGCCAATGCCGGCGCCAACGCGACCGCCGCCGAGCTGAAGGACTGGGCCAACCAGCGCGTCGGCAAGACCCAGCGCCTGGCCGACCTGCGCCTGGTGGCCGAGCTGCCGCGCAGCGCCATCGGCAAGGTGCTCAAGCGCGAACTGCGCGAGGCCTACGGCGCCGCGCGCTGACCGTCTCAGGCGCGCCTCAAAGCTTGATGCCGGCGATGCGCACCAGCCGCGTCCAGCGGTCGGTTTCCTTCGACACGTAGATCGAATACACGCTGGAGCCCTGCGCCGGAATGGTGAAACCGTTGGGCTCCATGTACTTCTTGACCGGCGCGCTGGCCATCACCTTGGCCAGTTCGGTCTCCAGCCGCGCCACGACGGCCGGCGGCGTGCCCTTGGCCACCGAGATGCCGGACCAGGACACGGCCTCGAAGCCGAGGTAGCCGGCCTCGGACATGGTCGGCACGTCGGGCAGCAGGTTGCTGCGGCCCTTGCTGCTGACGGCCAGCGCCTTGAGCTTGCCGTCCTTGATGAGCCGGTGCGAGGCATCCACGTTGATGAAGATGGCGTCGACGCCGCCCTTGAGGGCCGCGTCCAGCAGGGGCTTGCCGCCGCTGAACGACACGCCCTTGAACTTGCCGCCGGTGCACAGGTTCTCGCCCTTGCCGACCGCAAAGCAGGTGCGCTGCATCTGGATCATCAGCTCCATCGCCATGTGGCCCGAGGCCGCCGGCGTGTAGCCGTAGGTGACGCCGGGGCCGGTCTTGGCGGCCGCCACCAGCTCCTGGACGCTCCGGTAGGGGCTGTCGGGCTTGACGACCAGCACGTTCGCCCCTTCGTGCACCTGCGTGAGGTGGATGAAATCGCGCGACGAGTCGTAGCCCACGTTGGCATCCAGCGCGTGCGCCACCGCGTTCTGGCCGATGCCCGACTGGATCAGCGTGTAGCCGTCGGCCGGCCGCTTGAGCGCCTCCAGCGTGCCCTTCACCCCGCCGCCGCCGCCGATGTTCTCGACCTTGATCGGCTGGCCCAGTGCCTTTTCCAGCTCGGTCGCCACCAGGCGGCCCATGACGTCGCTGGTGCCGCCGGCCGGAAAAGGCACCACCAGGGTCAGCGGCTTGCCGGGCCAGGCCGCCGATTGGGCCACGGCCGCCGTCACAGCCACCAGCAGCGAGGCGCCGCAGGCCAGCATCCGCAGTGCATGTCTCATTTTCGACCTCTCGTCATGCGAAGCCACCGAACCGGAAATCGTCGGCCAAGATTCGCTCCGCAATCTTATTACCAATGTATTGTTTTGTAGCATTCTCAATCGCTGCACGAGACGTTTTGTTGGCTGCAACCGACAATGGGGTTTGGCGCGACAGCGGCAGGAGCGTGTCGCACGGGAAGCTTGCAACGCAAGCCGTTGACTTGGTGACCGGCGGACCCGCCCAGACGAGAAGCTGCCGCGAAAAGACGAAAGGCCGCATGTAGCGGCCTTTCCATTTGGTGCATCTTTCAGCTTGTTAGCGTCCAGAGCGCATTTCCCAATCGTGTAGTGCGAGTCATCATAGCACAACGTGTTACAAACCAGTCAGACTTCGATTTTGCCTGGAGGGATTCATGGGAACGATGCGTTATCGGCTGGCACTGGATTTGGGCAGCACTTCGCTGGGTTGGTCGATGGTGAGACTGAAGGAGGAGGAGCCCGTCGCCGTCATCAAGGCGGGCGTGCGCATTTTCAGCGACGGACGCAACCCCAAGGATGGCTCGTCGCTGGCCGTCACCCGACGCATGGCCCGCGCCATGCGAAGGCGCCGCGACCGCCTGCTCAAACGCAAGAACCGGATGATGGCCACACTGCTCCATCACGGCTTCTTTCCCGCAGAACCCGCCGAACGCAGGGCACTGGAACGGCTCAATCCCTACGAACTGCGCGCCAAGGGGTTGGACGCCCAACTCACCCCAGCCGAATTCGCTCGCGCGCTGTTTCACATCAACCAGCGCCGTGGCTTCAAAAGCAACCGCAAGACCGACAAGAAAGACAACGACAGCGGTGCACTGAAGACCGCCATCGGCGCGCTGCGCCAGCAACTCGAAGCCAGCGGCGCCGATGGAAAGGCACGCACGGTGGGCGAGTTGCTCTGGCGGCGCATGAAAGACGGGAGCGGCGTGCGCGCCCGCTACCGCGAGCGCCGCGTCGAGAAGGAAGACGGCAAGACCCGCATCGACAAGAGTTACGACCTGTACATCGATCGCGCGATGATCGAGGCCGAGTTCGACGCCTTGTGGGCGAGCCAGACGCGATTCAACACCGCTCAATTCAACGAGGCCGCGCGCAGCGCTCTCAAGGATTGCCTGCTGCACCAGCGCCCGCTCAAACCCGTCAAGCCGGGGCGCTGCACCCTGCTCCCCGATCAGGAGCGCGCGCCGCTGGCCCTACCTAGCCAACAGCGTTTTCGCATCTACCAGGAAGTAAACCACCTACGCATCCTTGGCGCGAACTTGGCCGACACACCGCTGACGCGGGTGCAACGCGACGCCGTGGTCGACGCGCTGGAACGCAACGGCAAGCGCAGCTTCAAGCAAATCGTCGCCTTGCTCAAACTCCCGGGCGACACGCAATTCAACCTGGACGACGCCAAACGCCAGGAGCTCAAGGGCAACGCCACCAGTGCTTTGCTCGGCAAGAAGGATTTTTTCGGCCCTGCATGGTTCGACTTCCGCGCCGAACGGCAGGACGCCATCGTCATGCGTCTCCTCACTGAGGAAAGCGAAGCGGCGCTCGTGGATTGGCTGCAAACCGAATTCAAGCTGGACGAAGCGCACGCGCAAACCATAGCCAACGCCAGCCTGCCCGAGGGTTATGGCAGTCTCAGCGCACAGGCACTCGTGCGCATCCTGCCCGCGCTCCAGAGCGACGTGATCACCTACGACAAGGCTGTTCTACTGGCAGGTTTCGATCACCACAGCCACATCAGCCATGCGGCAACCACCGGAGAAATCCTGCCGCAACTGCCCTACTACGGGGAATACCTGGAGCGCCACGTCGGTTTCGGCAGTGGTGACCTGAACGACCCACCAGAAAAGCGATTCGGCAAGATCTCCAATCCCACGGTCCACATCGGCCTCAACCAAACTCGTACCGTAGTCAACGGGCTGATCAAACGCTACGGCCACCCGAGCGAAGTCATTGTCGAAGTGGCACGAGACCTCAAGCAAAGCCAGGAGCAGCGGAAGGAAGAGCATCAGCGGCAGGCCGACAATCAAAAGCGCAACGACCGCCTGCGCGCCGATGCCGCCGCCATCTTGCACATCGCGCCCGAACGGGTGCGCCACACCGACATCCAGAAGCTCATCCTCTGGGAAGAATTGAGTCGTGACATTGCCGACCGCCGCTGCCCCTACTCCGGCGTGCAGATCAGCGCCGCCATGGTGCTGTCCGACGAGGTGGAAATCGAGCACATCCTGCCGTTTTCCGTCACGCTGGACGACAGCCTGAACAACAAGACCGTGGCCATGCGCCGCGCCAATCGGGTCAAGGGCAATCGCACGCCGTTTGAGGCACGCGCGGACTTCGAGCAGCAGGGTTGGAACTACGACGCCATCCTGGCGCGCGCGGAGCACATGCCGCGCAACAAGCGCTACCGCTTTGCTGAAGACGGCCACCAGAAATGGCTACGCGAAGATCAGGATTTTCTGGCTCGCGCCCTCAACGACACGCGCCACCTGAGTCGCGTGGCGCGCGAGTACCTCAGCCTGATTTGCCCGCAAGCCACGCGCGTGATTCCCGGCCAGATGACCGCCATGCTGCGCGCCAAGTTCGGCCTGAATGACATCCTGGGTTTGAGCGGAGAAAAGAACCGCAACGACCACCGTCACCACGCCGTGGATGCTTGCGTGATCGCGGTCACCGACCAAGGCTTGCTGCAGCGCTTCGCGCAAGCCAGCGCCAGCGCGCGCGAACGACAACTCGATCGGTTGGTCGAAAACATGCCGCTACCGTGGGAAAGCTACCGGGAACACGTCGCGCGTGCGATCGGCAATATTTGGGTGAGCCACAAGCCGGACCATGGACATGAAGCTGGATTTGCCGATGAAACTACTTACCGGCCACCACACCTGGACCCACAGGGTAGGTGGCGAACACGCGGCATAGGCGGAAACAATCCCAATGAGCGTGCTGCAGACGCTCCCATGATCGCCATCTCGGGACCGCCACGAGCAGACAGTCGCCACCTGGCTAACGAAAACGGGCAACCCCTGCCATACAAGGGTTATGTCGGTGGCAGCAATTACTGCATCGAGATCACACGGACCGACAAAGGGAAATGGGAAGGCAACGTCATACCAACCTTCGACGCGTACCGGATTTGCAGTACCAAGGGTCCGACTCAGTTGCGTCATCCGATGCGCGGGCAAAACGGAGCGCCCCTAATCATGCGACTGGTCGCTGGCGACAGTGTTGCTGTCGAGAAAAATGGTTGCCGTATTGTTTTCCGAGTAGTCAAGATGCGCGCAGGTAGAAATCAGATCACTCTTGTCGGAGTAACAGAGGCCAACCATGCAGACCGGATGAGTGCGAAAGACGCCGGCCTAATACAACTTCAAGACCAATCCGCAACTGCCTTGTCGAAACTGCGAGCCCGCCGCGTTACGATCTCCCCGATCGGCGAACTGCGTGACCCGGGGTTCGAGGAGTAAGGATCATGCTCGGCCGCATCGTGGAAGTGGCCGACGATCGGCGCCACCTGTTTATGCACCGCGGCTTCATGGTGGTGCAAGACACCGAAGGCGAGCGCAAGGAACTGGGGCAGGTGCCGCTGGACGACATCGCGGCGGTGATCGCCAGCGCGCACGGCCTTTCCTACACCAACAACCTCCTGGTAGCGCTGGCCGAACGCGGCGCGCCCTTCGTACTGTGCGCGGCCAACCACAACGCCGTGGGCATGCTGCTGCCGATTGAAGGCAATTTCGAGCAGTCAAGGCGCATCGAAGCACAGATCGCGGCCAGTCAGCCGATCCACAAACGCCTGTGGGCCGCCGTGGTGAGGTCCAAGCTGGAGCAGCAGGCGGCGGCGCTGGAGGCCACGGGCGCGGTCACTGCGCCGTTGCTGGCCCTGGCGCGCAAGGTCAAAAGTGGCGACCCGGACAACATGGAGGCTCAGGGCGCACGTCGCTACTGGAGCTTGCTGTTCGGCGATGACTTCCGGCGCGACCAGAACGGCGGTGGACGCAACGCGCTGCTGAACTACGGCTACACGGTGCTGCGTGCGGCCACCGCCCGCGCCGTGATTGCCGCCGGCCTGCATCCTGGCATCGGCCTGCACCACAGCCACGACAACAACGCCATGCGGCTGGTGGACGATCTGATGGAGCCCTTTCGCCCCATCATTGATCTGAAGGTCTGGCAACTGTGGCGCAACGAAGAACGCGAAGTCACGCCCGAAGCCAAGCGCGCCCTGGTGCGCACCCTGTACGACGACATGCAAAGCGACATCGGAGCCACGCCGGTTACGGTCTGCGTCCAGAAACTCGCTACCTCCATTGCTCAGATCTATCTGGGTGATCGCGACAAACCCGACCTGCCGCTACCGGGCCTACCGCTGGCCCTGGCGAACTCACTGCAGGATGAATGATGACGCGTGAGGTGTCTCCATGCTCACGGGCTACCGCCTGATGTGGATGGTGGTCATGTTCGACCTGCCCGTGGTGCTCAAGGCCGAGCGCAAGGCCGCCACGGAATTTCGCAATGCCCTGCTCGACCTCGGCTTCGAGATGAGCCAGTTCAGCGTGTATATGCGCATGTGTACCAGCCCCGTTCAGGTGGACACGTACTGCAAGCGCGTGGAAGAAGCCTTGCCCCAAGGCGGCAAAGTCAATATCCTGCAGTTCACCGACAAGCAGTACGAGCGCATCATCAGCTTCCACGGGCAGGCACGGCAACCGGCCAACAAAACGCCCGATCAGTTCGACCTTTTCTGACTCCGATACATGCTTTCGCAAGCATCAAAAGCGAAAAACCCTCTGAAAAATCAGAGGGTTGTCGCTGTCCGAGTCTAGACGATTGGGAAATGCGCTCTGGCCGGAACGCATGGCGGTAGGCCCGAAGGCCTCCCACCATGCGTGGCGCCTAAAGGCGCTTTGGTTGACCAAGAGAATGCCCCTTGTGCCATGACCATGGTTTTCGCGAAACGCGCAAAACTCGAAATACATCCTGCTCTCACAATGGCCCCATTCACAATCCATGAAAGGGCCACATGTCATGAATGCAGCATTCAAGGTGGGCGAGCACGTGAGCTGGAATTCGGAGGCCGGGCGGGTCAGCGGCCACATCGTCGCCGTACACCACCAGGACTTCGACTGGAAGGGCTACACCCACCACGCGAGCGCGGCCGACCCGCAGTACGAGATCAAGAGCGACAAGACCGAGCACCTGGCGGTGCACAAGGGCCGGGCGCTGCGGCGCATCGAGGAGTGAAAGGCTGAGGCCATGGCCCAGCGCCTGCCCTACTTCACCATCGGCCATTCCACCCTGAGCGTGGACGAACTGGCCGCGCGCCTGCACGCCGCCGGCGTGACGCGCCTGATCGACGTGCGCACCATCCGCCGCTCGCGCAGCAACCCGCAGTTCAACGAAGGCACGCTGCCGCAGGCGCTGGCCACGCAGGGCATCGCCTACGAGGCCATGGCGGATCTGGGCGGGCGGCGCGGCCGCCAGCGCGCGGTGGCGCCCGAGGTCAACGGCTTTTGGGACAACGCCAGCTTTCACAACTATGCCGACTGGGCGCTGCAGCCGCCGTTTCGCGCCGCGCTGCAGGAGTTGCGCGACAAGGGCCAGCGCGAGCGCTGCGCCGTGATGTGCGCCGAGGCCGTGTGGTGGCGCTGCCACCGCCGCATCATTGCCGACCACCTGCTGGCCGCGGGCGAGACGGTGCGCCACATCATGGACGGCCATGTGGTCGACGCCACGCTCAACCCCGGCGCGCGGGTGCAGGCCGACGGCACGGTGAGCTACCCGGCGTCCACCACCGGCGGGGGCTGATCGCCACCCGGTTTGCCGCCATGCACGAAGGGCGGCCGCGCCAGCCATACCACGCCGATCAGCAGAAAGCACATCAGCCCCAGCCCGTTCATGACCTGGTTGAACGAGATCTGCAGCGCCTGCTGGGTGATGATCTCGTTGACCGTGCCCAGGTAGCGCCCGGCGCCGCCGGCCGCCGCCATGCCGGCGCGCACCTGGGCGTCGAAGGGGTTGATGTGCTCGGCCAGCACCGCGTGCTGGATCGCCGCGCCGCGCACCCACAGGTAGGTGACGATGGAGACGGTGAAGCTGGCGCCCACGGTGCGCATGAAGGTGGCCGAGCCCGAGCCCTCGGCGATCGCCGGCCCTTCCAGCGGGGACAGCAGGATGGTCAGCACCGGCAGAAAGAAGATGGCGATGCCGGCGCCCATCATCAGCTCGGTCAGCGCCACCACGGCAAAGCTGACCTGGGTGTCGAAGCTGCCGAAGCGCAGGCACACCGTGCCCATGACGGCAAAGGCGATGGCGGCCAGCCAGCGCAGGTCGACGCGGTGGGCGTACCGGCCGACGGTGTAGGCCGTCAGGATCGGCACCACGCCCACCGGCGCCGCCGCCAGGCCCGACCACAGCGGCGTGTAGCCCAGCACGTGCTGCAGCCACTGCGGCAGCATCAGCGCGACCGAGAACACGACCGAAAAACCCAGCACCAGCGCCAGCGTGCCGGCGGCGAAATTGCGGTGCCGAAACAGGCGCAGGTCGACCAGGGGCTGGTCGTCGGTCAGCTCCCAGATGACCCACACCGCCAGCGCCACCGAGGCGACGATGGCCAGTACCACGATGGTGCTGGACTCGAACCAGTCCAGGTCGTTGCCCTTGTCCAGCAGAATCTGCAGCGCGCCCACGCCGAGCACCAGGGTGGCCACGCCCACCCAGTCGATGCGCTCGCGCACCGGCGCCTCGGCGCGCGCGTGCAGCTGCGCCCACACCAGGGCGCTGGCCAGCAGGCCCAGCGGCACGTTGATGAAGAAGATCCAGCGCCACGAATAGCTGTCGGTGATCCAGCCGCCCAGCACCGGCCCGATGATGGGCGCCACCACCGTGATCATCGAGATGATGGACAGCGCCACGCCGCGCTTGTCGCGCGGGTAGATCTCCACCATCAGGCTTTGCGTGATCGGGTACATCGGCCCGCACACCGCGCCCTGCAGCGCGCGAAACACCACCAGCATGCCCAGGCTGGTGGCAAAGCCGCACAGCAGCGAAAACAGCGAGAACAGCAGCACGGCGCTGATGAACAGCCGCACCTCGCCGAAGCGGCGCGCCAGAAAGCCGGTCATCGGCAGCGTGATGGCCTGGCACACCGTGAACGAGGTGATGACCCAGGTCGACTGGTCGACGCTGGCCGACAGGTTGCCCGCGATGGTCGGCAGGGACACGTTGGCGATCGTCATGTCCAGCACCTGCATGAAGGTGCCCAGCGACAGACCCAGCGTGGCCAGCGGCAGGCTGGGCGGGCGAAAGCGCTCGGGCGGCGCGCCGGCGATCGCGAGGCTGGCCATGGCGCGTCCCTTCAGTGCCGTGCCGAAGCCGCCGGGTGCGCCGGCGCCGCGCCGTCGTTGCGCGCGATGATGGCGGCGATCAGGCGGTCGGCCTCGGCCGGGTCGCTGCCGTACACGTCGGTGCTCAGTGCCGGCTGGCTGGGCGGCTCGGTGGCCAGGGTGGGCAGCGACTGCTGGTGCAGGTCCACGCTGGCTTCCATCGACAGGCCGATGCGCAGCGGGTGCGCGGCCAGCTCGTCGGCCTGCAGGGTGATGCGCACCGGCAGGCGCTGCACGATCTTGATCCAGTTGCCGGTGGCGTTTTGCGCCGGCAGCAGCGAAAACGCGCTGCCCGAGCCGATGCCCAGGCCCGCCACGCGGCCGTGGTAGGTGACGGCGTCGCCGTACAGGTCGGACGTCAGCGTCACCGGCTGGCCGATGCGCATGTGGGTGAGCTGGGTTTCCTTGAAGTTGGCGTCCACCCAGACGCTGGCCAGCGGCACCACCGCCATCAGCGGCGTGCCGGGCTGCACGTGCTGGCCGAGCTGCACCGTGCGCTTGGCCACGTAGCCGGTGACGGGCGCCGGCAGGCGGGTGTGCTGGTCGTCCAGCCAGGCCTGGCGCAGGCGGGCCGCGGCGGCGTGCACGTCGGGGTGGCTGGCGACGTCGGTGCCCCTGACCTGCGCATGGGCGATGGCGGCCTGCGCCTGCGCCGCCGTCAGCGCGCTCTGCGCACGCGCCAGGGCGTCGCGCGCGTGCGCCAGCTCCTCGCGCGACACCGCGCCGCTGCCGGCCAGCTGCTGGCGCCGCTGCAGGTCGGCGCGCGCCTGCTGCAGCGTGGCTTGGCGCGTGCCCACGTCGGCCTCGGCCGCGCGCAGGCTGCCGTACAGGCCGCTGACCTTGCGCACCGCCTGGCCCAGGCTGGCCTCGGCCTGCTCCAGCGCCACGTCGGCGTTGGCGCGGTCCAACTCGACCAGGGTCTGGCCCTGGCGCACCAGGTCGTTGTCGTCGGCGCCGATGCGGATCACCGTGCCGGCGATGCGCGGGGTGATCTGCACCACGTTGCCGGCCACGTAGGCGTCGTCGGTGCTCTCGCTCCAGCGGCCGTCCAGCTGATACCAAAGCCCCCAGGCCAGCGCCCCCACCACCACCAGCAGCAGCACGCCCCACAGCAGCACGCGGCGCTTGCGCCGGCGCGGCGGAACGGGCACGGCGGGCGGCGGCGGTGCATCGGCAGCGGCTGCGGTGGCTTCGGTCATGTCCCTGTCCTTTTCTTCACGGCTGCCGCCGTCCTTCAAGGCGCCTGGCGCAGCGCCGCCAGCATGCGCTCCAGGCTGTCCAGCAGGCCCTGGCGCTCGCGCGCCGACAGCGGGCTCAGCGCCTGCGCCAGCACCGCCTCGCCGATGGCGGCCAGGCGCTCGCCCAGCGCCAGACCAGCGGCGGTGGGCTGGATGCGCAGGCTGCGGCGGTCATCAGGGTCGGGCTGGCGCCGCAGCAGGCCCTGGCTTTCCAGGCGGTCGAGCAGGCGCGTCATGCCGCCACTGTCGTAGTCGAAGGCGCGCGCCAGCTCACCGGCGCTCATCGAGCCATGGGCGCGCAGCCGCTTGAGCGCCTGCACCTGGCTGTGGTTGAGCGCGATGCCCTGCTCGTCCAGCCGCTTGCGCGTCAGGCGCATCAACTCGGCGTGCACCTGCGCCACGCGCGCGGCCACGCCACCCACGTCCAGCGGCGCCGCACCCGCCCCGCGCGGCGTGCTCATAATTGACTTGTCAGCATCTGCAGTCACAGCGGCTCATGCTATGCCGATCGCCCCTGGCCTGAATAACCCCACTGCCAATGAAAATCGCCACCTGAAGTGTGCATTGCGATTTCAGGGTGTCTCAAGAAATCTCGGATTCTTGAAAAACCTAAATACTTTCAATAACTTATAGTCGCATAACGTCTCAATCGATCAATCAAAATATCTTGACATCTCGATCATTTGGGGGCCTCATTGGGGGCCTCGACAGGCTGAAACCCCCAGATGCTCACCACCATCCAAATCAAGTCCGCCAAGGCGCAAGAACGCGCCTACAAGCTCGCCGACAGCGGCGGGCTGTACCTGCTTGTTCAGTCCAACGGCTCGAAGCTCTGGCGCTACAAGTTCCGCGTGGGTGGCGTCGAGGGCAAACAGTCGCTCGGCGCATTTCCTGAAATTGGCCTCGCGGAGGCACGCGGGTTGCACAGCGACTCCCGCAAGCTGGTCGCCCAAGGTATCAACCCGGTCCAGGCCAAACAGGAACTGCGGGTCACCCAGGCCCAGGAACAGTTGGAGCGCGAGCGGGGCACGTTCGCCGCAGTGATGGCCGACTGGAATACGGCCACGGCCGCCAGCCTGCGCCCATCCACCGTCAAACAGCGCCAGCGCGAGATCGACAACGATCTGATGCCGAAGCTGAAGAACCGCCCAATGGACGGCATCACGCGCTTGGAGCTGACTGCGCTTCTGAAAGATGTTGAGAAGCGCGCGCCCGAGGTGGCCCGCAATCTTCGCAACCATCTCTGGGGCATGTTCGAGTACGCAATCGACTCCGGGTTGATGGATAACAACCCGGTACCACCACTGCGCGTCATGAAGAAGCGCAACCAGTCCAACCACCCCGCCCTGGCTGGTGAACAGATCGGCGACTTTCTCCGCGCCCTCAATGCAGCCACCACGATCAACGAGGAAACGCGTATCGCCATGCTGCTCGTTTTGTTGACCGCCTGTCGGAAAGCGGAAGTCATCGAAGCCCGCTGGGACGAACTGGACCTGGAAGCTGCCCATTGGGAAATTCCAGCAGCTCGCATGAAGGCGAAGCGGCCCCACTGGGTGCCGCTGTCAGGTCAGGCTGTCGAGTTGCTCACGCGGCTTCGCAAGATCGTCCCTGCCGGTCGCGAACACCTGTTCCCGAACCGGCTTGACCCCCGCCGGCCCATGGCCAATCGCAGCCTGAACGCCTTGATAGAACGGCTTGGATTCGGCGGCGAGGGGACACCGCACGGCATGAGGGCGGCCTTCAGCACGCACTTCAACAGCCTGGGCGCAAGCGTGGACGTGATCGAACACTGCCTGGCACATGTGCCGGCCAACGCCGTACGCGCGGCTTACAACCGACATGCCTACCAAGACGAAAGGCGCGTGATGCTCCAAGCGTGGGCCGATCACCTGGACTGTGCACGGAAGGACGGCCTCACGCCAACGCTGCGAAAAGTTGCGTAGGCAAACACAAAACCCAAATGCAAACCCGACCACAATGCGCAGGTCGAGAGCTTCATGGCAACGCTCTAGCCCGGATATTTCATCAATGATAGGTCGGCAGCCTCGTGGCTGAGCCCGTTGTCATAGGTATTCGACGCCAATGACAACCGAGGACTGCCGATGCCAAAGTGTACCCAGCGCAAGATCGAGTTCGGACGGCTTGGCCGCCGGGTGATCGAAGCCGACTTCAGCGGCGGCGATCTGAGCAGCGACGGTGGCGTGCTGCTGTTGCGCCAGGTCGATCGACATATCGGACTGAGCCGCGCGGCGGCGGCCGCGTTGCCCGATCCGCGGGAGCCCTCGCGCATCGTGCATGGCCTGCGTGAGCTGCTGGCGCAACGCATCTACGGGCTGTGCTGCGGCTACGAAGACTTGAACGACCACCAGGCGCTGCGCGGCGACGTGCTGATGCAAACCGCGGTGGGCCGCGACCAGATGTTGGCCTCGGCGCCCACCTTCAGCCGCCTGGACAACCGCGCCACGCGCGGCCAGGCCTGGGCATTGCACGAAGTGCTGATCGCGCAGTTCATCGCCGGCCACCAGAGCGCGCCCGAAGAACTGGTGCTGGACATCGACGCGTCGGACGTGCCGCTGCACGGTGGTCAGGAGCTGGCGCAGTTCCACGCCTACTACGACCATCACTGTTACCTGCCGCTGTACGTGTTCTGCGGCCAGGCGATGCTCGCCTGCGTCTTGCGGCCAAGCCGCATCGATGGAGCGAAGAACGCTGCGGCCGTCATCAAGCTGATCGTTGCCCGGCTTCGCCGCGCCTGGCCCGAGGCGCGCATCATCGTGCGCGCCGACTCGGGCTTCTGTCGCCGCCGCCTGCTGCAGTGGTGCGAGCGCTCGGGCGTGGGCTACATCATTGGTCTGGCGCGCAACGCGCGACTGCACGAGGCGGTGCAGTACGTCGAAGCGGCCATGGCCGACGATTACATGGCCAGCGGCGTCAAGCAGCGCCTGATCGACGAATTCGCCTATGCGGCCAAGAGTTGGAACCGCCAGCGGCGCGTGATCACGCGGCTCGAATACGGTGCCCAAGGTACCAACCCGCGCTTCGTGGTGACCAACCTCCCGGGCGATGCCGTCCACCTGTATGACCGGCTGTACTGCCAGCGCGGCGAGGCGGAGAACCGCATCAAGGAGGCCCAACTCGACCTGTTTGGCACCCGGGCCAGTTGCCACCGCTTCGCGGCCAACCAGTTGCGGCTGCTGCTGGCAGCCCTTGCCTATACGCTGATGGTGCGCTTGCGCCAGCTCGCGCTTGAAGCGACCGAACTCGAGCGCGCGACGGCCGCAACAATTCGCTGGCGGCTGCTCAAGATCGGAGCGGCCATCGTGCGCAACACGCGCCGCGTGCGGGTCATGCTGGCCAGTCACCACCCGCTGCGCGAGCTGTTTGCCGCGGCTGCGGCGCGGCTGGCCGCGCTGGGCCCTTGAAGTTCGTCCAGTGCTGTCCCCGGCACGCTGACAAACAACGGGGGTAAGGGGGTGCTGTCCCCGCAAATCAGCTCCACCCCGTTCAGTGATTGCTTCGCGCCGCAATCAGACCGGCAAACTCCTTCACCGTGTCGCTGAACTCGGCTTGCCGGCTACTGGTGAAATATCCGGGCTAGGTCGAGAACATCTACATCGGCGGCGATGAGACTTTCGCCAATGTCGCAGCCCGACTGCCGAGGTTCATTGAAGAGGTCTACAACGCCAAGCATCTGCACTTGGCGCTTGGCTATCAACCACTCAACGAGTTCGAAGATTAGCTGGTCCAGCAAGCTGGCCTATACCTGACTCCCGGTGGCTCAGCCGATGGGATTCACTCCAATGCGGGGGCGGGATTGCATGGAACTCAGCAGAGAGGTAGGGCTGCGACCGATGCCACTCGCTCAGTGCCCAATCAAACGGCTGACGACTTTCGAGACGGCGCTCAAGAGATTCGCCTTTTCATCATCGAGGTCAGTCCGGTCGAGACATTTCCAGATCGCGATGGCCGAGCACACCAGCAGGATGGCGATGCCGGCCCACTGGCAAGGCGATATGAAGCGATGCCACATGACCTGGTCCAGCAGGTTCGCGAAGGCCGCCGCTGCTGGGCCCTTGAGGTTGGCCTTGCTCTCCTCGCTCCAGGCCGAGATGCAGGCAGGAAGCCCCCCATAGAAGACGGCGAAGCCAATCACGCCAGTCCATAGAGCTCCGAGAGGGCCAAACTTCGCGGCGATGCGCGCGGAGTCATCCACCGCTTCAGAAAGGCAGCCTCGCCGGTGGCGGCCGTAGCGGCCGTAGCGGCGCCTGCTCACCAACCTCCCCTGTACGGCCGGACAACCGCTTTTCGGCTTGAACAAAGGCCGTCTGCAGCCCTTGGTACGCGATTGGAGCTGCGCCAGTGCGATGGCGCAGGCTCTTCATCTGCGCGTCCAGGGCGGCGTGAACCAGGCCGCCGTGGAGCGGGCGCATGACCTCGGACAGTGCCAGCACCGCCGCTAGCGCCCCGACGAACGGCGTGGCTACGGCGCGAGAGGCCAGCAGCGTCATCCCGCAGATGTCCTGGCGCTCGTCAGCCAACTTCTTGTAGGTGTCATTCAACTCAACGAAGGCTTGCGCGGCAGATTCCGCCGTCCAGATTTCCGACGGTCGGCGCGGGCCCGGGAACGTGTGCAGCCGGATGTTCCGGAAATCGCGATGCCCGCTGCCAAGCCCGGCCTCGACGACCAGCGAAAACTCGGCGGTATCGAGGTCGCGGCGCGCGACCACGTTGTCGACGCCGAAGAGGGCCGCGGTCGGCTCGTCGATCATGACCCGATGCCCGGGGCCAAAACGGCGCTCGACCAGCGCGGTGGTGAAGCCCGCGGCCTCGAGCCGGCTCGCCACCGCTCTGACCTTGGGCTTGAGCAGATCCGACGCCCACAACAGTAAGCAGGTGCTGAGATTGGACTTGGCGGCTTTGTCGAAGTCTTGGAGCACCAGGTGCGGGCGACCATCGGCCGGATAGGGCAGCAGTCCCAGCGTCCATGCGTAGGCCTGGCCCAGGTGGCCCAGGCCGACGAGCCATAGGGACTTCGGCAAGTAGGCGAGCTCGGGGCCCTTGTGTGCGTCGTCGCGCCAGTCGGCGACCGCGAGCGGGTTCCAGAGCGACATGCCGACGTTTCGGTGGCCGGCCTCAGCCAGGTCGCCACGGACGTGCATGAACGCCTCGTTGACCCCCAGCGCCGCAGCGCCAACGCCCGCGAGGGGATTGTCGTCCGTGCAGGCCAGCCCACCGCCCGCAGCGGCGGGCGCAATCTCGAAGCGCCAGTGGTCCCAGCTAAGTTGAACGCAAAACGCCGCGGGCGTGCCCTCAGGGACGGCACCGAGCACGAGCGTCGGCAGGTCCGAGGCGGCGTTGTTGGCGACCTTGGCACCGAGGTCTTCAGCGACGACCCGGGCACCGCGCCCTTGGTACAGCGGGACGTCGAGCGCAACGGCTAGGTCGCCGTAGACCTCGACGCCGCCCAGGAAGGCGCGCACGGCCGTATTCAGTGCGGTCAAGAAGCAGGCCTGACCGGCGAGCATGCTGGCCCAGCCTTGGCCGAGATGGATGCGCAGCCGATAGCGAGAGAACAGGGCCACCGCCTCCTCGGGCGAGGCGACCTCGCCGGCGTCCAAGGCCATCTTTGCCAGCCGGTGCATGGAATCGGCGTTGAAATCAGTCATTGGGAAACTCCAGCATTGGTAAGTCGCAGGAGGCGGTCGACATCAGATCCCGAGTACGACGCCCACTGGTGGTTGCCTTCGTAGACGTACAGCCCGAGGTCGCGGGGGCGCGAGTTGCCCTTGGCGAACCGGGGCACGATTAGCGCGATATGCCCCTTCAAGGCGACCATCGGGTTCGCCCGGTCCGACCGACTCTGGCCGGGGCCGAAGGGATGCGTGTGCACGTCCGCCACGACGGTCATGCCTTCAGCGCGACAGACCTCCCACAGCTTCGCGAAACTCGCGGCCTTCAGGGACACGTGGTCGTTGCGGAGCGCGTCGGGTTGCAGCTGCTCGTAGGGCAGGAACCGCAGCACCACGCGGTCAGCGTCGGCTTTGTGCCCAAGGAGGAAGGCGCCGCTCTCGCGAACGCCGCCGCCTTGCGCACGCAGGTGCGCCATCAACTCCGCCCAGAGCGCGGCAGGCACCTCAAGCAGGGGCGCAGACATAGTCGCGGCTTTGAAGAAGGTCATGAACCACCTCCAGGTAGTGGCTGATGCCTTTGGCGGGCTTCCAGATGAGCTGCGGGTACTGGGCAAACCAGCACTCATGGCCGACGATGCTTTCGCGATCGCAGGGGATGTAAAGCGCATCCCCTGTCTTCCAGCCGGGCTTGAAGGCCAGCTGCAGGCGCTCGCCGCCTTGCGGCCACTTGTCGAACGACAGCTTGCTGTTCGTCGACAGGTCCCAGAACGTACCTGTGGGCGGCGGCGTCGGGAAGCCGCTGCACTCCAGCCGCAGCGTGTACTCGCGCAGGTCGCGGGCGATGACGTTGATGTAGACGAAGGGCCACTCCAGCTTCTTGAACTGCCAGCGGTTGCGGTCTTCGCCCGAGAGAAAGCGCGCCGACGCGAGGTCGGCACGCAGCGATTGCTCGTCCGGTGCCATACCTCGCCCCTTAGCCGTTGATGCGGTGCGCGGGCACCAGGTCGAAGGTCACCGAGCACTGCGGGCACTTGGTCAGCGTGCCGATGTGGATGTCCACGTCGGGCTGCTCGGTCGTGCCGGCAATCTGCAGGACGTGCTCGGCGATGTCGCCCGGCGCCATGCCGAACTTCTCGCCGGCCCACAGGCGCACGCGGCCGACGGTGGTCGCCGGGCGGAACTTGTGGTGCACGACCTCGGCGCCGAAGCGGACTTGCACTTCCACCTGCTTGCAGCGGTGGAGGTGCACTCGCACGCCGTGCTCTTTCTTGAGGTGCTTGACGTGGGTCGTGTGGCCGTGGGTGTCGTCGTCATCGTCTTCGACCGAGAGGGTCAGGTCAGAAGCCTCGGTGCCGGCCGGCAGCAGCGCCAGGACAGCGTGCTTCAGCTCAGCGACTGTGGCCTCGTCGTTGACTTCGACGAACTTGATGTCGGAGAAGAATTCCGACTGGATGTAAACGCGAGTGGGCATTTCTGCTCCCTTTCAGCTAGACGAGCCGCGCGGGATGCGCTGCTCATGCTGGGTAAGTCGCAGGAAGCCCTGGAAATCGGAAGTGCGTCGACCAGCTCCGCCTAGGCCGGGCAATGCAAGAAGTGCCTGCACTTCGGGCACTCCCATGGATTGAGCCTGGCCTCAAAGTTGCCGGCCATGAGCGCTTGAGCAATTGGCACGAGGAAGAAGTCGGCAGGCAGTCGGCCGTATGGGGAGACGGACTCTTCAGTGCCTGTACTCAGCACAAAGATGCTGCCTTGGAACGAGTAGTTGGGATAGGCCTCCGCCAGGTACTTCAACACCCATTTGAGGGTCTTGTGTTGCCGCGACAGCTTTCCCGACGGCTTGGCCCGCACGAACTCAATTTTGACCACGGACCCGGACTTTGTGATGCGGTGGGGCGAGACGTGAAGCGGGATGCCTGCGCACTTAACGTCAAACGGCTTCGCCATCATTGCGCGCTGCGCGCCAAGCCAAGAACGACCAAAGGTTAGTAGCTGGTCCGCGTAGGCTCTGAGATGCGGCACGGACTCCTTGAAGGCTGGCCCAAGAGAAGCCAGCACCTTTTCGACTTCCAGAGGCGGCGCTCCCGGCTCTTCGCCGTAGGGAGCGAAGAGCTCGCGCATGACGGCCCCTTCAATCAAGGCCGCTGGATGCAGTCCGGCTGCAGGGCTTAGTTCCTTGATGAAGTCGTAGTAGTAGCGTCGCGGACACATCCGATAGGACAAGAAGCCCGTGAGCTCGTATACCGCAGGCGCGAGCACAGAGCTGCTGACAAATGACGGCGCCAGCGCCTTGGGAACAGTGGCCTTGCCTTGAACTCGTTCGAGTAGATGAGCGGCGCCAGTAATGGCCGCAACGCACTCGGCGTTGTACATCGCCTTGGTCTCGTAGAGGACCAAGTGCTCCCGGGCCCGAGATAGTGCCACGTACAGCTTGTTCGAGGCCTCACTTTGCTCCTCGAAGTTCTGGACGGAAGCGATGGACTGCAACAGGGACTGCGGGACAAGGTCGGAATCTGCGCCCATGCGGAAATGCCTGGCGTCGATGTCGACAAGATGGACCGCCTCGAACTCAAGGCCTTTGCTCCCATGAATTGTCATGACGGCTACCGCATCGAGACTGTCTGCCTCCGGAGGCGGGATACGGAGCTCACGGTCATCGCCGACGCGCAGACGGCGACGCAAGCGAGTGATGAAGCTGCCGACGGTCTGGTACGCCCGACCGCCGTCCGGCACCCGCAGGTAGTAGATGAACTGCCAGAGCGCGATGCGACGAGTGATCTCGAGGATGCCGCTGCCGGCCAGATGGGCACGAAGAATGCCTGTCCGGTCCAGTAGCAGTTGGCAGGCGACTTCCCATGGAGAGTCCGTTGACTCGAGGCCATCGAAAGTAGTCGCCCACCGCTGCAGAGCCGCCATGCCCCTGCTGGATAGCCCAGGAGGCGGCGCGGCAACCCAGGACAGCGGCACCGGCCGATTCACTTTACACCAGGCAAGCAGCTTCTCGACATCCGTTGGCGGCAACTGGAGGCCTGGGAGTTGTGAGACTCGAAGCAGGCCGCTTCCTGAACGGTCGATGAACAGCTGCAGCAATGCCAACAGGTCCTTGACCTCGGGCCGCTGGAAGATGTCGCCGAGGTGCAGAGCAGGCACCCCTGCCGTGTTCAGTGAATCTGCCGCGGCGCTGCAGGTGTCGTGGGTGCTTGCAAGGATGACCTGGTCTCGGTAAGCCACGCCCAGCCCACGGATGCGACGGACATTGGCCGCGAGTTCTCCATGTACCACGTCGTCATTCGCGCACTGAACATGGCGAGGCTTGATGCCGCTGTGTCCGCGCGCCGACCCTACGTCATCGAGTGGGAGCACCATCTGTAGAGGATTGCCCTCGCGGCCCGTGTGCTCGAAGACGCGGATTACCTCTTCGAAACTGCGCCGGTTCTCGTTGAGCGGGAACGTCGTGTGGGTTGGAAAGTCGTCGCCGAAGCGGACGATGTTGCGCATGGACGCACCGCGGAATCGGTAAATGGCTTGCCGTGCATCTCCCACGACCCAGAGGCTCCTGGCGTGAGCGGCCAATGCCTTCACAAGTTGAGCACTTGCCCGGTTCACATCTTGGTATTCGTCGACGAGGATGTGCTTGAATCGGCCAACACTCGCGGCGTACTTGGCGAACTCCTTTGTCAGCGCAAGGGCCGGGAGCATGACGAGGTCGCCCATGTCGACGAGGCTGCCGTTCGCACGCATCTTCGATTCATAGCACCTGTATAGCTTGACGACATCGTGCTGCTTGGCCAGCACCTCAGCGGGGGTGTCCAGTGCCGATTGCTCAACTGCGTCGGCAAACTCGTCGGCATCGGCGAGTTCGTCCTTTGCTCGCTGGATGGTCGAGACGACGTCCTTCAGCCAGTCGAGGGGGTCGCCAAGCGGATTGAACGCCCTCAGGCCAAGGGCGTAGATGTGGGGCTCGAGAACTGCAATCTGCGCCATCTTATCGGCAACACCGAAGCGCGGCCGCAGGCCGAACTGCTCGTGGTTCTTGCGAAGGAACTCCAGGCCGAAGGCGTGAAACGTGCCGACCCAGATGTCATGGGCGTTCGAGACACCAAGTTCTTGCAGCCTGTCAACCAGCTCTCGCGCTGCCCGATTTGAAAACGTCAGCAGCAGCAAACTCTCGGGCTTGGCCCCCTCGGCGAGTAGATGCTGCACCCTCATGAGGAGCGTGGCTGTCTTGCCGGTGCCAGGCCCGGCTACCACCAGGGAGGTCTTGGCCGACGACGTGGCTGCCGCCATCTGGTCCTGGGTTGGCGTAATGGGCTGGGGCGGCTCATCACTGCTCGCTGGCGGCTCGGGAAGAAGCAAACCATCGAGCAACTGTTGCCGAACCAACTCCAGGGGGACGTCTAGGTCTTGCGCGAGTTGTGTTGCAGTCTTTCCTGCGAGGAAGAGCCCACGGGCCACCGCGCGTGGAAGGAGAAGCTCTCTGGCGAAGATGTTTGCCTGGAGTTCGGCTCGCTCGCGAGCGCCATAGGCTTCAATTTTCTGGGCACCGAAAGTGTCACCGTCTTCAGGCTTCAAGGTCGAATCAACGACCTTATGGCAGCCCTCGTGCCCTTCGTGATGGAGCTTCCAGTGGCCGAACTCGTGTGCGATGAGGAACGCGCGTTCACCGCTCGGCACGTCGTTGCGTACGACGATTTGTCGGAACTTGCGGATCAGAACGGCATCAGCGGTCCCGAGAGCTTCGTCATCAGGTGCCGCATCAGAGATGTCGAAGTCCTCGGCGTTTTCGGCCGCTGCGGCGTCGATGACCTGGTTCGATGGAATACCCGATGACGCCTCATCGCCGAACAGCTGGCGCCTCAACTGCGTCGCAGCCTCCCGGGCTCTGTGAAACGGGGTCACGAGTCACCCTCTCTAGTTTGTAGAGCCAGCAGGCGCTGTTTCTCTTCGTCGCTGACCGAAAGTGAACGCACTGCAGCTTCCCAAGTTTCCTGAGCAGAGGCGTTTGGAATTCCTTTGGCTCTAAAGCTCTTGGCACCCGCCAAAGACGGTCCCAGGCACTGTTGGAGTTCGGCAAGCGCAACATTGAGATGCGCAGCCAAGTCGCGAAGAACCTTGGTGGGAACGTTGACGATGCTCTTGGTAAGAACCTTCGTCAGAAGCAGTGCGGAAGCGCCAAGGCCAGCTGCTGCGGCAGCTTGCCTCAGGCTTTTCCCTGCAAGCGATTCGACGGCCTTGCGTGCAGTTTCAGCTTGCGAACTGGAGGCAGACCCCTGGTCCAGTTCGTGAAGCCGATTGAGAACAAAGCTCTGCAGGCGCAACACGTCGTCTTTGGCCACCTTCGGAAGCAAGGCATCTTCGGTGGGCTCGGGCGATGCTTCGTAGGCGATCCACAGGGCCGCGAACTCCACGATGTCGGCTCGGTACTCGGGGTGGGCTTGGCACGCGTGAAGCACTTGGGCAGGGGTCGGCTTGTCGGCCGAGTAGAAGAACTCATCAAGCACTTCATCGAGCGACAGCCTGCGGTTGGGCGTTGTCATTGCTTGAACTCCTTGTCGATTTTTGCGAGCGCACTTCTCTTGTAGGTGTTGACGCTCTTGACGGTCACTTTGAGCGCCGCAGCTACTTCCTGGACCTGCCAGTCGGCGCCGTAGATCAGTGTGTAGGTGGCGTATTCCTTCTGCGTGAGGATTTCAAGCAGGCGGCTATTCACCCGCTCGAACTCCTGCCGCCGGGCAGCCAGAAGGTCCGGTGTATTGAACTCTTTTAGCTCGTCGATGTCGTCGGTCGTCGACACTACCTCGTCTTCATCATCGTCATCCGAGTCCAAGCTGGACTGCAACTTGCGCTTCTTTGCGAGGAAGGTTCGCTGGAACTCGATGGCCCGCCGTTCAAAGAACTGCCCGAACGCTTTCTCCGCGTGCGCAGCATGCTTATCGCTCGAAAGTAGGTGCTCCCAGATACAGGATGCAAGCTCATACGCCGCACGACGGAGGTCGTCGATAAAGCCCGGGTAAATGCGCGCCTTGAGGACGAACTTACGCGAGCGCTCCAGCAAGCGCTGATTAAACGCCTCGGCGAACAGCGCAGTTCTGGCTTTGTCGCCCTTGGCGCGCGCCTGACTGAACAGACCGAATACCTGCTCATCGGTGATGAAGAGCGGGTCACGTTTCCAGTCCGTGCGCGCTAGTCTGGCCCGCAGCGAACGGTCGTCAAGGGCCACTACGGCCGAATCAGATTCTCGTATGTACATCGTTGTTTTCCGTTGGTCATGCGAACACCCCACATTTCTGTTTCGAGGGATGCCCCCCGCATAACTAAGTCGCAGGAGCAGCCGGAAATCGGAAGTCGTCAGGCTTCGTGCTGAGGATCTGCTGCTGCAGAGCCCATGACGGCCAGCGCGCTGGAACGGTCGTTCGCCCTATCTGGTGACGCCAATATAAAAATAGATGAACTACTTGACCCTAATTGGCAACGACACCTGCGGCTGGATCGGCACCAGCGTCTTGGCATAGGCGCGCAGGATGTCGTTGTAGAGATCGGCGTGCTTCGGTGCCTCGACCGAAAGGATCAACGCGTAGCGGATCTTCTCGGCGCCGGTGGCCCGGCCGCCGCCGTCGCGGGCGTTGTAGTGGATATCGAACACGGGGTTCTTGAGGCTAGGGCCACGGAAGGGCTTGGCCCCGTGCAGCACGGTTTCCCACTTGCCCTGATCCGAGCGGCGCTCCTGTTCGGTGGCGAACTTCTTCAAGTCGAAGAAGCCCTTGGTATCGGCGTTGCTCTTGCCATCCTTGATCTTTTCGTCGTTGGGGCGGAAGACGACTTCGAGACCGGCCTTGGTGTAGGCCGCGGCATCCTGCGGATCGGTGGGGGATGCGTAGCAGAAAGTAGCCTTCAGGCGGACGTTGCCCGTCAGCCCTTCCTTGGGCAGCGGCAGGCTGGCGCGCAGGTACTTGCTGGGTTTGAGCTCGCCCTGGTAGACCACGCGGGCCACGCCATCCGGGCACGTGATGATGTCGAGGGTGTCCTCGGGAATCTTGCCCCAGCCCACTTCGATCTGGTCGTGCTCGCCGGGATCGGCCGCATGGACCAGCAAGGCCTTGATGGCGAGAGGCGTCAGGTTGCCGCCCAGGATGGCACGGATGCCGACCGCGCTGCGCAGCAGGTACGGCGCCGCGAAACTCGTGCCGAGCTGCGGGGTCAGTACCGGTTTCGCGCTCGGCGCCAGGACGTGGAAGTATTTGGACGCTGGATTGCCGCCGAAGGCCATCAGGTCCGGCTTGACGACGCCAGGGCTGCGGCCCGGCCCGATCGCGCTGTAGGACGCGCGAGCCCAGTCCGCTCCAGTGTCGTCGGCCGCGCCAACCGCGAGCGCATTCACGCAGTCCGACGGAACTTGCACGCGGCTGTAGCCGAGTTCGCGGTCGCGTTCCCCGTTGTTGCCCACGGCCACGGTCATGAGGGTGTCGCCATCGCTGAGCAACTCGTCGATGACGGACGTCCAAGCGTGGACTTCCCGATCCTCCACTTCGAGGTCCGGCCCCAGGCTCAGGTTGATGAACTCGTAGGACCGCGACAGCAGGACCTGTTCGATGAGACCGAGCGTGCGATACAACTCCAACGGTTCCTCACCGGCCGATTCCTGGTCAAGCACGCGCAGATGGTCTACCGGAGCGAAAGGCCTACCGGCCGTTCCGTTGGGCTGGATCGGGCCGAACAGCACGGCCGATGTCACGCCCAGGCCGTGCTCCGGGCCGTCCGGGTCGTCGGCGGCGTCTTCGTCGAGCTTGCGGTACGAGCGCAGCCAGGGACCGATGGGGTGGTGCTTTGGCAGGCCGCCGTCCAGGATGGCGACACGGGGCTCAGACGACAGGGCCTGCTCGATGGGCAGGCTGCACCCCACCGCGGGGCCACCGCTGCGTTGCAACGGGCGGATGCCACGCAGCTTGGGCACCGGCCGGATGACCCGGACGAAGGCGAAGCTGGCCAGCTTCTCGACTTTACGCGGCTTGCCTTCGACCGGTACGAACCACAGGTTGCCGGCGACGAAATCGACTTCACTATGGACCTTAACGCCCTCCCGCTGGGCGAATTTCACGAAAGCCTTCTGGATCAGGCCCGGGTCTCCGCCCGGTAACAGATGCAGGCCCACCTCGAAGAACCGATCCTTCGGTCCGCCCAGGCGCACGATGCGCTCCGCCGGCGCGAAAGCGGCGAACTGTTCGATGTGGACCAGGTCGTCGCCCTCATCGGATTCCGCGTCGATGGTTTCCGTCCACCGCGAAAGATTGCGGAAGGCTTGGCGCTTGCCCGCGACGAACAGTTCGGTCGTCGTGGTCTCCTGCGGCTGCCCCTTGCGGGTCCAGGCCTGTGGCTTGACCTTGACGGTGCGGCTACCGATGGACTCCAGCCCCGTACTGCGCAACAGCCCGGTCGGGAAATAGGAACGAGCGATGAAGCTGGGGTTCATCATCAGCCGGGCCACCGCGAAGTCGCCCGGACAGGCGTCGACGGGCAGTTCGTCCAGCGCGTTCGCAGCGCTGCGGAACTGGGGAATCAACCGTTCCCGCGCCTGCGCGAAGGTGTAGACCTCGGCCTTGCCGGGCATGCGCCTCGGGCCGACGATGTCGTGGGTCAGCAGCTCGCCACGACCGATCAGGAAATTGGTTTGGCTCATGCGTCAGCCTTTCTCCGGGGCGCGGCCTTTCGTGCCGCAGGTGTCTCGTTGGTGTACTTGCGGATCGTGTCTCGGCTTACCCCGGTGATGTCGGAGACGGTGTGCTGGGACAAGCGGGTCTGCTTGGCAAGCATCACCGCCAGGTCGATGCGACCCTGCCTGTCGAGCGCCAAGGCGCGTGCCTTCATGAAGTCCTCGACCAGATCGGCGTCCGTGGTCGTGCCCAGGGCCACGGCGCGCCGGAAACGCTGCACGTCGCGCTCGATGTCGCTGAACGAGTGTCCGGCGAATGCAAACACCAGGATATCGATCCAACGGGCAAAGAGGGCGTAGTCCGGCCCCAGGAAGCGCTTGATGGCTTCCTTGACCGCCTGTTCATCGGGCGTCTTGAACTGAACCACCAGGTCGAAGCGGCGCCACAGCGCCGGATCGATCAGTTCCGGGTGATTCGTGGCCGCCAGCAATACGCTACTGGCGGGCCATTCGTCTACTTCCTGAAGGATCACCGTGACCAGGCGCTTGAGTTCGCCCACGTCGGTGTCATCGCTGCGCCGTTTGGCGATGGCATCGATCTCGTCCAGCAGCAGCACGCACGGCTCGCGCTTGGCGAAGTCGATGGCCGCCCGCAGGTTGGCACCACTCTTGCCCAGCAGGCTGCTCATCACGGCTGTCAGGTCGAGCACGTACAGCGGCACCTTCAACTGCGCAGCCAGCCAGCGGGCCGTGAGTGTCTTGCCGACCCCAGGCGGCCCCACAAAGATGGCCGAGCGGGTCGGCATCAGCCCCATGGCCTGCAGTCGGTCGCTCTGCCGGCGCTCGGCGATGAGTTGTCCCAGGACATCCTCGACATCACTAGACAGCAGCGGCGCGTCTTTCGTCGGTGCGTCCTTGAACACCTTCAGGAGCGAGAGGCGGGATTCGTCGTCAACCGGCAAGGCGTGGGTCGCCGATGGCTGGGGCGACAACTTGCGCATGGGCGAAACGCTGCGTGCCGGCTTCGACTTCAGAAACAGTTCGAGCTGCTCGGCCAGGTCGGGCGCCGTTCCACGGTACTTGCGCACCAGCCGCGCCGCAAACAGGCGCACGTCTTCCGTCTGCTCGGCCAAAGCCAAGCGAACCATCTGGGCTAAATCTGACTGCTCTTCTTTCATTTCGCCCACAACATCATTAATTCATTGATTTATATGACAATATACAAAATCATTGTCGGACTAGATATATTGTCTCACAAGTCGAAGTGAAGTTGTACGGGACGCCGATGCCAGTGGCGGTGACGGCCTGATCGTCGACCGTTGTCCGGGATGCAACCTCGATATAGCGTCTCGGCGTACCGCCGCCGGGCTCGCGGGCTACGCCCCGGGCTTCGTGCCGCATCCCGGCCATCCGGCTCTGATCCCTGACGCCTGCGCGGCCTGGCCGCTGCGCGCTGCGCTTGCCGGGGCTGGGGTGGCGTGGGTGTGGAGTGGCGGTCTTGCTGTGCCCTTTCAACCTACCACGCCGTTCTCGCCGTCAAGGGCTGCGCGGGCCTTGCACGCTGGCGGCCTGGCGGCCGTCTGTCGGCTGCGCCTTCGACCCCTGACTGCTTGCGCTGCGGCGTGGGTGGCCGGTTCCGGGCAATCCCGCCCGATTCCGAACCGGAGCCGACCATGTCGCAGCCATCTTCCCTGTCGTTCACTTCTTCCCTCGATTCCTCCCTGCTCGTGTGCGATGTCGCGGGCAGCTACCGTCCGGCCGCACCTGCCGAGGTGCTGCAGGCGGCGCTGCGGGTGCTGGCGGGCCAGTTGCGCGGTACCGAGATGCTGTCGTCACCGCAGGCGGTGCGCGACTTCCTGCGCATCGAGCTGGGCACGCTGGAGCACGAGGTGTTTGCGGTGATCCACCTGGATGCCCAGCACCGGGTCATCGAGTACGTCGAGATGTTCCGGGGCACGGTGAGCCAGACGTCGGTATACCCGCGCGAGATCGTCAAGGAAGCCCTGACACGCAATTCGGCGGCGCTGATCCTGGCCCATTTTGTGGCGCGCCACAAAATGCGAATTTTGTGCCCTGTTTTCTTATGTGCCGTGCTTGGAGGCCAGGAGCGCACCTCCTGGGCCTCTGGTCAGAATCGGGGCACATAACAGCAGCCGCAGCGCAACATGACGTCCCCTTCATTTTCTCGGAGAGGTGATTGTCATGTTGGAACG
>JAFKGE010000080.1 GCA_017307865.1 Burkholderiales bacterium | reverse complement strand
GGAATCCGGTGTGCGGTGTGAACAGCAAACCTCTTTTTGTCAGGAGAAAGACCATGCAACTCGCATCCCGTTTCGCTTCCCGCTCCCCTTCGCTACGCAGTGATTACCCGCTGTCCGATGACCAGATTCATCACGTGGCCCCGTCCATCTTCGCGGATGCCCCGCACGAAAGCCGTTCCGAGCGGTACGCCTACATCCCCACCGCTACAGTGCTGACCGAGCTTCGCAAGGAGGGGTTCCAGCCCTTCATGGTGACGCAGACCCGCGTGCGCGATGAAGGCCGCCGCGAGCACACCAAACACATGATTCGCCTGCGCCACGCCAGCCAGATCAACGGCGCGGAGGCTAACGAAATCGTGCTGCTGAACTCGCACGACGGCACCAGCAGCTATCAGATGCTGGCCGGAATGTTCCGCTTTGTTTGCAGCAATGGCCTTGTCTGCGGTGACACCGTGGCGGACGTGCGCGTACCCCACAAAGGCGACGTGGCCGGTTCCGTCATCGAAGGCGCTTACCAAGTGTTGAGCGGCTTCGAGCGGGTGAAAGAATCCCGCGCCCTGATGCGTTGCATCACCTTGGACGATGGCGAAGCTGAAGTGTTCGCCCGCGCTGCGCTGGCCCTCAAGTATGACGACCCCGACAAGCCCGCGCCCATCACCGAATCGCAAATCCTGATGCCGCGCCGGTTCGAGGACCGCCGCTCCGACCTGTGGAGCGTGTTCAACCGCGCACAGGAGAACTTGACCAAGGGCGGCCTGTCCGGCCGCAGCGCCAACGGACGCCGCGTGCGCCTGAACCGCGCCCTGTGGCTGCTGGCCGATGGTATGCGCGCCCTCAAAGCCTGACCGTTCCCCCCGTCGGAGGGGCGGTTTCCCCTCCATTCCCTTGTTTCACTCGATTGGAGATTCACCATGAACGCCGTCACCCAAACCGAAGCCCGCGCCATCCAAGCCCCTGCGCTGGAAGCTGCCGACCCCACGAAGAACCTGATTCTGGTGCCGCTGTCGCGGCTGGTGCTGCGCCCCACGGGCCGCAACGTGCGCAAGACCCCGCGCATGTCCATTCCCGAGTTGGCTGCATCCATCCAGCGTGTGGGCCTGTTGCAAAACCTGATCGTGATTGCATCCGCCGATGGCGAGCATTACGAGGTGGTGGCCGGTGGCCGCAGGCTGGCCGCGTTGAAGCTGCTGGCGAAAAAGCACCGCATCAGCAAGGAATGGGAAGTGCCTTGCCTGCTGGTGGCCGACGGCACGGCCCGCACGGCCAGCCTCACCGAGAACGTGCAGCGGGAGGCCATGCACCCGGCAGACCAGTTTGAAGCCTTCGCGGCGCTGGTGGCCGAAGGACGGCCCATCGAGGACATTGCGGCGGATTTTTCCGTCACGCCGCTGGTGGTGCAGCGCCGCTTGAAGCTGGCGAATGTCTCGCCGCGATTGATAGCCGACTATCGCGCCGATGCCGTCACGCTCGATCAGTTGATGGCCTTATCCATCACCGATGACCACGCTGCGCAGGAAAGCGCGTTCTACGATGCACCGCAGTGGCAGCGCCATCCCTCGCACTTGCGCGAACGCCTCACCGAGCGCGAAATCGACGCCTACAGGCATCCGCTGGTGCGCTTTGTCGGACTGGACAGCTACGAGGCCGCAGGCGGTGGCATCCGGCGCGATCTGTTCGCGGAAGATGACGCGGGCGTGTATCTCAACGATGCGGGTTTGTTGGAGCGGCTGGCGCAAGACAAGCTGACGGGCATCGCCGCCACGGTTCGCGCCGAGGGATGGGCGTGGGTGGA